>JAVHOU010000223.1:0-77530 GCA_036170275.1 Ignavibacteriaceae bacterium
GTGATTAAAACATCATCACCGTTAGTTGGGAATCTTGGCGAGAAGGAAATTCCTGCAACCGATAAATCAAATTCTTTTGGTGTAATGCTATTAATTCTGCCTGGCGTACTTTGCTCAATATCTTTGCTGCTTGCCCAGTTGAATTGATTATTTGAATTTGATATTGATGAAATGCGTTCAAGGGAAAAACCGCTTGTGCCACCCCATTGATTTGAGTATAAAACTGAGTCAATTGTCAATTCACGATTGTCTTTTATCACAACGCCGTCTCTATCATTATTTAATGATGGCAAATTGATTTTCAATGCTGGTGATGGAACAAATCTGTGATAATTATTTATTGATGAATCTCTGGTTAAGACAGCATAACTGTTTGATGGAATAATAAAATCATTTTTGATTGTAACAGTAACCGGTGTTGTTAGAACATCGGTAACAGACCAATTTTTAAGATTTATATCTAAGCTGGAATTATTATAAAGTTCAATCCATTCCGGTTCACCGCCAAGTGGTGCATACATAATTTCATTTACAACAACTGTTTGATTTGGAAATCCTGGTTCGATTGATTTATAAAAATAATTATTCGTTGTATCCTGATCTTGAATAAATAATGCTCTTACAAAAAATCCTTTTTTACTTTGAAGATTTTGAACTTGATAATTGAATTGCAATGAGGATGAATCGCCGGCAGTTAAAGAGAGATTAGAAATGGATTCAATAAATGTATCAGGAATTGAATCCAGATTTGTGTCTTCAAATAAAGTAACAGAAAACTGTGCGGTGTTCTTTCCAATATTTTTTACCTTTACAGCAATGTTGATATTATCACCAAGCAATGGATATTTAGGATTAAATTGAACATCGCTCACTAAAACATCAAAATCTTTTTGAGTAACTGAATTAATATTCCCCGGTGTTGCTTTAAAAATACTTTTTGAGGTTTTCCAGTTGGTTGACGTAGTTGATGGAATATTATAATCAATTCTCTCTAAAGATTTTCCGCCGGTGTTCCCACCCCATTCAGGTAGATAGTAAACAGAATCAATTTTTATGTTATTAAAATCTTTAATTACAACAGCATCGCCTGTATTGTTTAACGATGGGAGATTTGCTACAAAAACTTCGGAAGGAATGGAATAAAAATTTTTAACATTAGCATCTTTTGAAATTACTATAAAAGAATTTGCCGGTAGAAAATTATCCTGTGTTGTAATTGTAATAGTAGTCGCAGCATCAGACAATTTCCAATTTTTTAAGTTTATAGATTCTGTAGTCCGGTTATAAAGCTCAATCCACTCCGGTTCCCCAGTAGAAGGAGCATACATAATTTCGTTTATAATAATATCGTTAAAATTATTTCCCGGAGGTGAAACAGTAAATTGTTTTATCAAACTATTATTTGCTGGATTCAGATCATTTAAAAAATTAACTCTTGCAATGATTTGATAAGTATCAGCAGAAAGTGAGTTTAATATGGTTGTTGCCGTAATCGAATCATTTGGAAAAAGGTTTGAATATGATTGTGAAAAAATTAATTCGTTTGTTTCCGCAACTGAATCTTTATTAATATCATTAAAAATTTCTAAAGAATAACTTGAAGCATTAATGATTCCTTTATTCTTAACTCTTGCAGTAATAGTAATATCATTACCTGCAATGGGAATTGTTGGGGAAAAAGTGAGCGAACTTAACTGAAGATCATAATTAGTTGGAGATACGGAATTTGTAAATCCAGGCGTACCATTTAATACAAGAGAGTTTGCCCAGTTTGTTGCAAGAGAATCACGATTCATTATTTTCTTTTCATCAGAAATTGCAGTCGGATTGTTCGCAGAATAAAAATAGTAATCGATAGTGTCATTAGCAGAATTCAGCAACCATAATGGTCTGCTTGTTGTGTTTGCCATTCCGCTAGTACCAAAAGAATTATCCGCAATCTTTACAACCAAAGCATTCGACGGCACAAGTCCACTGTAAATACCAGTTGTAATATCGTAATCATTTTCAAAAATGATTGCATAAGAATTTGGTAAAAGTGTTGTACCAAATCCTGCATCCACAATTTGATCCGCTGTTGAAGTATAATACTTAATTTTATATGTGCTAAGATTTATTGATTGAGTTGTGCTAAGATTATAAATCTCAACGAACTCATTATTTCCGGAGGTTGGAGAAAACATTACTTCAGAAAAAGTTATAAGTGTATCTGATTGTGAATAAGAGATACTAATCAGGAAAAATATAAAAAGGAAAAATTTTTTAATCATAATGAAAAGTGAGCTTTTGTATTAAATGGTATTTCTATTTTGTGCATACAAAACTTTGTTCTAAAGATTTAACTAAAAAAAGTTCAAAGAATAAAGACATAATGTATTTAAAATTGAAAACTATTATTCTTACACAAAATTGTGAGCTAAAAATGAAATTTTAAAGTCTATGGACAATGTTGAATAATTCCATAAGACAAATAATCAAATTGAATGATTAAAATCAACTAAAGGCAGGATAATTTTTAAGAGACTTCTGAAAAATATGTATGTATCGTATTTTCATTCCCACGAAAGTGGAGTCTAATCCCCAAATGGGTAGATTCCCGCTCCTCTCGGAAACGAAGTCTACGGATTTACACAAGAATGACCGTGTGAATTTTTCAAAAGTCTCTTTAAGTTATTAAGTTACCTTACGCAAGTGATTAAAAAACCTCCGAGGTTTTGTAATTTATAAATTTTTAAAGTTGTTTTTAGCTCTTAATTTAAAATGTTTTTATAAAACCATTCATTGGAACCTCGGAGGTTTGCCATTGTGCGTAACATGAGTTATTAAAACAGAAGTGCAATAAAAATGAAAATCAAGTTGTAATAAAAAGAATTTTTATCTTATATTTTACTTTAACATTAGCAAAAATTATTCCAATGATTTCTGATACAATATTTGCAGTAAACGACGTTTTAGTAAGAAGTGAAATACTAGAAATTCCATTTTCATGTGATTTAAAAAAATGCAAGGGTGCCTGCTGTACTCTTGAAAGTGACCTTGGTGCACCAATAAGAAAAGAAGAAATTGACGAAATAGAAAATATTCTGCCTGTTATTAAAGAATATTTAACAAAAGAGCATATTGATGTAATTGAACAAAACGGATTTTATGAAATTAAAGAAGATCAATTGCTGTTAAAAAGTTTAAATGACCGCGATTGTGTTTTTTCTTTTTACGAAAAGGACGTTGCAAAGTGTGCAATCGAAAAAGCTTATTTTGATGGAAAAGTAAAATACCGTAAACCGATATCGTGTCATCTTTTCCCAATTCGTGTTTCAGATTTTAGCGGTGATGTTTTGCGTTATGAAAAATTTAGTGAGTGCGCACCGGCATTAGAAAAAGGGAAAGAAAATAATGTTACAATTGCAGAATTCTGCAAAGATTCTTTAATCAGATTATACGGGGAAGAATGGTACAATAAACTTATGAATTATTCAGGTAGATAATATGCTTTCACTCAATCAAAGAATGTCTCAACAGCAAAGGCTTTCACCACAGCAGATTCAATATCAAAAACTTTTGCAATTAAATACGCTTGCTCTTGAACAAAGAATAAAAACAGAACTTGAAATCAATCCTGTTTTGGAAGAGGAAATGGAAATCTCGTTGGAGCAGGATGATAAAGAACGGGATTCTGAAACCGAAAAGGAAACTGAAGATGAATTTTCTGATAAGGATAATGAGGAATTTGATCTTGAAGATTATATGAATGATGATGATCTTGATCACGAAAAAATAAACAGAAGTGCCGATGAAGAAGTATATCATCCTTTAGCTCCATCTAGAACTACGCTTAGTGAACATCTTACCGAACAGCTTCAAATGGCTAATTTAGATGAAGATCTTTTTCTGCTTGGTGAAGAAATTATCGGAAATCTTGATGAAGATGGTTATTTACAACGAGAACTTTCCGAAATTCTTAATGAACTTGAAATGTTTGAGCACATAAAGATCGATCCGCAGATTGCAGAAGATTTACTAAAGAGAATCCAAAAATTTGATCCAATTGGAATTGCTTGCAGAACATTGCCGGAGTGTTTGATAGTTCAGCTTCAAGAAAGTAAAGCGGATCCTTATAACAAATATCTTGCTATCAAAATGCTTGAAGATCATTATGATGAATTTACAAAACGCAGATTTGATCTTATTAAAAGCAGAATGAATTTTACCGATGAATGCTTGAGAGATACGGTAGCCCTTATTCAGGAAATGAATCCTAAACCCGGAGAAGGAAATATTTCTTCAATGGAAAGCAATCAGGTAACACCCGATTTTCTTATCGAAAAAGTTGACGATAACTGGGTGATTACTCTTAATGACAGAAGTATGCCCTCGGTTACAATCAGCAAACAATATTTAGAAATGTTTGATTCTAATAAACGCAGTAAAAAAACTCCGCGCGAAAAAGAAACATATAAATTTTTACGAGAAAAATTTGAATCAGCTAAATGGTTTATTGCCTGCATACAGCAGCGGCGAGACACCTTATTGAAAATTATGCGTGCAATACTTGAGAGACAATACGAGTTTTTTGAAAAAGGACCAAAGCTTTTAAAACCAATGATCTATAAAGATATTGCCGATGAAATTATGATGGATATTTCTACAATCAGTCGTGTTGTTAATGGCAAATATGTTCAAAGTCCGATGGGAATACACGAACTAAAATATTTTTTCAGCGAAGGTTTATCTACCGATTCAGGCGAAGATGTTTCTAACAAGCATATACGTGAAAGGCTTAAAGAAATAATTGAAGCTGAAGATAAAAAAACACCCTTTAGTGATGATAAACTTGCTGAACTTCTTAATGGCGAAGGAATTCATATTGCAAGAAGAACAGTCGCAAAATATCGTGAACAGCTAAGACTGCCCGTTGCCCGTTTACGCAAACAAATGATGTAAATGGATTACATTGTTGATGTTGTAACTTTAATTATTCTTTTCGCTCTTTACGGATTTATCCATTCAATCCTTGCTTCTATAAAAGTTAAAATGTTTATCCGTAAAACTTTTGGCAACCTGATTGCTTTCTATCGACTTGCATTTAATATTTTTGCTGTTGTTGGATTATACATTATTTGGGATTTAGCACCACAGCCGTTTTTACAAATTTATATTTTACCCAAGCCGTATGATTACTTGGTTTTGATTCCGCAATTGCTTTCGTTGGTTGGAATGATTTGGTGTTTTAGGTATATCAGTTTTAGAGAATTCATAGGATTGAATCAAATAGATCGTTATTTAAAAAATGAGTATTCTGAAAATGAATTAGATGAAAATTATACTTTGAGAATTGAAGGTCCGTACAAATACAGCAGACATCCAATTTATTTTTTCTCAATTATCTTTATAATGTTTAGATCTGAAATGAACTTGTTTTATCTCACAATGTTCATTTCATTTACGGCATATTTTTACATCGGATCGTATTATGAGGAAAAGAAAATGGTTAGATTGTTTGGTGATGAATACCGAAATTATCAGAAGAAAGTACCAAAAATATTTCCTTTTAAAATATAAGTCTCATTCCGTCGAAGGACGGAATCTTTATTAATGTTAAAAGGTTAAAAATTTTTTTTCGTGATAATTCGTGCAACCTGCCAGTCCGGTAGGCTGGTTAGTGGTTGTTTTTTTGCCACTAATTAACACTAATTTTACACTAATTAGATTCAAAGAAAGTTTTACTATGAAACGAAAAATCAAATCAACGACAATACTTGGAATTTTACATAACGGAGTCGCCGCACTCGGTGGTGATGGACAGGTATCACTCGGCAACACAGTTATGAAACACAATGCAATGAAGATAAGAAAGATTGCAAATGGTAAAGTGCTTTGTGGTTTTGCGGGTGCAACCTCGGATGCATTTACACTAATGGAAAGATTTGAAGATAAACTTGAACAGTATCGGGGGAATGTAAGTCGTGCTGCTGTTGAACTCGCAAAGGATTGGCGGACAGATAAATATCTTAGAAAGTTAGAAGCTATGCTTGCAGTTATCTCGAAAGATACTGCGCTTGTTATTTCCGGTACCGGTGATGTAATTGAACCTGATGATCAAATAGTTGCAATTGGTTCAGGTGGAATGTATGCACTTGCTGCAGCACAAATGTTAAAGAAACACAGCAATCTATCAGCAAAAGAAATTGTGTATGAAGCACTTAAAACGGCGGCTGATATTTGTATTTACACAAATGATAAAATTAATGTAGAGGTTATAGAATAGTTATGGAAAAGAAAACTTTTGATATGAAAATTTTCACTCCTTCTCAAATTGTCAAGGAACTAGATAAATATATTATTGGACAAACTGAAGCTAAACGTGCGGTTGCAATTGCAATTCGTAATCGTTGGAGAAGACAGCAGGTAAAAGATATTTTACGCGAAGAAATTATGCCGAACAATATTATCCTTATTGGTCCCACCGGAGTTGGTAAAACAGAAATCGCCCGCAGACTTGCAAAACTTTCTCAAGCTCCGTTTGTAAAAGTTGAAGCATCAAAGTTTACAGAAGTTGGATATGTGGGTAGAGATGTTGAATCAATGGTGCGTGATCTTGTTGAGGTTGGAGTAAATTTAGTTAAAGCAGAAAAGGGAAAAGAAGTTCAAACTAAAGCGGAAGAACTTGCGGACGAAAGAGTACTTGATATATTAATTCCGCCAGTTAAAAAAACTAAAACAACTCCTGTGGCTCAGGAAGGTGACGAACAACCTGTAAATGGCGAAGAGAACGAAGCTTATCAAAATCAAAAAACCCGTGAGTGGATGAAATTAAAAGTTAAAAACGGTGAGATGGATGATAAGATGATTGAGTTTGATTCACAAGCGCAGTCATCAATCGGTATGCAGGTGCTTGGACCATTTGGAATGGATGATATGGGAATTAATATCCAGGAAATTATGGGCAACATAATGCCAAAGAAGCGTAAGAAAAGAAAAACTACTGTTAAAGATGCAAGACAAATTCTAGCGCAGGAAGAAATGCAAAAGCTTATTGATATGGAGGCTGTACAGAAAGAAGCAATTGAGCGAGTTGAAAATTCTGGAATGATATTTATAGATGAAATTGATAAAGTTGCAGGCGGTGGAAAAGGACAGGGACCTGATGTTAGCCGCGAAGGTGTTCAGCGTGATCTCCTTCCAATAGTTGAGGGTTCAAATGTAAACACAAAATACGGTGTTGTAAGAACTGATCACATTTTGTTTATTGCATCAGGAGCTTTTCACGTTTCAAAACCATCAGATTTAATTCCTGAGCTGCAGGGAAGATTTCCAATTCGTGTTGAACTTAACAGTTTAAACGAAGATGATTTTGTACAGATATTAACTACTCCGCAAAACGCTTTGTTAAAACAGTACAACGCTTTATTGGAAACAGAAGGTGTAAAGTTAGAATTCAGTAAAGATGGAATAAAAGAAATTGCGCGCATTGCAACGGAGGTTAATGAACAAGTTGAAAACATCGGTGCAAGAAGATTGCATACAATCCTTACAACATTACTTGATGAAATACTTTTTGATGTGCCTGATAAAATTCCGGCTAACACCGTAAAGATTGATGCAAAGTTTGTAAAAGATAAATTAGAAAAAATTGTAAAAGATAGAGACCTGAGTAAGTTTATTTTATAAAAACATCCTTGAGAACTTAATTAAAAATTTAAATATCCCTGTCATTCCCGCGAAAATGGGAATCCATAAAGCCTAAAATAAAGTGGATTCCCATTTTCGTGGGAATGACAGTTCTGTATTTTTGACTTTTGAGACAGTCTCTTTTGTTAAACTTTCTTATCATACGGGCAATGCCAGTATCCGCTGCCTCAGCAATAACCACGCTTTAATAAAAACTCGGCGGTAAGTACTGCAAATCCTGTTTCCGGATCAATATAAATATCATTCCATTCATCAATAGCTTCTTTATGTAACTTAATTATCTCATCATATCTCGGATAATTTTTATTCAAACGTGAAATATTATACAAATCTTGTTTCTGTTTTATATCCGGTATAAAGTAAAAAATCCTTAGTAAAATTTATCTTAAATATAAATTATATTTTGATTAACCAGCTAACGAGATCGTGAATGCGCGCGGACGTTAAGCTTAAAATTTTGGAATACTATTAACCGTTAGAAAATTCTAAACTCCATTCATCACACAAACAGATTAACTGCCATAAATAAAATTATATCGTATCATTTTTCTGTCTAATTTTAATGTGGAATTAAAAGAAAATTTTACATAGGAGGAGATATGGCTAAAATAAATTTACTTACCGTTTTAATATTTCTATTCGGGTTTGGATTTATTAATGCACAAGATGATTCCACTAAAACCAAAGATGATTGGGACTGGCATTGGAAGTGGAATGAATGGAAAGATTGGGAAGACTGGAATATTGATTTTGGATTTAAAGATAAAAAGCCGGCAATATCTTTACAGTATGGATTAGCTAAACTTGATAGAAATGATTTACAAAAGCAATTCGTAGATCCAAACCTGATTGAAATTAAATTAGGTTACATAAAAGATAAACCAGCCTGGGGAACTGAATATATAATTAATCACAGTTACGGATATTTATATCTCAGTAATGAATCAAATAAACTTTCCGGTAAAAATCCCGAAGGGACTGATATTGAGACTGATATGTGGCGATTTGGTTTTGGAAGATCAAGCGGATACGGATATAAGCTTGGAGAAAGCACAGCAATTATTCTTTATAATTCACACACACTTAATTGGTCAAGAATTGATTTTACTTTTCCATTGCTTATAACTGATTATACAATACATCAATTTTTGCCCAACAATGATTATAATATATTAAATCTTTATGAAGGCTCTTTTAGATTTGGAACTAGCAGCGAGGGGGGAATTAGGGTTAAAGTCATTAATAATTTAATGGTTGATGCTGGTTATGAAAGATCAATTGTATTTCAAAGACATTTATTCTGGAAGTGGGCAGGAAGTGCAGTTATCGAAGCTGCAGCCCAGGGATTATTAGATGGATTTATAAAAGAAATATTTCATTCATCACCAGCAGCAGGACCAATTGTGAACTTTGTACTAAAGAATGCTTTGGCTTATGGAATTTATGAATTAAGACAGGATAAAATGAACTGGCCATTCAATAGTGAAGCACCTATTGCATACGATCAGTTTAAATTTGGAATGACGTTTGTGTTTTAGTGTGCGACTGAGTGATCATGCATTCATGCTCATTAAAAAAATAAAACAGCGTGATTGTATAAATGCATGATTGCATAGATGAATGATTTATTTAGTAAACTTCACTTTAATGTTAACAATCTCGGAACTGCTTCCTGTTCTAACTGGCGGACCCCACGTACCTGCACCGGATGAAACGTAATAATGTGTATTGCCTTTCTTTCCGACAGGGCCGGACCTTGGCGGCTTGTAACCCCAGCTAATTTCATAAATCATTTTTGTTATTAAATTTGCCGGCCATATCTGCCCGTGATGTGTATGACCGGAAAGCTGCAGATCAATTCCGTTTTGCTGCGCTTGTTCTAATTTAAACGGAGTGTGATCCAATAAAAATTTTGGATAATTAGCAGGAATATTTTTTACAATTTCCTCTAAAGATTTTCTAGGTTTACCTGTAAACTGAGGCATCGAAGTGTCTTCTCTTCCGATTAGATAAAAACTGCTGTCAATCATTGTATAAGAATCATGCAAGAATTTAATTCCAAACTTCTCGGCAAATCTTACGCTGGAATCAACTCCGTTTATATATTCGTGGTTACCTGTGATTGAATAAACACCATACTTAGATTTTAATTTTCTAAACGATTCACCGATTCCTCTTTCCTCTAATACGCTCGCTTTATCATCAACAATATCTCCTGCAAGTAAAATAATATCAGGATTAAGTAGATTTATTTTATCAACAATTTTAACAAGTAATCTTTCGCCATCAATCGGAGAAAGATGAATATCGGATGCCATTACAATATTAAGTGAATCAAGTTTACTTTCACCTTTTGGAATAGAAATCTCTAAAGTTCGGATTTCAATATTTCTTTTATTCAGATTCCCGAGAAACACAATCAAACTAACCAAAGCGATTACAAATATGGCTGTTATATGTTTTGTAGTTTCATAATTCTTAAATAAAGATGCAGGAAGAAAATTAAACCAGGAATTGAAAAGTCTGATTATATCAATTGATAGAAGAGATAAAATGAAATAAACAAAAAATGCAAACCAGATTGAACCAACGCCAAGTAAGATATCATAGGCTAATGGGGATAGAAATTTGTAGAACAGTTTTGCCAGAACATATCCGTAAGCAATTACGATAAATAAAACTGCATATATTGGTTTTAGAATTGAATAAGCTGAAATTACCTGCCAGCCACGAATAAATATATAATAGTTTAATGCTGTGTAAACTGTTAAGAAAATAATAAAGAATAAAGCCATAGTCCTCAAAAGATTTTTATTTTATAAACAAAATATAATCAGATAAGTTCAATTAAATTTTAGTGTGAATCACAGAAAACATTTTGTAATAAATATTAAAGGTCATTTCGAGGAGTTTTACGACGAGAAATCTGATATAGCCAAAGAAAGATTTCTCTCCCGATTAAAATCGGGATCGAAATGACAAGAACAGAGATTTAAAATAAAAAATCCACTGCCGGTTAAGTCGCATTTTGCTTCGTTAAGATCAAAATTCTCCTCTGAGACTCTACCGGCAATGGATGTAATATTTAATGACACCCTTCGGCCTGCCTCGACTTGCGTCGGGCAAGCTCAGGGTGACATATCAAAAACCTATTTATATGATTGAAGTACCTTCATATAATTTGCACGTTCAAATTTTGCTGGATCTTCTACATTCATATAGCTCATACTTCCGCGCATCTGTTCTATTGATTCGTATTCTTTTTCTTCCATCCAGGCTTTTAAGTTTGTGGTTACATCGGCAATATGACCAATACCAAACTTTAAAAGTGCAGATAGCATCATCGTTACTTTTGCGCCAGCCATTACCATCTTTAAAACATCTTCGGCAGTGTAAATACCACTTGTTGCAGCAAGATCAGCATTGATTCTGCCGTACATCATTGCTATCCAGCGTAATGGTAATCTCATTGCCATCGGTGTACTTAAAATTACGTTTGGTACGACTTCAAGTTTTTCCAGATCAATATCCGGCTGATAAAATCTGTTAAACATTACCAAACCATCTGCACCTGCTTTGCTTAATTGAGCTGCCATATAACTTGTTGAGCTAAAGAATGGATGCATCTTTACTGCGACAGGAATTTTAATAGTTGATTTAACAGCTTTAACAATATCGATGTAAATTTTTTCTACTTCGCTTCCTGCTTTGTTAATATCTGTAGGAAGAAGATAAATATTTAATTCAAGTGCATCTGCGCCAGCTTGTTCCATCTTCTTTGCATAATCTGTCCAACCGCCGATTGATTTACCATTTAAACTTGCTATGATTGGAATATTAACGGCTTCTTTTGCTTTGCGGATATGATTTAGATATTCATCGGGACCAAGTTTAAAATCAAACGGTGTTGGTAAATATGATGTTGCCTCGGCAAAACTTTCTGAGTGCACTGAAGTATGATGATCCAATTCTAATTGGTCGTGTTCAATTTGTTCTTCAAAGATAGAGTAAAGAACTACTGCGCCTGCGCCTGCATCTTCCATCTCACGAATGTTAGAAATCTTTTCAGACAGTGGTCCTGCAGAACAAACAATTGGCGACTTTAGTTTTAATCCTAAGTATGTTGTTGTTATATCCATTGTATTACCTTCATTAATTCTTTTATAATTTATTTTATGTCATCGAAGCGGAGTTTATAATCTATAATTAGATTTATATTGAAACTCCGCTTTTAGAAATGACTAATTTTATTTATTGACCACTTGTTTCTGTTTTTGATGGATCATAAGCTGCAGTGCGCTCATAATCTTTCCATTTTTTTATAACATCTTCCTGGGCTTCTTTAATTAATACTTCTGCATGCTCTGGATGAGATTTTGTTAACATCTTATATCTTGTTTCCATATAAGCATAATCTTTTAATGGAATCTTTAAACCTTTAGAATCAAGTTTAAATGGATTCTTTCCTTCTTTCTGAAGATCAGGATTGAAGCGGAACAATGGCCAGTAACCAGAATCCACTGCCGCTTTTTGATTTTGCATTGCCGTGCCCATATTTATTCCGTGTGCAATACAATGGCTGTAAGCTATTATTATAGATGGTCCTTCATAAGCCTCAGCTTCTAAAAATGATCTAAGAGTATGCTGATCGTTAGCACCCATTGCAACTTTAGCAACATAAACAGTTCCGTAACTCATTGCCATTAAACCAAGATCTTTTTTTGCTACGGATTTTCCTGCTGCTGCAAATTTTGCAACCGCTGCACGCGGTGTAGATTTTGAACACTGTCCGCCGGTGTTAGAATAAACTTCTGTATCAAGAACTAGAATGTTAACATTCTTTCCTGATGCAAGTACGTGATCTAATCCGCCATAACCGATATCATAAGCCCAGCCATCGCCGCCCATAATCCAAACAGATTTTTTAACCAGATAATCTGCAAGGCTTAATAAATGTTTTAGATTGCTTGTCTTTTCGTTAGCACCGGCTTTAAGCATATCATTTAATTTATTCTTTAATGCAGCAACTCTTTCTCTCTGCTCATAAATTTCTGCTTCATCTTTTTGATTAGCATTGATTATAGCATCAACTAAATCGTTACCAACTTCTGATGCAAATCTTTTTAACAAGTCTTTTGCTTGAAGGTTATGATTATCAATTGCTAATCTAAATCCATAACCAAACTCAGCATTATCTTCAAACAATGAATTTGACCAGGCAGGACCGCGACCGTCTTTGTTAGATGCCCACGGAGTTGTTGGTAAGTTTCCACCATAGATTGATGAACATCCAGTTGCATTTGCAATAACTGCTCTATCACCAAATAACTGACTTACTAATTTTACGTAAGGAGTTTCACCGCAGCCTGAGCAGGCACCTGAAAATTCAAATAATGGTTGTAAGAATTGTGAGTCTTTTACTTTTGATACTGCAACAACTTTTCTATCAAGATCAGGAATGTTGAAGAAGAAATCCCAGTTTGCTCTTTCTTGTTCACGGATAGGAAGCTGCTCTGCCATATTAATGGCTTTTAGTTTTGTTTCTTTTTTATTTTTTGCAGGGCAAACATCAACGCAAAGACCACAGCCCGTGCAATCTTCTACCGCAACTTGCAATGAGTAATATAAACCTTCACCATAATCTTTTGATTTGAACTTTGTAGATTTAAATGTTGCGGGTGCACCAGCCAAATCTTTTTCATTAAAAATCTTTGCACGTATTGTAGCATGCGGACAAACCATGACACATTTGTTACATTGAATACAAGTTTCCATATCCCAAACAGGAACTTCCAACGCTATATTTCTCTTTTCCCATCTTGTTGTTGTCAAAGGGAAAGTTCCATCAGCGGGCATTTTACTTACAGGAAGTAAATCACCTTCACCCGAAATCATTTTTGCAGTTACTTCTTTTACGAAATCTGGTGCATTGCCTGAAACTGCCGGCTGCATTTGTAGTTTGCTTGTAATATTATTTGGAACTTTAACTTCAAAAAGATTTTCAACTGTTTTATCAACAGCATTAAAATTCATCTGAACAATCTTATCGCCTTTAGCGCCATAAGTTTTTTTGATAGAATCCTTAATCATACCAATTGCTTTTTCCTGCGGAAAGATATTTGAGATTGCAAAAAAGCAAGTTTGCATAATTGTATTTATTCTAACGCCCATTCCGGTTTCTTCACCAACTTTGTAAGCATCGATTATCCAGAATTTCATTTTCTTATTGATAAGATCTTTCTGAACTTTTTCAGGTAAAGAATCCCAAACATGTTCTTTATCAACCTTTGTGTTTAATAAGAAAGTTGCACCATCACTTGCATCCTTTAGCATATCCCATTGCTCTAAAAATACCTGCTGATGGCTTGCAACAAATTTTGCTTTATTAATCAGATAAGTTGATTTGATTTCTTTTGGTCCGAAACGTAAATGGGAAACAGTTGTTGAACCGGATTTTTTAGAATCGTAAACAAAATATCCCTGAGCAAAATAATCTGTTCCTTCACCAATAATCTTAATTGAATTTTTATTTGCGCCAACAGTTCCATCAGCACCCAAGCCATAAAATTTGCCTGTAAAAGTTTCATCAGTTTCAACAGAAAATGTTGGATCAAAATCTAAACTGCTATGTGTAACGTCTTCAATAATTCCAACTGTAAAATGATTTTTTGGTTTTTGATTTAATAGATTATCAAACACAGATTTAATCATTGCAGGTGTAAATTCTTTTGATGATAAACCGTAACGTCCTCCAACAACTTTAGGAAAACTAAACTGAAGCTCGCCAGCCATATACTTTTCTGATATTGCGCCAAGTACATCAAGATAAAGTGGTTCACCGCCGGCGCCAGGTTCTTTTGTTCTATCCAAAACTGCAATTGATTTTGTAGTTTTAGGAAGTGCTTTAACAAAAAGATCGATTGAAAATGGTCTGTATAATCTAACTTTTAGCAATCCAACTTTTTCGCCTTTGTTTACCAAGTAATTAACGGTTTCTTCAGCAGCTTCATTTCCTGATCCCATCATAATAATTACTCGTTCTGCATCAGGAGCGCCAACGTAATCAAATAAATGATATTGTCTTCCGGTAAGCTTTGCAAATTTATCCATATACTTTTGTACGATTGCAGGACAAGCATTGTAGAAAGGGTTTACGGTTTCTCTTCCCTGAAAATATACATCAGGATTTTGTGCAGTGCCTCTCATAAATGGATTATCAGGAGTTAAACCTCTTTTACGATGCGCAATAACTAACTCATCATCCATCATTGCTTTCATATCATCTATGGTTAACTGTTCAATCTTCATTACTTCGTGTGATGTTCTGAATCCATCAAAGAAGTGAATAAAAGGAATGCGTGCTTCTAATGTTGCGGCTTGTGCAATCAATGCAAAATCCATTACTTCCTGAACTGAGTTTGATGATAAAAGGGCAAAACCTGTTGAGCGTGTTGCCATTACATCTGAGTGATCACCAAAGATAGAAAGTGCAGCAGCAGCAATTGATCTTGCTGAAACGTGAAAAACTGTTGAAGTTAATTCACCGGCAATCTTAAACATATTAGGAATCATTAACAGTAAACCCTGTGATGCGGTAAATGTTGTAGTTAATGCTCCGGTTTGTAATGCACCGTGCACACTTCCGGAAGCTCCGCCTTCACTTTGAAGTTCGCTAACTGAAGGAATCATTCCCCAAATATTTTTTTTATCAACTGCAGCCCAGGCATCGCACCACTCGCCCATATTTGAAGAAGGAGTGATAGGATAAATAGCAATTACTTCGTTTGTATTATATGCTATATACGCTGCTGCTTCATTGCCATCGATTGTTACTTTTTTTCTGTCCATTATTAATCCGTTAAGTTATTAGTTTGAAATTTTTTCGGTTATTAAGTGCCTATGTTTACCCAATAATAGTACCAAGCAAATATCCCTAAAAACGAAGATTTTGGATGATAATCAAATAAATATTTTAAATGTGAAGAATTAAAGAGAAGGGCTTTTCCCACTTTTAAGAATAATGTTTTTGAAATGGAAACTGTTACGGTTTGTTAAATAATTCATCCAGAGCGGAATGATGGAGTAATGGAATGTTGGAGTTTTGGGAGTAATAAAATTTAATTCCATTATTCCATAACTTCATTACTCCAGCATTCCATAATTCCAACTTCTCGTTGTGATTAAATAAGTAATAATCTAAATTTGCACGCGGGCATTATCACTTACAATTTTTAATTACATTTTCAGGAGGTAAGATGGATCCTTTGAATACCGGTTTTACAAACAACTATAAACCAATGACGATTGGCGACTGGTTAATAACTTTTCTGATTCAGGCAATTCCTTTAGTTGGATTTGTTATGCTTTTCGTATGGGCTTTTGGTGATGGAACTCATCCAAGTAAAAAATCGTGGGCACAAGCATCATTAATTTTTGCATTAATAATATTAGTGCTTGTAATTATTTTCATAGCCGCACTCTGGTCAATCATTGGATCTTTCTTTAGCGGTGGATATAATATCAGAAGTGTTTAAGTTTTTTTATTGATTATATAACAAACCCAGTTTCTTAAAGAAACTGGGTTTGTGATTTGAAAATAATTGTAGTAAAAATTCAAACTAAGTGTGTGCATTTTTTGCACAAACTAAATCTATTTTGTTCTTAATAATTTTCCATTCATTTTCAGTAACCTTAAAATTTGTTCCTTGGCTTTGTCTAAAAATACTAAGGTTTTCTAACCCGGCTGTTTTTCTTAAATCTTCTTTTGTGATTGGGCTATTTAACAGATTAATTTTTAACTCCATTTTTACTCTTAGTCGTTTTTTGTTTTTATCATTTGAATCAATCCAATATTTTTCTTCTTTTTCAGGAGCGATTAGAAATTCGGAATTTGAGACTATTTCAGTAACAGCATAAATTCCACCTTCACGACCAGACAACCAAATTAATCCGATGTCTCCTATATAAATTTCATTCTTATATTGATTTACTAACCAATGCTTTTCTTGGCCTATTTCATCATCAGCCAAAGCATTTAATATATCATAGCGATTTGGATTTGCTTGAAAAATCCAAACATGATTAGTTTGTGGTAAAGCTAAAGAATGATCTTCCTTTTTTGTTACTTGAAATTCTTTTGAATCTAAGTATCTATAATTGTATTTGGATGCAATCTCATTTAGCTTATTTATTCCAAGTTCATTACATTCAATTCCAATTGTCTCTAAAAATTTTCTTCTTTCTGCAGGGATAATATTCGCACATAAAATAAGTTCAACAAAACTTTCAGGTTCTTCATTTTTTAATAAACCATAATATTCCATTACTTGACCAGAAGCATCTCTAGAAAGAATTCCACGTTTCACTTCAACAATAACATTACGTTCAAATTTGTCTTTGAATATAATATCTGCAAAACATCTACCTAATTTTACTTGCTGTCCAACTAATTGAAATCCTGAGGCAGGAAAAAAATCTTCTGGATACTTTGCAATTAGATTCTCTATGTCTTTTTCAAGCATATAGTTTATTTGATAATAAAACCATCAATTGCCACGACTTTTAAGTCGTGGAATTTTTAGCACACAAATTTGGGGCTTTAGCCAAACATTAAACTCATTTTGGCTAAAGCCTATTTCTATTTTTTATTTTCTCCACGACCTGAAGGTCGTGGCTATTTTAAACGATTCAATCATTCAATCATGCATCCATGCATTTTTTTAACTATGTCTTACAGAAATTATATCCCCGTCTTTAACAATATATTCTTTTCCTTCAAGTCGCCACTTGCCAAGCTCTTTTGCTTTTGCGAATGAGCCTGTTTCAATAAAGTCATTGTATGAAACAACTTCTGCACGGATAAACTTTTTAAAAAAGTCTGTGTGGATTTCTCCCGCCGCTTCTTGTGCCGTCATTCCTTTTTTAATTGTCCACGCACGGCATTCATCTTCACCGGCGGTAAGAAATGATTGGAGTCCGAGTAAATCATAAGCTTCTCTAATCAACTTATCCAAAGCGGATTCAGTAATTCCATAATCATTCATAAAAACTTTTGCATCTTCTTCAGGAAGATCAGCCATTTCTTTTTCAATCTGACCAAAGAACGATAATGCTTTTGTATTATGCCCAAGTTTATGCTTAACAAGTTCTTCCATATACTTTTCTGTGTCATTTATTTGTGATTCACCAAAGTTTAAAGCTATAAGCATCGGCTTAACAGAAAGTAACTGATAAGTTTTTAAAATGTGTAATTCATCTTTTGTAAGATTTGTATCACGTAATGGCTTTTCAGTCTGAAGAATTTCATAACACTTTTCAAGCACAGGCAATTCGCGTTTAAGATTATCATCTTGAGTTTTTAATATTTGTTTCTTAATGCTTTCCAATCTTTTTTCAACAATTGCCAAATCGGATAAAATAAATTCCGTTTCAAATGAATTTATATCTCGCATCATATTTATAGAATCATCAGGATGGGGAACAGCTGGGTTATCAAATAATCTAACAACCTGAACAAGCGCATCATTGGTTTTTACTTTGCTCAGAAAATTCCCTGTAAACTGTGTTGAGCCTGAATCACCTTTTTGCAATCCAACAACATCAACCACTTCAATTGTGGCATTAACTTTTTTCTTTGGAACAAACATTTCAGTTAACTTGTCCAATCGCGCATCGGGAACTTTTATCATAGCTTGATGTGCTTCAGATTTTGTTAGCTCGTTTGGATCGAGTAAAGTTTTTGTTATCGTTTGAAAGAGAGTTGATTTTCCTGTAAATGGTAGTCCAACAATTCCTATTTGCATTTATTCCTCTTAATTCAAAATGATTTTCTTAATAATTATACACAAATATACTAAGATTATTTTAGTCTGAATTTTGTAAAACAGTTCGCCGCGGCGAATTATTCTGATATTGCCACACCACTTTTCAAATTAAAACAAGCAGACTAAAGTCTGCACTACGAAAATTTAAAATTAACAGTAGAAATCTCTTGACAATGCTTAGCTCAAAAATTATCTTGCATCAGAAATTCAAATAAAAAATCTTGAACAAAAGACTTACATATCGTTTCATATCTTTTTCAGCTGCTTCTCTCTGGCGCTGGCGCCGCTAATCTATTACATATTCTTAAAATCCGTTTAAAGTTTTTTAACTCTTAGTTAAACACTAATTATTTATTCATTAATTTATTTAAAGGAGTACTCAATGAGCACATCAAAAAAAATTCTGTTGGATGAATCAGAAATACCTCAGAACTATTACAACATTCAGGCAGATATGCCAAATCCGATGCTTCCACCGCTTCATCCCGGCACAAAACAGCCAATTGGACCGGAAGACCTTGCCACAATTTTTCCTATGGAGCTTATCAAACAAGAAGTATCAAAAGAAAGATATATTGAAATTCCAGATGAAGTAAGAAAAATTTATAAAATGTATCGTCCAACTCCGCTTTATCGCGCAACTGATTTAGAAAAGCTATTGAATACTCCGGCAAAAATTTATTATAAATATGAAGGTGTAAGTCCTGCAGGATCACATAAACCAAACACAGCAATCGCTCAAGCGTATTACAATAAAATGGAAAGTGCAAAAGGGTTAGTTACTGAGACCGGTGCCGGACAGTGGGGAAGTGCTTTAAGTTTTGCGTGTCAGAAGTTTGGATTGAGCTGCGAAGTTTATATGGTCAAAGTTAGTTACGATCAAAAACCTTACAGAAAAGTTATGATGAATACCTGGGGTGCAACCGTTATTGCTTCACCGAGTAATAAAACAAATTCAGGCAGAAAAATTTTGGAACAAGACTCAAATTCTCCGGGCAGTTTGGGAATTGCAATTTCAGAAGCTGTTGAGAAAGCGGCAACAACTGAAGGAATAAACTATGCACTCGGCAGTGTGCTTAATCATGTTCTACTTCATCAAACAGTGATTGGACAAGAAGCTGTGAAACAATTGGAGATGGCGGGAGATTTTCCTGATATTGTAATTGCACCATTTGGCGGCGGTTCAAACTTTGCAGGAATTGCATTCCCATTTCTTCGTTACAATTTTCGGGAAGGTAAAAATGTTCGTTGCATTGCTGTTGAACCGGCATCTTGTCCAAAATTAACTAAAGGAGAATTTAGATATGATTTTGGTGACACTGCTGGATTAACTCCGCTCATTCCTATGTACACACTTGGGCACACATTCGTTCCAGCGCCAATTCATGCAGGTGGATTGCGTTATCATGGTGCCGGTGCAATTGTAAGTCAGTTATTAAAAGATAAGTTGATCGAAGCATCTGCAATTCAGCAGCTTGAATGTTTTGAAGCAGGAGTTAAGTTTGCACAAACTGAAGGAATAATTCCTGCACCTGAAGCAAATCACGGAATTGCTCAGGTTATTCGTGAAGCATTAAAAGCAAAAGTTGAAGGAAAACAAAAAACTATTCTCTTTAATCTTTGCGGACACGGTTATTTTGATATGAGTGCTTACCAGGCTTACTTTAATGGTGAGCTGCATGATCATGAATTAACAGATAATGAACTTTACTCGGCATTAAGAGAACTCGATACACCAGTTGCTGTGTAGTTATTAAATAATTAGTCTATTACAAACCCAATTTCTTAAAGAAATTGGGTTTGTCGTTTAAGCTGATTCTGGTAAGGGTAATAATTTTAAAATTATGATCTTACTTAAAATTTCAAATATTTAAGCATAGTAAATAAAGGGCTGACTCATCTAAAAGATGTAGTTCCTTTTTCATCCTTTTGCTGGATTGCCCTACTATAAACATTTTTATATATTTTAATTAATAATGATATTGATCAATAAAATATTATCAACCAAGAGGTCTAAAATGAAACTATTAAAAATATTTGTTCCGATCATTTTACTAGCACTTACTGTTTATTACTGTAGCACTGTTCCAATTACAGGAAGATCACAGCTTAGCCTTATTTCAGCAAGTGAAATGAACTCTATGAGTTTTGCACAGTATGGTGATTTTTTAAAACAAAGTAAAATAAGTTCTAACAAAACTACTGTTGATATGGTCAAAAGAGTTGGAGTTAAAATTCAACACGCTGTTGAAACTTATTTTGCGCAAAATAATTTATCCAAAGAGCTTGAAGGTTATGCCTGGGAATTTAATGTTGTGGAAAGTGAAGAAGTAAATGCTTGGTGTATGCCCGGGGGTAAAGTTGTTGTTTATACCGGAATTCTTCCTATCACAAAAGATGAAACGGGATTAGCCGTTGTAATGGGACACGAAATTGCTCACGCAATTGCTCAGCATGGTGCAGAAAGAATGAGTCAGGGACTATTGCAGCAGCTTGGCGGAGTTGCCTTATCAATTGCAATAAAAGATAAGCCGCAGGAAACACAAAATCTTTTTATGACTGCTTATGGAATTGGAACAACGGTTGGTGTAATGTTACCTTTTAGCAGAACACAGGAAAGTGAAGCAGACAGATTGGGATTAATATTTATGGCAATGGCAGGATATAATCCTAATTATGCTGTTGATTTTTGGACAAGAATGGCTGCTCAGGGCGGAGGTGGAAAACCACCAGAATTTTTAAGTACTCACCCTTCAGATGAAACAAGAATTGCAGATATAAAAAAAGAATTACCCGAAGCGTTAAGTTATTATAAAAAATAAATCTGCCGTTTATTTAAAATTAAAAAGCCGAAACTTTTTAAATGGTTCCGGCTTTTTTGAATCAAAAAAAATTATTGAATTACATTACCGTCGCCATCAAGATATTTTACTTCACCGTAACCTAAACTTTTAATACCATCTTCAATTTTTGATCGATCACCAACAACAACCCAAACCAATTGATTCGGCTTAACTATTTTGCCGGCAGCTTTTTGAACTTCATCAATCGTTTGAGATTCAACTAAAGAAGCATATTTAGAGTAATAATCATCAGGTAAATTGTAAGTAACAATATCAGTAATAGAACTGCTTACAGCGTCCATAGTTTCCCACGAGCCGGGTAAACTAAGTGTTTGGTTCTCTTTATCCTTTTCAAATTCTTCTTTGGTTATAGGTTTTTCATTAATAATTCCTGCAAGCTCTTTTTGGATTTCAATCATTGATTCCTTCGTTTTGTCAGTTTGCACCGGGGCATAAATGAAAAATGGTCTTTGCGCTTTTGTATCCCAGAGTATTGAAGCTGAACCATAAGACCAATGTTTATCTTCTCTAAGATTCATATTTATTCGGGATGTAAAAACACCGCCCAAAATATCGTTAAATGTTTTGATTGCTACCTCGTCTTCAGGATTTCTTTTGGGAGTAACATGTCCTGCGAAAATTATTGACTGTTGTGAACCTGGTCTATCCATAATATAGACAACTGAGTTTTTGTTTAGCTCCACATTAGTTACATTTTTTACAGGAACATCGCCGCTCTTCCAATCTTTAAATAACTTTTCAAGTTTTGGTTTTATTTCAGTCATTGTTACATCACCAACGATAACAAGTGTTGCATTATTTGGTTTGAACCAATCATTTCTAAATTTAACAAGATCATCTTTTGTGATGCTGTTAACAGAACTCTCTGTGCCTGATCCTGTAAGTGGATTTCCGTACGCATGATTTTTTCCGTAAAGTAATTGCGGGAAAACTCTTAGTCCCATTTGAACAGGAGTAGCTTTTTCTCTTTGTATTGATACGAGCAGATTTTTTTTCAATCTGTTAAAATCATTTTCTGGAAATGAAGGATTTAGAATTACGTCTGCGAAAAGATCCAATGATGGATCAAGATTTGTTTTAAGTGCATTTAATGATACAACACAATAATCAAGATTTGAACCGGTTGATAGATTAGCTCCAAGTAAACTTAATTGCTCACTTATCTCTAATGAATTTAATTTTTTTGTTCCCTCATCCATCATATCCATTGTAAGTTTTGCAGTGCCAGGATTAATTTTTTGATCTGCAGCAAAACCTGCATCTATCATCAATCTAAAACTTGCAACAGGAATTGAATGTCTTTCAGCTAAAACTATCTTTAATCCGTTTGAAAGTGTTGAACGTTCAACGGAAGGAAATTTCACTTCAGGATTTTCACCAAGTGCGGGAAGTTTGGTTCTATCTGCACTTTCTGTTGATGCTTTTAACTCAGGGAAAGGTTGAACTTCAAGAATATATACACCATCAGATAACCAATTGTTTGCAGTTTCAGTAATTTCTTTTGCGGTAGCTGATTCAACATTATTCATAGTTGTTTTATAATAATCAGGTGTGCCGCCGTAAGTCATATTACTTGCAAGAATATCAGACTTGCCTCCAAATCCGCCTATTCTTTCAATCCCTCTGATAAAGCCTGCGAAGTATTGAGTTTTAACTCTTTGTAATTCTTTTTCGGTTGGTCCGTTTTTTAAAAGTGTTGCAAGTTCTTCATCAATCATCTTTTCAACTTTTGGTAAATCCTGCCCGGGTTTAATTGTAACATCGATATAAAATTGTCCTGATATTTCAGCATCATCAATGTACGATGAAACATTTGTTGCAACCTGCTCATCATAAACTAATCTTTTGTATAGTCTTGAAGTTTTACCGGAAGCAAGCAAATCACTAAATAGATTTAAAAGAGTTGCTTCTTTAGTACCCCATTGCGGTACATTCCACACTTTAAAAATTCTTGCCTGCGGAACTCTATCCTGCATAATCTGTCTGTGTGTCCCTGTCATTTTAGGAATCCAGGATTGATATTTTGCAATTGGTGGTCCGGGAGGAATATCTCCAAAATATTTTTTTACTTTTTCTAATGCGGTTTTTGGATCAATATCACCAGCAAGTGCTATAACTGCATTTGATGGACCATAATAAGTTTTAAACCATTCTTTAACATCATCAAGTGAAGCAGCATTTAAATCTTCCATCGAACCAATTACAGTCCAGGAATATGGATGACCTTTTGGGTAAGTGCTTTTAGTAATCAGTTCCCAAACCTTACCATAAGGTTGATCTTCACCCTGCCTTTTTTCATTCTGAACTACTCCGCGTTGTTCATCAAGAATTTCCTGAGTTACAGCTCCAAGTAAATGTCCCATTCTATCTGATTCCATCCACAAAGCTATATCGAGTGCAGAAGTCGGAACATTTTCAAAATAGTTTGTTCTATCATTATTAGTAGTTCCATTCATATCGGTGGAACCAATTTTTTCCATCTCCTGAAAGTAGTCTTCTTTATTATTTTCACTTCCATTAAACATTAGATGCTCAAACAAGTGTGCAAAACCAGTCTTGCCTTCTTTTTCATTTTTTGATCCAACGTGATACCAGATATTTACAGCCACAATCGGGGCTTTATGATCTTCGTGAACAAGAAGAGTAAGTCCGTTATCAAGCACAAATTTTTCATATTTGATATCAATATTTTTTATTTGATCAAAGTTAGATTTTTGTGCAAGGGCGGTTATTGAAAATAGGAAGGCGAGCAAATAAATGATTTTATTATGCATAATACAACCTCTTATTATTTTTAAAAAAGAAGATATAAAACTTGTCCAAAATTAGGCAGATATTCTTATTAGTTCAATTATAATTATTTAAGCGTGCAATTTATTTGTTTGAATGGTAAAGAATTTATTATTGAAGCCAATTACGAATATGAAATTTCTTTTTATTTTTTTTAAAAAACATATCTAACTTAAACCTTTCCGCCGCAGAGGATTAAACTCATTCGTACTCATCCCAGCTTTTTATCTTTAGCTCTGATGGTTTATAATTTTTTAATGCTTTCACAAATCTTTTTGCAATCTGCACATTTGTAAATAGCGGGATATTTAAATCAACAGCTTTTCGTCTGATGATGTAATCACTGTCAAGCTCAACTTTTTCTGCAGTCTTTGGAATGTTGATGACGAGATCAATTTTACCTTCACCCATTAAGGTTAAAATGCTTGGTTCTTTTTTATCAAATGGACGATATAAAACTTCAACATCGATTTCACCATTCTCTTTATAGAATTCTGCTGTGCCTTTTGTTCCGTAAAATTTTAATCCCATTGTTTGAAGAATTTTTAATTCGTCAATCAGCTCGGCTTTATTTTTTAGTGTTCCGGTTGAAAGTAAAACTCCTTTAGTTGGTACTTTTCTTCCTATTGCCAGACTGCTTTTTAAAAATGCTTCATTAAAATCATCACCCAAACAAGCTACCTCACCGGTTGATGACATTTCAACTCCCGTAACAGGATCGCTTCCTTTCAATCTTGTAAAAGAAAACTGAGACGCTTTTACTCCAACATAATCAAGATCGAAAGATGATTTATCAATACGCGGAACTTTTTCACCAAGCATTAATCTTGTGGCGATCTCTACAAAATTTATTTTAAGAGTTTTAGAAACAAACGGAAAACTTCTTGATGCACGTAGGTTGCATTCAATTACTTTTACTTCGTTATCTTTTGCAATAAACTGAATGTTGAATGGACCGGTTATCTCCAATTCTTTTGCTATCTCACGGGTAATCATTTTTACTCTTCGCATTGTTTCAAGATATGTCCGCTGCGGCGGAAGTACAATTGTCGCATCACCGGAATGTACGCCGGCATTTTCAACATGCTCTGCAATTGCGTAACAAAATAATTCACCTTCGGTTGCAACTGCATCAACTTCAATTTCTCTTGCATCAGTTATAAACTTGCTTATTACAACGGGATGTTCGGTGTTAAGCTCGGTAGCTTTTTTCAGATACAACTCAAGTTCATCTTCAGTTAAAACAATACTCATCGCTGCACCGCTAAGCACATAGCTTGGTCTTATCAAAACAGGGTAACCAACATTTTGCGAAAACTGTTTTGCATCATCAAGTGTAGTAACCTCACGCCATTCAGGTTGATCGACTCCAATCGAATCAAGTATCTTGGAAAATTTATGCCGGCTTTCTGCGTTATCAATTTGTTCGGGAGAAGTTCCAACAATTTTTATTCCTGCTCTATGCAGTTTCATCGAAAGATTGTTTGGCACCTGTCCGCCCATTGAAACAATAACTCCGGCAGGATTTTCTTTATCACAAATATCAAGCACGCGTTCAAGAGTTAACTGCTCGAAGTAAAGTTTATCACAAATATCATAATCAGTGCTCACTGTTTCCGGATTGCAATTTATCATAATTGATTTGAAACCGCTCTTGTTAACCTGCATTGCTGCATTTACACAGCACCAATCAAACTCAACAGAAGAACCAATGCGATATGGTCCGCTGCCCAAAACGATTATTTGATTCTTCTCTCCAAGTTGAATATCATCTTCAATTCCGTGATAAGTTAAGTAGAGATAATTTGTTTGCGCAGGAAATTCTGCCGCCATCGTATCAATCTGTTTTACAACAGGAATTACTTTTAATGACTTGCGATAATTTCTGACAGTCATTTCATCACTGTTTACAAGCTGTGATATTTGTAAATCAGAAAAACCATTTTGCTTTGCTTCTCTCAGTAGTTCTGCATTCAAACCTTCGAGGTTTTTAAAATCTCGAAGGTTTTTTTCAATATCAACAATATTTTTCATCTTAAACAAAAACCATTTTGTAATTTTTGTAAGCTGATGAATCTTATCAACAGAGTAGCCTTGCTTTAGCGCTTCAGCAATTACAAAAATTCTTTTATCAGTTGGTTTGCTTAATTCTTTATCGAGATTATTAAATTGTAAATCGTTACCAACAAATCCTTTCATTCCAACATCAAGCATGCGAATTGCTTTTTGAAGTACTTCTTCAAAACTTCTTCCCAACGACATCACTTCACCAACGGATTTCATTTCAGAACCAAGCTGTGTACTAACTTGCTGAAACTTTTGCAAATCCCATCGTGGAAATTTCAGTGCAACATAATCAAGTGCCGGCTCAAAGTTAGCAGATGTTTCCTGTGTGATTGCATTTACTACTTCGTTAAGTGCATAACCAAGTGCAAGCTTTGTCGCGATGAATGCAAGCGGATATCCAGTTGCTTTGGATGCAAGTGCAGAGCTTCGGCTGAGTCGTGCATTTACTTCTATGATTCTATAATCTTCTGAGTTTGGATCAAGCGCATACTGGATGTTACACTCGCCAATAATTCCAAGATGACGAATAAGTTTTATTCCAATAGAACGAAGTTTAAAATTTTCTTTTGCAGAAAGAGTTTGAACAGGAGCAATTACAACGCTGTCACCAGTGTGGATGCCCATCGGATCAATGTTTTCCATTGAGCAAATTGTAATGCAGTTATCATAATTATCACGAACAATTTCGTACTCAACTTCTTTCCATCCGTACAAAGATTCTTCAATCAAAATTTGTTTCGTAAAAGAAAATGCTCGCTTTGCTTTTTCAATTAATTCTTCTTTGTTGTTTACAATTCCAGAACCAAGTCCGCCAAGAGCATAAGCAATACGAACCATTACAGGAAAATTAATTTCCTCGGCAGCTTTAATTGCTTCTTCAACATTTGTTGCAGTTTTACTTCTTGCAACTTTTAATCCAACTTCTGCAACACGGTCACCAAACAATAATCTGTCTTCAGTATCTTTAATTGTTTCAATAGATGTTCCGAGAACTTTTATATTATGCTTGTCAAGAATTCCATTATCATACAGTTCAACACCAACATTAAGAGCAGTTTGCCCGCCGAATTGAAGAAGGATGCTGTCAGGTTTTTCTTTTTCAATTACTCGTTCAACAAAATCGGTTTTGATTGGAATGAAATAAACTTTATCAGCAAAGTTTTCTGATGTTTGAATCGTTGCAATGTTTGGATTTACAAGTACAGTTGTAATTCCATCTTCCTTAAGTGCTTTAATTGCCTGCGAACCTGAGTAATCAAACTCTCCCGCTTGTCCAATTTGCAAAGCACCACTCCCAAGTATTAAAACTTTTTTTGGTTTGCCTTTTTTGATCATATTATCTCTTTAATAAATCTGAATTCATAATTCGTTAATCATTAATCTTAAATTATAGTTATTCTCTGATTTAAGAATACAGATTAGCGATTTAAGATTTTTGATCTTCTTTGTCTTTACTCTGAGCCTCCCCTTAGGGGAGGTTTGTGGGGCTTCCTAATGCCCTCACAAACATATCAAATATAAATTCGCAATCATCTGGACCTGGTGATGCTTCCGGATGAAACTGCGATGCAAAAAATGGTTTTGATATGTGAATTATTCCTTCATTCGTTCCGTCGTTATCGTTTACAAACCATTCACGCCAATCTTGAGCTAAAGTTTTTGCATCAACTGCGTAGCCATGATTTTGCGAAGTGATGTGGCAGCGTTTTGTCCCAAGTTCATTACACGGTTGATTGTGCCCGCGATGTCCGTATTTTAACTTGTATGTGTCCGCACCAGCAGCAAGTGCAAGTATCTGCGAGCCGAGACAAATTCCAAGAATTGGTTTATTAGATTGCATTGCAATTTTTGTGTGTTCGATAGTTTGTGTATTTAGTTTTGGATCGCCGGGACCATTTGAAATTACGATTCCATTAGCTTCTATCTTTGTAAAATCATAATCGTAGGGCACGCGGATGATGGAAATATTTCTTCCCAGAAAAGCTCGAATTATATTATTCTTTGTCCCGCAATCAACAAGAACAATTTTTTGTTTGCCTGCTTTGTATTCAACAACCTCTTTTACACTTACTTGTTCAACAAGATTTGTTTTATTCGGATCTTCAAAATCTATATTAGAGTTTTCATCAACAACAATTTTTCCAAGCATCGTTCCTTTATCACGAAGTTTTCTTGTGAGCATTCTTGTATCAATTCCATAAATACCAGGAATCTTTTCCTCAATCATCCAATCAGATAAAGAACGTTTTGCACTCCAGTGCGAATATTCAAATGAATAATCAGTAACAATTAAAGCTCGGCAATGAATGTTATCAGATTCAAAATTTTTAAACATTCCATTTTCTTTTTCTTTGGATGGAACTCCGTAATTGCCGATAAGCGGGTAAGTACAAACAAGTATTTGTCCACGATAGGAAGGATCAGTCATTGTTTCCGGGTAGCCAACCATTCCGGTATTGAAAACAACTTCTCCGTTTGTGTTTCCTTTATAACCAAAATTATAACCGGCAAATTCGCT
Organism: Ignavibacteriaceae bacterium; assembly: GCA_036170275.1. GTDB lineage: Bacteria > Bacteroidota > Ignavibacteria > Ignavibacteriales > Ignavibacteriaceae > IGN3. Next base: position 28,752 of record JAVHOU010000223.1, read on the forward strand.
TCCGTCTTCAAGGATTAGTTTGGCATTTATTTTTTGTTTATTCATAATAAATCAGGTGCTTTCAGATAAAAAAATAGCCACTCGCTGAGTGGCTATTAATAATAGACTTTTGGAAATTTTAAGGTGGTTATCAAATACTTTATTATTCTGGATCAATTCTTTTTGGTTGTTTTTATAAACAAATATAAACCAAAACTATATTCTAGACAAATAATTTTTTTGGCTGGTAGAAAAATTAAGGGATTTAAAGTCAGTAAATCTTTAATTTGAAATTGATAATCTTATTTCTGATTTTTGCATGTAAATTACAAACGTAGTAGTGGTATCCTAATTCTAATTGAAATATTTTCTTTCCATTATCATCTATTCCTATCGAGGAAGCATCTTTTTATAATTAATTATTTAATAAACTAAAATCAATCCTTATGGCAATTAATAAAAAACCAAACCATGTAAAAAAAGCCCCCAAAACTTTTATACTTGATACAAATGTAATCCTTCACGATGCGGATTCGATTAAGATGTTTCAGGAAAATGATGTTATTGTTCCACTTGCAGTAATTGAAGAGTTGGATCATTTTAAACGCGGTAGCCAGGTTATAAACTTAAATGCCCGTGAGTTTGCCCGAACACTCGATTCAATGACAGGATCGGCTTTGTTTAATGGTGGAATTTCTATGGGCAAGGGAAGAGGCAAATTAAGAATTGCAATTTCCAAAGGATTAGCACCCGCTATTCGCGATGCGTTCAGAGATGATACTCCAGATCATCGTGTTTTAAGTGTTGCGTATGAATGGCATGCAAAACTTGAAGGAAAGTCTCAGGTTATTCTTGTAACGAAAGATGTTAACCTGAGGATGAAAGCCAAAGCTCTTGGTATTCTTGCGGAAGATTATACAACGGATAGAGTAAAAAGTATTGAGGAACTTTACAGCGGTAAAGGTATCGTTGAAAATGTTGATGATGATTTATTGATAAAACTTTTTCAGCCTCCTTATCAAGTTCCAGCTAAACCATACTTAAAAAAACTTAATGGTGAGGCATTTCCAAATAAATATTACATTTTAAGGAACTCAAATCGTTCGGTGCTAGCTCATCTTGATCAGAATAAAGAATTTATAATTAAAGTTGATAAAACAAATATATATGGAATTAACCCACGCAATGCCGAACAAACTTTTGCGGTTAACGCATTGATAAATCCTGCAATTCAGCTTGTTTCTATGACGGGAAAAGCTGGAACGGGTAAAACACTTTTGGCTTTGGCTGGTGCTTTGGCTGTTAAAAAACATTATCGTCAGATTTTTGTTGCAAGACCAATTGTTCCATTAAGCAATAAAGATATCGGATATCTTCCCGGTGATGTGGAAAGTAAACTTGCTCCTTATATGCAGCCGCTGTGGGATAATCTAAAAGTCATTCAGGATCAGTTTCCGGAAAATGATAAACAACATACAGCAATTGATACAATGATTAAAGATGAAAAGCTTGTCATTGAAGCTTTATCATATATTCGTGGTAGAAGTTTGCAAAGAATATTTTTTATTGTTGATGAAGCACAAAATCTTACTCCGCACGAAATAAAAACAATTATTACGCGTGCCGGCGAAGGAGCCAAAGTGGTTTTTACAGGAGATATTTATCAAATAGATCATCCCTATCTTGATGGACAATCAAACGGACTTTCATATCTTATTGATAAATTTAAAGGACAAAAACTTTATGCGCATATTAATCTTGAAAAAGGCGAACGATCAGAGTTGGCAGAGTTAGCAAGTAATCTTTTATAAAATTAAAAAGGTTGGCAATGAATAAAATTAAACTTTTCATATTAGCAGTACTTTTCTCAGAATTGTTTTCAGGATGTCTTCAAGTAAACACAAAAGTTAATCTTAATCAGGATGGTTCGGGTACTCTTGAAGAAACTTTTCTAATGAAGAATAGCGTTATTGATATGCTGAAAGAGTTTGTAATAGCCTTTGATTCTACAAAAGGTCAAGACTTTAATATTTTCAATGAAAAAGAACTTAAAGCAAAAGAATCAAATTATGGTGAAGATGTTAAATTTGTTTCCGGTGAAAAATTATTAAATAACGACTACGAGGGATTTAAAGTAATTTATTCTTTTAAGGATATTAATAAAGTAAAGATTAATCCCAGTCCCGAAAATCAAGTTCCATTTGGAGATGAATTGGGGCAGACTCAGAATAAAACGACAGATGATATTTTGAAATTTGAATTCAAAAAAGGTAATCCATCAACACTAGTAATAAATTTTCCTAAACCGCAATTGGAAGATGAATCCAAGACTGGAAATGATTCAACTGAAATTCAGGATTCCGTTGCAAGCGAAGCTGATATGCAAAAGTTGATTGATATGTTTGATGGAATGAAAATGTCATTATCATTCAATTTTGACAAACCGATAAAGGAAACAGATGCTGTTTACGTTAATGGTTCAGAGGTTACACTTATGGAAATAGATTTTGCTGAAATAATAAAACACAAAGATATTCTAGAAAAATTACAAAAGAGCAAACCTCAAACGATAGAACAGTTTAAAGAAGTTGTAGGTGAGCTGCCCGGTATTAAAATTGAATTTAAGGATAAGGTTACTGTAAAGTTTTAGAAAAATATTTAATCAAAGATAGACTATCATTTTGTTACGCTTAGATAAATTTATAAAAAGATATCTAAAAAAATTATGGAAACATTTACTTACTCAGTTTTCTGGAAATTTATTTACCGATACGGCAACTTTGTAATTACTCCTTTGCTGCTTTTATATATTTTACCAATCGCATTAAACTTAGATAAAAACTTAATTTTAATTGTTCCTTTTATTATTGCGCTTTTTCTTTTTTATTACATCAACAAAGCATACTTTAATTTTTATAAGCTCGTTCCAAATAAGATTGAAATAGATGATGAAAAAATTATTTGCTCGGAATTTCTTTTCAAAGATAAAATGGTTATGATTTTATTTGAAGATATTAAATCACTATCCGGTGGAATATTTAATGGGCGATTTCGTGGATTGATGAAAGTTTGCGATGGAAAAAATAAAATCTGCATCGGATTTTTTGATAGGATTAATAATTCAACAAAACTTATTACCATAATTCTTAGCAAAGTTGATAAAACAATTTATGATCAAACTATTAAAAATATTCAATCGTTAAAAATTAAACCGGAATTGAAAAAATAAATGAAAATTGCAGTTTTACTTTCCGGTGGAGTGGATAGTTCTGTTGCACTTCGACTGCTTAAAGATGAAGGGCACGATGTTACTGCGTTCTATTTAAAGATTTGGCTTCAGGATGAATTTTCATTTCTTGGCAACTGTCCCTGGGAAGAAGATCTTGAATTTGCAAGAGCTGTTTGTGATCAAGCTAAAGTTCCACTTGAAACAATTAATATGCAAACCGAGTATTGGGATTCAGTTGTATCTTATACTATCACAGAAATTAAAGAAGGCAGAACTCCTAATCCTGATATGTTGTGCAACAGGTTAATTAAATTCGGACAATTCATTAATAAAATTGATAACTCGTTTGAAAAAGTTGCTTCAGGTCATTATGCTCGAGTTGAAAATCTAAACGATAAATTTGTTTTAAAAACTTCACCTGATCCGATAAAAGATCAAACATACTTTCTTGCCTATCTTACTCAAATGCAATTAAGCAGGGCATTATTTCCAATCGGAACTTATAAAAAAAAACAGATAAGAGAACTCGCAAAAAAATATGATTTGCCAAACATGAATCGTAAAGACAGTCAGGGGATTTGTTTCCTTGGTAAAATTAAGTTTACTGATTTTATTAAACACCATCTTGGCGAACTTGAAGGAGATATAATTGATATCGATAGCAATAAGATTATGGGTAAACATAAGGGATATTATTTTTATACAATTGGTCAGCGCTCGGGATTACGCTTAGGCGGCGGTCCGTGGTATGTTGTTAAGAAAGATATTAATAAAAATATTATTTATATCTCACGAGAGAATTTAATTGAACGTGCGAGAAAAGAATTTATTGTTGGCAAATTTAATTGGATAAGTGATCAGAAATTTTCTAATAAAAATCTGAAAGTTAAAATCAGGCACGGCGAAAGATTTTTTAATTGTACCTTGGAAATTGAAGATGATAAAGGTTTTGTAAAATTAGAAAAAGAAGATCTTGGTATTGCTGCAGGACAATTTGCTGTTTTTTATAACGATGATATTTGTTTAGGTGGCAGTGTGATATTGGAATAAAATTTCCACACCCCAAAATTCAAATCATTTTATTACGAAGTTGATGTAGAAAAAAGAATTTGGCTGAGATGGTCAGCATTTAAGTATTTTTCTTTGGTCATCTTAATTAAGTTTTTACATTCTACACATATATAAACATATCTAACACCAATTACGGAATCAAGTTTTGCAACCCAAATTTCCGAGATGGCTCTATTACATATCGGACACGTTGTACTTATTTGGATTTGTTCAATTTCTTTTGTCATTCAAGCTCTCAATACACCTACAGACAATTAAGTAAATTAAAAAGTTACTGGATGACACAAATAATTTTATTGAAAAATGTAAAATCCTCTATCATTAAGATAAGGTTTATTTTGAATAAGAAAAGTCATTATACTTTCAATAGGAATAATTTTTGCGATTCCATATTTGATAGAAGAATGTTTTCTTACAAATAAATTACCTTTATACGGTACAACAGGATTATATGTTGTTTTATCTTTTAAAGTTTCTGGATAAATAAAACTTTCATCATCCTCAGGCACCCACTGTACCATTCCAATCAATTCAAAATTAGGAACACCATCACGAATTGCAAGAACAAGTCCGCCGCTAAAACCCGGATTGATAACAGCATCTACAAGAAATGATCCGCTTTCATCGCGCCTAGGACCGCTTACAATTGCTTTTGTAATTATCTTATAATTTAAAGGATATCCAAAAAGATAAACAAAAGTTCCCCATTCAACTTCCTTTGCTTTACCAATTGGATATTTAAATGCGGGCAAATTAACTTTTGTTGGTGCATCATATTTTCTGCCCAGCACCGCAATATCTAAGCGATCATCTTTAACAATTATATCTACATGACTTCCTTCGGGAAAACCTGCAGCATAAATAACTTGTTTTTCTTTTATGGAAATTGATTCAATATAATTTGTTGCTTTACCTTTTTCATCAAGTCTATAAGCAACAATGGTATCCGGAAATGTAACAGTGTGGGCACAAGTTAACAATGCGATGTTTCCATTTTCGGAATAAACAGTAACGGCGGTGCCCGCAGATGAATTATCAGCCAAAGCTTCTGATACAGTAATTTTGTTGAGTTGTTTTCCTTCGATATCCTTTAATATATATCTGCTGTTTTCATCAAAAATATAAATTTTATAAAATGCAGTAGAATTAACCCTTTGAATTGTTTCAATAATTTTTGTTAATTCCTCTGAAGTAGATTTGTATGGAAATTCACTGTCATACTTTCCATCTCTTAATGTTGGATATATAGTCTCGTATGAAACTGATGAGCAGTTATAAAAAACAATAGGGGATATCAGTAAACAGAGAATTAATACTAATTCTTTCTTTTCCATTTATATATCCTCTTATAATTATTTTATTAATATTCTATTTTCGTAAAACAGTCTGCCTCGCCGGATAAGCCTGCTCTGCGATTTTTATAATAGTCTTACAAACTCTGAGTAAGGTGCATTAATAATTCTTTTACTCAATATGTTTTGTCTTGAATCCTTTCTGCATCCAGCCGCGAGCAAGAAATAAACTAACACTACTTATCATTGCAATACATCCATAAATCAACCACATTTGTTGAGTATGCATTTGTGATGGTGCAACTCCTTCAGGAGCATAATGCATCAAGAACCAACCGGAGTATAAGCTTGTAACTACTTTTGTTAAGAACCACGGAAACTGTCCTATACCCATATAAATTCCTGTCATTCCTTTAGGAGCAATTTCTGCAACCCACTGTAAAAATCTGGGCTGCCACATTGCTTCACCTATAGTCATCAAAATAAGATAAGCAAATACGTTAGTGATACTTGGTCCCAAGGCTAAAATAAAAGTTGGAAATGCCATAACAAATGTTCCATATATCATCATTTTATATGTATCACGCTTTACTGTTAAAGCTGCAACCATAGGAGTTAGAATAAAAATTAAAATTGGATTGAAGTTTGTAAAGAACTCAAAGTTATCAGCAACTACGCCGGTAAATGCTCTTTTAAAATAGACGGGAAGTGTTAACCAATTATGTGCGAATAGTGTTTGAACAGGAATAAGAATAAAAATGAAAAACATAAACCGGTAATCTTTGATTGGAAAATTTTTCAGATAAAACATTATTTTTTCTTTGGCTGATTTTTCATCCTCTGCTTTTTTATCTGCTTCAATCTTTTCTGCTGTTTCAGTGCTTACCTCCCGAATTGTTTTTTCTATAGTTTTTTTAGTGAGTATGATTGCTACAACAATAATTCCTAAAACAGTTAAGCCAACGTAAACCCACATTACGGCAAGAATGCCATCTTGTTCGGTTCCAAACGCTTTTCGTATTGGTGGTGCAATAATTCCAGGTAAAAATCCACCAAGATTCATTATCGCATAAAGCATAGCATAACCCATAGCAGATGTTTTTTCGGTTGTAAATAGTTTTACTGCAGCATAGCAGGCAGGCTGGTAAATTCCATAACCAAGAATAATTCCAAATATTCCAAGCATCGCAACAAGATGAGCAGACGACCATAAACCCGTATTGCTTGTGATGGTGGGTCCCAGTGTGAGAAATATTCTGCCGATTAACATAAAGACAAGTGAATAGAGTAAGGATTTTCTAACTCCTATCCAGTCAACGGTTGCACCTAAAAAAAGCATGGCAAGAGTTATACCGGCAGTTTGAAATCCTACCATTTGTCCTGCACTAATATCATCAAGCTTTATAAAATCAGTAAAGTAAATAACTAAGTAGCCAACTATGCCAAAGTAAGTTATTCCTTCAAGAAGATAAGAAAGGTTAATGCCCCAAATTGCACGTGATGATTTGAATAGATCTTTAAATGGTTGAGTAATCTCTTTTAAAGTGCTTTTAAATATATTTTGATTGGGTTCAGGAGTGTCGTTCGCCATTTTCTATCCTGTATTTTAAATTTTTTGTTGATGAATATTTGTTTAAAGAAAAATAAGAAATTCAAAATTCGGGACTAATCTAATAAAATTAAAAATTAAACTATACCAACAATTATTTATTGTTCTTTACTAATATGATTAAGATTTTTCATCAATCCTCGTTGTTCCAAACCTCTTAATCCCTGTAAACCACCGGAGTGAATTGCAACAATTACAGAATGTTTTGGAAAAAAATCTTTTTGGTTAAGATCAAAAATCCCTAACAACATTTTGCCCGTGTAAATTGGCTCTATTTCTATATTGTGTTGATCTTTAAAGTCATAACAAAAATTTATTAGCTCCTTTGATACTTTGGCGTATCCGCCAAAATGATAATCCAAATTGATATTCCAATTAGAAAGATTTTGCTTCCCGAAACGTGATAAAAGATTTTTTATATTATCAGTTAAAAACTCTGCACCTTTTAAAGCAGAAAAACCAATCGCTTTAGCCTTAGAATCCAATCCTAAAATTAAACCGGCTAATGTTCCCCCGGTTCCGCAAGCACAACAAACAAAATCAAATTGAATATTTATTCTTGGTATAATTTCGGCACATCCTTGTACCGCAAGATGATTCGATCCACCTTCAGGAATTAAATAAAATTTGCCATATTCTTTTTTTAGACGATCAATAATTTTTTCATCGTATTTATTTCTGTAAGATATTCTATCTAAATAATAAAATTTCATTCCGCAGGATTGTGCAAAACTTAAAGTAGAATTAAGCGGCAGATGTTCTTCACCTCTTATTACACCAATGGTTTCAAATCCAAATTTTTTTCCTGCCGCAGCAGTTGAGTAAATATGATTTGAATAAGCACCGCCAAAAGTTAAAAGCTTATCATAACCAAGATTTCGTGCTTCAATTAAATTGTACTTTAGTTTAAACCACTTATTGCCGGAAATATGCGGGTCAATTAAATCTTCTCTCTTTACAAAAAGTTTTATATTGCTGTTGTGCAACCTTGAATCTATGATTTCAGTTAAAGGAGTTTCGGGATTTTCTGTAAACATATTTATAAGAATAAAATTACTTCTAAAATTATGGAATCAATTAGTGAAATCTGAATAAAAAATAAAACACTTTAAAATAAAAGAAGAGAAGAAAAATCTTAATATTCTCTCTAAGTATTTCAAAGATGTGAGTAAATAATTAGTTAGATCAAATTAAAGTTATTACTAATTGTTCAAATATTCTTTTTCTTATATTTAACACACATTTAATCTTAAATATTATGAATTACATCTATCTGGGCGATTGCCACAATGTCTTAAAAAATGAAGTTGCAGATGAATCCGTTGATCTCATCTATATCGATCCACCCTTCAACAGCAAAAGAGATTACAATATATTTTTTGACAGTAAGGAAATTCAAACGCAAAGAATTGCGTTTGAGGACACCTGGACACTTACAAATATTCAGGATTCGCTTGCTGAATTAAATACGATGCAAACCCATAACCTTTATAAACTCCTAATTACTTATGAAGAAGTTGCCCCGCACGCTTTCCCATATCTTGTAATGATGGGGCTAAGAATTTTCGAATTACATAGAGTACTAAAACCAACAGGTAGTTTTTATATCCATTGTGATCCAACAATGAGTCATTATTTAAAAACTGTTTGTGATGTGATTTTTAAACAAAAATATTTTAGAAATGAAATTGCTTGGTGTTATGAAACTGCTGGGAAGAGCAAGAAAAACTTTTCAAAGAAACACGATATAATTTTTTGGTATTCAAAAAGTGATGAATACCTTTTTAATGCTCATGATGTAGCAATACCACGAAAAGCTAATAAACATATGAGAATGGGTTTTGATGAAAATGGTAGAGAATATGAAGAAAAAACTGATAGGAAATCTGGAAAAAATTATCGTTGGTATTTAGATGAAGGAAGATTACCGTTTGATTACTGGGTAGATATTCAAGCATTAAATCGAGAAGAAAAAGAGAGGCTCCACTATCCCACACAAAAACCAAAAGCATTATTAGAAAGAATAATAAAAGCAAGCAGTAACGAAGGTGATGTTGTATTAGATGCTTTTTGTGGTTGCGGTACTTCCATAGATGCAGCGGAAGGATTGCATCGTAAATGGATTGGAATCGATATTTCTCCAATTGCAATTTCACTTATCAAAAGAAGATTGAAAGATGCTTATAAAACTTCGCTAAGTAAATTTGAAGTACGTGGAGTTCCTGAAGATGAACCTTCAGCAATTCGCTTGTGGAATGAAAATCCTTTTGCTTTTCAGGACTGGTGGCTTACTGAATTTGAAGTATTCTCGACCACAGAAGGAACGAAGGGAGCTGATAAGGGTATTGATGGAATAGGACATTACTTAATTGGAGATAATGAAACAACAAGAGTGGCATTCCAAGTTAAAGGTGGAAAAGTTCAATCGAAAGATATTAATGCACTTATCGGAGTTCTTTCAAAACATAAATGTGATCTTGGTATATTTTTAACAATTGAAACCCCTACAAAACCAATGTTAGAAACAGCAGCACAGCAAGGATTTATTAAATACCCGGGATTTCAATATCCAAAAATTCAAATACATACATTAAAAGAATTCTTTGCAAATAAACGCCCAAAACTGCCGGCAACAAACATCACATTCAAAGCCGCTCAGTTTAAAGGGAAGAAAAATAAACAGATTGATTTGGGCATTTAATCACGAGTTTTATAAGTAACAAGTGCGAAGACATTATCGGGTTGAAGCGCTTGCTATACACAAAACGCTAAATATTCTTTGCACAAATAAATAGAATAATGATGGGCTTTAATTGCATCTTCAAGTTTAAAAGGAATATCTCCATATCTAACGCTTGCTTTGCACTGAATCGTACTAATTAAATCATCACCCACATTTGGAAATCCAATTAATTGAAGTGATTCAATTAGTTCTCGTAGTCTATGATTTTTATTAAAGGCAATTTTATTGCGTTGTAAAATTGATTTAAGAATTTTTTCAGTTGCTTGTAAAGAAGCCCATTTCGAGTGTCCTATATTAAATTGATTGTTCAATAAACTATCAACTGCATATTTGAAATCTTCTATTGCAGATTCACACAAAACGTCTTTGTTTGATTCTTTTGATAGTAAGTCAAATAATTCAGAAGCAAAAGCGAATATTTGTAAAATATTACCCTCTTCTTCTGGTGATAGTTCAGATGATAAATCCCTTGTTAAATCTTCAACAAAACTAATAACATTTAGAAGCATTGTTCCATCTTCGACAGCATTTTGATTTAATTTAAACTTCCCATCAGAACATATAGCAGCCTTCCCAAATATTAGCGGTATTTTCATTTTATAAATAGAACCAGCAATAAATAATGCTACATATCCTTTAGAAAAATCTTTCTTTACACGATTACCATATTTTTTGTCGTACCAATCAGAAATAGTATGTGCAAGATTTACACTATCATATTTGTCATCGGATTTAAATAAACGAGAACCTCCAAACATTATTTGAACTTTATATTTGACCGCATATTTGTGGATTGCATTTAGAGATCGAGAATAAATTGGAATATTTTCTATTCTTTGCTCATTATCAATTTCTGAAATACGATTTTCAAACTCAGAATCTGTTAACATACTTTTGTATATAACGGCGTTGTGGCTAAGGCGCAGCCCCAGAACAAAAGTGCGGTACTGAAATGCCAACGCCAATAATTTATTAATTACTTCATTTACTTAACTACATTAAAAAAGCAACCTGCTTTTACAACCCAACTCTAAAATCTGTAAACTGTCGCAACGTTTAAAGCAGTCGGTTTTGAGTTACAGGTTATGTTGCGTTTTGTATAATACTATTAATTATCTATGTCGTTATATTCTAATAAAAGCTAATTGTTAAACTTGTAAATATAATTTCGATTTCACCAAGTACTCTATTTCTTATATATGATGATGGTTGTATCTTTTATATCATCATGTCCAAATTCAGCATGATAATAGACAAATACCTTAAAAGGTAGATTAAGATGCTTCTCAAAAATTAATTCACATCTAAATAATGGAATTGAAGGGCTTGGGAGTACACTCACCGGGGGATTATATGCACTTTGATATGTAAAATATTCCTTATCATATGTAAATACTTTAAGAAATCCAGGAGGAGGCTCATTTCGTATCAATCCTTTGTTAGGTATTACTATTTTCATTTCATAAACATTTGCTGTAAGATCACCATTATTTTTTAATTTGATTGCACTAATTTCGAAAGTTGTATCATTAGGATCAATATCAAAACTAATTTCTAATTTAGGTTTTCTATTAATATTAGCAATTATATTATCAAACTTTTGAATTACCTTACTAAAATCATTTGTCGAACTATCAATATTTATTATGGTAACTATTACTGTAAATAATATAACCAAATACTCTATTATGTTTTTTCGAATTATAAATTTTTCTTTATCTTTTCTATATAACCAGATACCATAGAAGAATAAAAAAACGAGAGGAATTAATGAAATTAATAACATTCGATTATCTCCTTAAAAAGATCATAATATAATAACCAAGATTTAAGATAATAAACAATTGACTGAAATAGCAACCTAACTAATACTTATCCGGAATTGCTATTCACCTAATTATCAACAATTATGGTATTATTAAACACGGATTTAAACTAATGTAATTAATGGAGATGTTCAATTAACAATTGGCATAAAATATTTTAATAATAAATGGAATATAACAAGAATAACAATTCTGGGGTTTATTTTTTGAATTTGTTACCTACTTGTTACTCTAAAAATCATATCTTATTTTAAGTTAACAAGTTAGGCGATAATTAAAAGTTTCAAAACAAAAACCCCGTTCTATCATTCCAGAAAAAGAACGGGTCATAGGGTATTTATCCTAAAATTCATCTATGAACTGCTTAACTGTTTTGGAGGGTTATGCACTATTTTTCTGATAGTATCAAATTGAAAATTTGAATAAGAAATTTTGTTTGAAGGAAAGTTTTGTAATATGAATACCATTTTTAAAAAACAAGACGGACTGACCAATTAAAGGAATAAATATGAAAAAGATAATTTATCGATCCGAAGATAGAGGAAAAGCAAATTATGGATGGTTGGAAACCAGGTACAGTTTTAGCTTTGCAAATTATTATAACCCGGATATGGTGCATTTTGGAATGCTGCGTGTTTTAAATGATGATATTGTTGCACCAGCTTTAGGATTTGGAACTCATCCGCACGACAATATGGAAATAATAACAATCATTCTTGATGGTGCACTTGAACATAAAGACAGCATGGGTACTGGCTCTGTAATTAACAAAGATGAAATTCAGGTTATGTCTGCTGGTTCCGGAATTACACACTCAGAATTTAATCCATCAAAAGAGGAGAAAGTAAATCTTTTACAGTTGTGGATATTTCCGAAAGAAAAAAATATCAAACCAAGATATGATCAAAAATCTTTTTCTGCAGATGAAAAGAGAAACAAACTAATTACTGCGGTTTCTGGTTTGAATAAAGAAGGTGCACTTTATATTCATCAAAATGCTGAAATAAAACTAGGCAATTTTAAAAAAGGTGAAATGTTAGTTTACGAACTTAGCAATGCTTCAAACGGAGCATACATTTTTTTAATTGACGGACACCTTAAAATTGATGATGAAGATTTATTTAAACGCGATGCAATTGGAATTTATGATACTGCTAATTTTAAAATTGAAATATTAGAAGACACAAACTTTGTTTTGATTGATGTTCCGATGAACTAAATATATTTAATCTTATAAAAGGATTTACTCAGGATCAAAAAATCCAAAACTGGATCCTTTTTTTATTTCATACATAAATAAAAGAATAACAGGGATATGCTGAATGTAAATAAAATATCCACCAAGAAAATTTAAATGGTAAAGCGGGATAAGAAAAACATACATCAGCAAAGAAAACTTAGGACTGAATACAAGCGGTAGAACTAACCAGGTGAAGTACCACGGAAACTGAGTGGGGCTGATCAAAAACATAATTGCTATTGCAATAAGAATTTTATTTACAAGTTCACGATTATCGTTTGCGGGTTTTCTAATTAGCCATAAAACTGTAATCGCCATCAATCCAATTGTTATCCATCGGGCAACACAATCAGCACAGACATAATAAATTTTAAAAACATTTGTAAATAAATCTATGCTATCTTTTAATAGAGTATAAAATCCCGCATTGTTAATCCAGTTAGAAGCGTATTTCATAAATCCCTGATTTTCATCCCAACCAGCACTTAAAACAGGAATAAATATGATTACTACAAAAATGGAAAATGCAGCAATGCTTGAAAACAATTTTGATTTTTGATTGAATAATCTCCGCATATAAAATGGGAATAAAAGAATAGGCCAAACTTTGAATCCAACCGCAAGGGCAAGTGTTATGCTTGCAATAACATTTTCATTTTTAAGTAAATAGTAAAATGAAATTGCAGTAAATAAAAGTGCAAATAAATCATAATGCCCTGTATTAAAATACTCGTGAAGTACAATTGGGTTTAACCAATAAATTGCGATAAAAGATTTTGGTAATTGTAACTCGCGCAAGATTTTTATCAAAAAGTAAAGCAACAGCAAATCGCCGATAAGCATAATGAATTTCCAGCCGACAACACTCCAGGGAAAAAGAAAATAAGATAGTGCAAAAACAATTTGAGCCAGCGAAGGGTAAAGTGTTCTGATTTGCGGATGATTTATTTTATGAATTACATCACCAGATTCATCTGATAGTTTTAAAATCTTTTCCGGAACATTATGATCTTTTTCCAACACTTGTTGTGGGCTTATTGTATAAGGATTAAATTCATGTGCAGTAACAGCGCCATCCCACAAATATCTATAGAAATCATCCTCAAGAATTGGTAGAGAAGGAATTAAAATTAATCTAGCTAACAATCCTGTAAAAATTATCCAGGCAATCCAGTTTTCTTTAAGCGGTATTTTAGTGATGTTTATGATTGCAAGAAAGAAGAGTATGCCGATTAAAATTCTTTGCGATACAAAAAGAATTATTTCAACTGCATTAGGTTTAGCATCATAAGTTAATGTGGGTGATACAAAATAAATATAAACGGCATAAAGAATTACTCCAAATCCTAAAAGTATCCAAATAATTTTTCCTCTGGTAAATTTAAATGTAAGATTAAATTTTATATCCATTTAGTTTTCTTTTTATCGATTTATCATTATCCATGGAAAAGGAGAATCTTTTCCGAAGGCTAAATTTTGAATTTTATTTTTTAATCTCCGCGGATCATATAAATAGTAATGATTAAGATCTTTTATGCTCCTGAATGTGTGATGAAAATATTTTTCCTTCATCTGAGGGAAACCAATTGATTCATAATATTGCAAAGTTTTATTTCTTGCAAATTCAACTTCATCATCCTCATAAAAAGGCGTATCAATGATATGAATTTCTCCGTACGAATTCAGCAAATAAAATAGTTCCCGCATTAAAATTCTTACATCAGGAAAATATTGTAATGAGGAGTTAAGAATTATCATATCAAATGATGAACGCGGAAACTTGATCTGAAAAATATCAGCATAAATAAATTTTATTTTTTCATTTGCAAAAAGTTTAGCACCACGTTGCAGTTCGGTTAAATTAACATCAACACAATAAAAATTATGATCCGATTCCCTCAAAATCTGCGAAGCAAACCAACCGGTACCACAGCCAAGATCAAGTATATTTAATCCGGATTTTTTTTTATAAAGATATTTTTTAAATCTAAGAAATGATTTTGCTCTCTGATTCCATTCTTCTTTATGCGGATTTAATCTTGATGCAAACGGCAGCAGTCTAAGTTCCTCATCCCTGTAAATTCTTTTTTCCTTTTTTCTGATTTGCAAATAAGTTTTTTCAAAAGATTCATCAACATCAGAAATTGTTAAAACACCATTAACAGGAGCAATATCTAAAAATTCTTCAATTATCATAAGTAATAAAAAATGTTAGGATAAAATTAAATACAAAGCACAGATATTACTATTCTCCCGATTGACCGAAATGGTTGAGTAGGGTGTTTACTTTCCGTATTTTTAAATCAATAAAAAATAATTTTAAACCTCTTAAACATTTGAGAGAATTATGGAAAAACTTTTATTACTCGGAGCCGAAGCAATTGCACAAGGCGCTATTGATGGCGGAATGTCCGGTGTTTACGCTTATCCCGGCACACCTTCTACAGAAATAACTGAATACGTTCAGCACAATAAAATTGCTACCGAAAGAAAATTACACAGCCAATGGTCTGCTAATGAAAAAACTGCAATGGAATCAGCACTTGGAATGAGTTACGCCGGCAAGCGCGCAATGGTTTGTATGAAACACGTTGGGTTAAATGTTGCTGCCGATGCTTTTATCAACTCAGCTATTACCGGCGTTAACGGCGGATTGATTGTAACTGTTGCAGATGATCCATCAATGCACTCATCACAGAATGAACAGGATTCACGTTTCTTCGGCAAGTTTGCGATGATACCGATTCTTGAACCTGCAAATCAACAGGAAGCTTATGATATGACCTACGAGGCATTTGAACTTTCTGAAAAATTAAAAGTACCGGTTATGATTCGTATTACAACCCGGCTTTCACATTCGCGCGCAGGAATTGAAACCCGCCCGCTAAAAGATGAAAACAAACTTACTTACCCGAAAGATCCAATTCAGTTTGTTCTTCTTCCTTCCAACGCAAGGAAAAGATATAAAGGTTTGCTTGCGCTTCAGTCGGTTATGGAGCAGGAATCTGAACGATCAGCTTACAATACCTATTATCCCGGTAGAAATAAATCATTAGGAATTATTGCCTGCGGAATTGCATTCAATTATCTGATGGAAAATTATCCGGAAAGAAAAAGTAATTTTTATCCGATTCTTCAACTTGGGCAATATCCGCTTCCGTTTGTCAAAGTAGAAAAGATTGTAGATGAATGTGAACATATTTTAGTACTTGAGGATGGTTATCCATTAGTTGAAGAAATGTTAAAGGGATTTTTAGGAAAAGATAGTAAGATAATTGGAAGATTAGATGGAACGATTCCGCGAGATGGCGAATTAACTCCTGATGTTGTTGCAAATGCCTTGGGTAAAGAAGTGAAAACAGGAATGAAAGTTCCCGCTATCGTTGCAAATCGTCCTCCAGAACTTTGTGCTGGATGTGCTCATCGTGATATTTATCTTGCCTTGAATGAAACGATGATGGAATTCGGTAAGCAAAAAGTTTTTTCAGATATTGGATGTTATGCTCTTGGTGCGCTACCACCTTGGAATTCTATAAACTCTTGCGTTGATATGGGCGCCTCAATCACAATGGCAAAAGGTGCTGCTGATGCTGGAGTTCATCCATCCATAGCAGTGATTGGTGATTCAACTTTTACGCACAGCGGAATGACTGCTTTGCTTGATTGTGTTTATGAAAATACTCCGGTTACTGTTATCATTTCAGATAATTCCACGACAGGAATGACAGGCGGACAAGCTTCGCACGCAACAGGCAGGTTGGAAGAAATTTGTATTGGTCTCGGTGTAAAACCTGAACACGTAAAAGTTCTTACTCCTTTGCCCAAGTATCACGATGAAATGGTAAAAGTTCTACGTGAAGAAATGTTGTATAAAGGTGTTTCGGTTATAATTCCTAGAAGAGAATGTATTCAAACGTTGAGTAGAAGTAAGAAGGAACAGAAAGTAAGAGCGGAAGAGATCACATAACCAAAATTGATATTTATTGCCACGACTTTTAAGTCGTGGATTGTGGACCAATAATAAAATAGGCTTTAGCCAAATTGATACAAAAAAATGGGACTAAAGTCCAAATTCCTTTTTATTAGTTATCCCCAACCTAAAGGTCGGGGTAATTAGTTCTAAATGAAGGTTAAAAAATATTTATGAAATCAGACATAATATTAGCAGGTGTTGGGGGACAAGGAATTCTTTCAATTGCTGCGGTTGTTGGAATGGCGGCTTTGGAAAATCATCTTTACATAAAACAAGCAGAAGTTCATGGAATGAGTCAGCGCGGTGGTGCTGTACATTCTCATCTTAGAATTTCTGAAAAAGAAATTGCGAGTGATTTAATTCCCGAAGGCAGAGCGGATATAATAATTTCTGTTGAGCCAATGGAATCATTGCGTTACTTACCATGGCTTTCAGAAAATGGATGGCTTGTAACAAACACAACTCCATTTGTAAACATTACAGATTATCCGGATATGAAAGCGTTGCTTGCGGAGATAGAAAAACTTCCCCATCACATTGCAATAAACGCAGATGAAATTGCCAGACAAGTGAAGTCTCCTCGTTCATCAAATATGGTAGTGCTTGGTGCAGCTTCTCCGTTTATAGATATTCCATATCAATCACTTGAAAATGGAATAAAGAAAATTTTTGATAAAAAAGGTGAGAAGATAGTTCAGCTAAACATAGATGCACTAAAAGCAGGAAGAGAATTTTCAGTAGCGCATAAAAATTAAGAAGATCTTTACCACAGAGAAACAGAGTTTTCTGTGTCTCTGTAGTAAAAATAATTCTTAAAGCCTTTAAAAAAAATTAATTCATACCTGCTGAATGAATCGCATTAAATAAAAGTTTAAAAGTCCC
Organism: Ignavibacteriaceae bacterium; assembly: GCA_036170275.1. Taxonomy (GTDB): domain Bacteria; phylum Bacteroidota; class Ignavibacteria; order Ignavibacteriales; family Ignavibacteriaceae; genus IGN3. The sequence continues at coordinate 46,596 of JAVHOU010000223.1, forward strand.
AAAAGTTTGATGACGATTCTGTACTTTAAATCCTAGAAGTATAACATGCCCTTTTTTCTGTTTTACATCCACAATAGCTCCGCGCTTATAAAGTAAATCTTCACCAAGCAAAAAACCGGATTTCAGTAAGTCCTTCGTAGGATATCTGGCAATAACGCTTCTATCAAATTGTCCAAAAGGAATTGATGTTGAAAATGCAATGTTTGAATTTTGATAACCAATAATTTCTTCTTCCATTCCATATCCAATAGGAAGTGTATTATCAACATTTATTTTTAACAGCGAACCGGGACAAAAGAACTCATCACTTTTTATATTTTTCAAAACGTTATTTACTCGCAGACCCAAATCTTCAATCGCAAAGTTACAGGCTTCACCGAGAGTAATTAAATAGCCGCCGCCTTTTTCAACAAAAGTTTTTAAATTTTCAACACCAATTCGCCCGAGTCCGCTGTCATATTCCGGAGGTTTAGGACGATTGTATCGTGCAAACTCGCCCGCAAAATAACCTGTTTTAATTAAATCGCCATTCATTTCCGGAATAATTATCACATCGTATTTCTCTTTTAATTTTTTGTCTTTAAAATCCTTGTTATGCATAGTAACAAATTCAAAATTGTAATTTTCTAAAAGCAGTCTGGTCCATCCTTCATCCATATTTGCGGTAAAGGGTTGATACAACCCAACTTTAACTTTTTTTAATTCTTTTATTTTTGATGTGTCAACATCTGCAAGAACATCGATCTTAAGATGAAGTTCATCTGCTAAGATTTTTACTGCAGTTGTTGATTTTTCATTCATAGGAATTAAAACAGAACCGGGATTATATTCTTTCCCTTTTGAAGAAAATTTTTCACTATTCCAGAATACTTCTATGTTTTGTTTTTGTAATCGGTTGATTAAGGCAGAATTAATATTTGCCCCAGAAGCAGCAATAAAATATTTTCCATCGGATGATTCAACTTTACCTTGCTGGTAATTAGGATTTGTTAATAGTACTGAATTAATTTCTACAGGCTTATTGATTGTGTTGTATTTAACTCCCATCAAGTATGGAAGCGTCCAGCCGGCAACATCATAAGGTTCAATTGGCGTTTCCTTTTTGGATTTTCTTAGGTCTGGATAAAATTGTTCTTCAAACAAATCTTTCACATAGCGCCCATTCGGTTGAGCAAGAAAAATCACATAGCTTTCGGCGGGGTAAGTTATGTTATCAATCTTAAATTTATTCTCTGCCCAACCCACTTCAACTGCGCCTTGCTGAAGAATGTCAATCATTTTTGAGGTTGTTACCGGATCATTTTGATTGCGTGGGATGATGTATGCATAGGGATTTCCAATCTTTCCTTTTTCAACGGCATCTTTTCCCATCAAATAATAATTGTAAAGTAAATCTTCTTTAAATCGTGAAGATGATTCAATCAAACTGTAAGTCAATGCAAGCTCATAATCAACTATATTACGCAAACGCCACCAACCCCCGCGCCAGGGACTTGGATAGTTAGTTCTTATGTCGTAAGTAGTAATTTCTTCGGTGGCTTTAATTTCAGATGAATCAATAAAAATCGGACTTGCAATGTTACAACTTGCCATTTCTGAAAGGAGTGCAATTTGATTATGCCAAAGTCCACAATCGCTTGCAGGACCTTCCCACCATCCTTCAAACATAGCTTGATCGATAATTCCAGTATAACCTTGCTTTTCAAGATCAAGAGCAGTTAAACCGCCGATTACTTTTTGCCATCTCCAAATAAGTGGATGAATGTTTGGATTAATTGGGTCTTTATATGGCACAACAAAAAGTCTAGCTCCATCACTTCCCATTTGATGTTCATCCAACCAGATTTGAGGAAGCCATTTATGATAAGCAATATTAATTACATTCCGAGTTTCAGGAAGATTGAACAGGAACCAATCACGATTATTATCATGACCGGAATAAACATGATATAAATAGGGAAGAGAACTTCCTTCATATTCCGTATTCAGATATTTATTGTACCAATTAACTACCATTGTTTCACCATCGGGATTGATTGAAGGCATGATGATGAATATTACATCTTTAAGCGCCTCATTTATTTTTACAGGCGATTTAGCTGTAATTATATTATAAGCAAGTTCCATAGACATTTGTGCCGATGCAATTTCTGTAGAATGAATATTGCATGTAACAAGCACAACAACTTTTCCATCAATCGAAAGTTGTTTTGCCTGATCATCAGAAATTTTTCTTGGATCTGATAGCTGCCTCACTATGTCTTGATATTTATCCAGATTTTTTATGTTATCTTCACTGCTGAGAATAGCCATAAACATATCGCGGTTTTGAACGGTCTTTCCTATAACTTCGTAAACAATCATTTTAGAATTTTCAGCGAGATGTTTAAAATATTTTTGAATTGTCTCGTAGTCTGCTATCTTAAAATCCGTTCCTACTTTAAACCCCAAAAACTCTTCAGGTGATTTTAATGATTGCGCAATGCTGATGTTGGAAAGTAAAAAAATGGTGAGAATAATAACGGATAAAAATATTTTCATGCCGACTCCTATGATAGAAGCATTTTTAATAGATTTATTTTTTATCAAACATAAATAAAATATTTTGATATTTAAAAAGGTTTATAATCCTTTAATAATTCAACTTACCTTAAAGTAGCTTTTATATCTTTCCGTCCGCCAAGGCAGCTTGTTTTGGAATCTCAATTTCTTAAAATTTTAAATGCTGAAACAATTCGCCGCGGCGAACAGCATGACAACTGCGTAATGCGAGTTATTTATTTAAAATTAAAACTGATGTTTGATAAGATACTTTTTAAAAAACGTAAAGTAATTCACATAATTTATTAACCGCAGAGTCGCGGGAAAATTTCTCTGTGCCTTCGTGTCTCTGTAGTAAAAATTCATTTAGGATTTTGCCCACGCTTCTACGTCATCAACTTCTTTTGGGATTGGACGACCGAGAACTTTATATCCGGTTTGCGTAACTAGAATATTATCTTCTATTCTTATTCCGCCAAAGTTGCGGTACTCTTCAACTTTATCATAATTAATAAAGTTTTTAAACTTTTTCTTGGCTTTCCACTGATCAATAAGTTGTGGAATAAAATAAATTCCCGGCTCGCAAGTAAAAACAAATCCAGGTTTTAATTCTTTAGCTAATCTTAAATAAGCCAATCCAAACTGATCGCTTCGTTTTGTATTCTCATCATATCCAACATAAGCTTCTCCAAGATTTTCCATATCGTGTACATCAAGTCCCATCATATGTCCAAGTCCGTGTGGAAAGAAAAGTGCATGTGCACCAGCTTTTACGGCAGCATTCAAATCGCCTTTTATAATTCCTATCTGTGATAAACCAGCAGCAATAATTTTTGCCGCAGTTAGGTGAACATCAATATGCTTTACACCGGGTTTAATCATATTGATAGCATTCTTCTGAGCTGTAAGTACAATCTCGTAAATCTCTCTTTGCTTATAAGAAAATTTTCCACCAACTGGAGTTGTACGGGTTATATCACTAGCATAATGAAGGAGTGATTCAGCACCAGCATCACAAACAAGTAAATCACCTTCCTTCAAAACATTTCCATGTAAATGATTATGAAGTGTCTGTCCGTTTTTAGAAACGATGGCTGGAAAAGAAAGTCCGGCACCCAAAGAAGAAGCAATTCCTTCAATGGCACCGGCAATATCGCGTTCAATCACACCAGGTTTTGCCATACGCATTGCAGTTGTGTGCATTTGATAAGCAATTTCCATTGCGTATTCAATTTCTGCAACTTCTTCTTCTGCTTTAATCGAGCGTTGAGTCACAACGGCTTCAACTAATTTTTTAGAAACTTTACTTTTTAATTTATTTGGATTTTCATCAAGAAAATCTGCTAGCTTAAGTGTTTGATCACCACGGTAAGTTGGTAGAAAATGAATCTTAACTTGTTTACTGCTTTTTGCTTTAAGAAACTTTTTTAATGTATCAATAGATTCAAATTGTGCCACACCGATTTGTTCCGCGAGCTGCGAGAGTTTTGGCTGTGGACCCATCCAAACAATATCTTCAAGTGTAAACTCATATCCGAAAAGCATTTCCTTGTTTTCATCAATATCAATTATGCCAACCATATTTGGCAAATCAAGTCCAAAGTAATAAAGAAAAGAGCTATCCTGTCTGAAAGCGTATGTATTATCAGCATAGTTCATTGCAGATTCATCATTACCGGGAAATAAAAGTACTCCCGTTTTAAAATTTTTCTTTAGCTCAGCCCTGCGATCTATATAAACTTGTTTATCAAACATAAGTGCTCCTAAGTAGAATGGATTTTATTTGTATGTTGTAAAATTATAGAATAATTAAGTGTATTTCCATACGAGAAGAAAAATGGTATGCAGATAATTAGGACTTTTTATGATTAAAAATGATCCAGAAAATTTCATTTAAATCATTGTACTGTTTTAGATTTCACTTTTTTATTTGTGGTCTCTTTTTCTTTCCTAAAGATGAAATACAATCCACCAATAACAAATGGAATACTTAACAGTTGCCCCATATCTAATGCCATTCCTTTTTCAAAAGATGATTGCTCAACTTTTAGAAACTCAACAAAAAATCTGAATCCAAAAATCAGTATAAGAAATAATCCAAAGATAAATCCTTCTTTAGATTTTTTTTGTGTTTTATAATAAACAAAATATAGAATGAAAAATGAAATGAGATAAAAAATGGATTCATATAATTGTGCCGGATGTCTTGGAACATTATCAACTTTTGCAAAGATAAATGCCCAGGGAACATCGGTTGCTTTACCAATAATTTCTGAGTTAAATAGATTTCCTAATCTGATAAGCACCGCAGCAAGTGCAACAACAATTACCACGCGGTCAAGTATCCACAACATTGTTTTATCTTTTTGTTTCTTTGTAAGAAGATAAATTGCTGTGATAATTCCAATCGCTGCACCGTGACTTGCAAGTCCGCCTTGCCAAACTTTTATTATTTCAATTGGATGTGATAAATAAAAAACAGGATCATAAAACAAGCAATGTCCTAATCGTGCGCCGATTACAGTTCCAAGAATAACATAAATAGAAAGTTGTTCTAAATCAGCCTGCGGTTTTTTTTCAAGTTTGTAAATTTTTGTAAGAATCAAATATCCAAATACAAAACCTAATGCAAAAAGTAATCCGTACCATCTAAGTGATAATGGTCCAAGCTTTACTATTTCAGGGCTAACATTCCAGAATATTGATGAGATGATCATTTTAATTTAGATAATTGTTTTATAATTAAGTGTAAATATACTTTGATGTGTAAAGTGATGCAAAGTAATAAATGATTACTTTTATTTTGCTATCAGTCTGATCCGTGAGCTAACTGATGTCGAAGACTGAGGTCACACTTCGACTTCGCTCAGTGTGACATCGGTTAATAGCCACCAATAAATTTAAAAATTTATTTTGCTTTCTTTCTAAAAATTCTTTTCTTTCCTTTTGATTCAACAGCATTCTTTGCAAGTTCTACACATTCTTCAAAAGTAAAAGAAATCGGTTCACGATCTTTTGGAAGTTTTACATTTTTCTTTCCGGCTTTTAAATAAGGTCCCCATCTGCCATTAAGAATTTGATACGTTGGATCTTCATCAAAAACTTTAATGAACTTTTCAGCATCAGTAACTCGTTTTGCTTCGATAACATTAATTGATTCTTCCTCAGAAACTGTATGCGGATCATATTCTTTTTTCAATGAATAAAATTTTCCATCGTGTCTTAAGTAAGGACCAAATCTTCCTATTGCAGCTACAATTTCTTTATCCTCAAATTGTCCTACAACTCTTGGAAGCTTGAATAATTCCAGAGCTTCTTCAAGAGTTATTAATTCTAATTTCTGATCTCGTCGTATTCCGGCATATTCAGGTTTTGCTTCAGGATCATTCGGATCAGTTAATTGAGCTACCGGACCAAATCGCGCCATACGAACTGAAACTGTTTTTTTTGTTTTTGGATCAACTCCAAGAATTCTTTCACCGGAAGCTCGTTCACTTGTTTCCGTGGTATGTTCAACTATATCGTGAAATGGAAAATAAAATTCCTTTAACATTTTTGGATAACTCATTTTTCCCATTGCTATTTCATCAAGTTCATCTTCAACCTTAGCAGTAAATTGATAATCCATAATTTGCGGGAAATGCTGATTGAGAAAATCCGTAACAATCATCGCAATATCAGTAGGGAAAAGTTTTCCTTTGTCAGCGCCGGTAATTTCGGTTTTAATTTCTTTATGAATTTCTTTCTTCTTGGATAAACTAAAAACGCGATACTCTCGTTCTGTTCCCATCCGCTCATCTTTATGAACATAACCACGTTTCTGAATCGTGCTGATGGTTGGAGCATAAGTTGAAGGTCTTCCGATTCCAAGTTCTTCTAATTTTTTAACAAGGCTTGCTTCGGTGAATCTTGCAGATGGACGTGTATATCTTTCAGTTGCAACTATTTCTTTCATATCAAGTTTCTGACCAACTTCTAACGGAGGAAGAATAGTATCATCTCTATTTTCACCATTCTCATCATCAGAATCTTCAAGATAAACTTTTAAAAATCCATCAAATTTTATTACCTCACCTTTTGCAGTAAGAACATCATTGTTGCCTGTTATTTTTATTTTTGCTGTTGTGCGTTCAATATCTGCATCACTCATTTGTGAAGCAATTGCACGCTTCCAAATTAACTCATATAAAGCTTTTTCATCTTTAGGTCCTTCCACAGTTTCTTTATTGAAATCAGTGGGACGAATTGCTTCATGCGCTTCCTGTGCGGTTGATGATTTAGTTTTAAATTGTCTCCTCTGTAAATATTGTTTCCCAAAATCATGTTTGATGGTTTGTTCTGCAGCATCGAGAGCAAAATCCGAAAGGTTAACAGAGTCGGTACGCATATAAGTTATCTTACCGGCTTCATAAAGTCTTTGAGCAAGCAGCATTGTGCGGGAAACTGAATATCGTAACTTTCTTGCGGCTTCTTGTTGCAGAGTTGAAGTATAAAACGGTGCAGCCGGCGAGCGTTTAACAGGTTTCTTTTCAACATCCTCAACAATAAAATCCGAAGTTGAGCAGCTCTTTAAAAACTCTTGAACTTCTTTTTCATTTTTAAGATATCGTGCAAGTTCTGCTTTAAGATTTGTCTTATTGCCATTTTCATCCGTTACAATAAAGTTTGCAATAATTTTAAAGTGGGATTCAGTAACAAAGGAATCAATTTCGCGCTCACGTTCAACAATTAATCTTACTGCAACAGATTGAACTCTACCCGCAGAAAGTTTTGATCTAATTTTTCTCCAAAGAATTCCAGAGATTTCAAATCCAACTAAGCGATCTAAAATCCTTCTTGCCTGCTGGGCATCAACAAGATTGTAATCAATCTTTCTTGGATTTTTAACTGCGTTAAGAATTGCAGTTTTTGTTATCTCATCAAAAACAATTCGCTTTATCTTATCTTCATCAAGCTCAAGTGCTTCTTTAAGATGCCAGGAAATTGCTTCACCTTCGCGATCCTCATCAGTTGCAAGCCAAACAACTTCAGCTTTTTTAGAAAGTTTTTTTAACTCTGCTACAACTTTCTTTTTATCTTCAGAAATTTTATAAAGAGGTTTAAATTTATTTTCAATCTCAACTCCTTTATTTTTCTTTTCAAGATCACGAATGTGTCCGTAGCTTGAAGTGACTAAAAAATCCTTCCCCAAATAACCTTCAATTGTCTTTGCTTTTGCGGGAGATTCTACAATAACTAAATTTTTTGGCATTATATCTTCTTTTATTTGAAAAAAACGCTTGCAAATTAACCGATAAAAAAAACAAAATTCAAAATCATTATTTTTGAACAATAGTATATTATTAGAAATTAGTTCGTTTTATTGATAAAAAAATTATTAATATTTGTTATTCAAATCACAATAATTGATTAAATGACCTTAGCAGAAGCAAATAAATTATTTATTAAACTATTGGCAGTACCATTTATTCTGCTGATAAAAATTTATCAGTTATTAATATCGCCGCTATTTCCTTCATCCTGCCGATATACTCCAACTTGTTCACATTACACTTTGGAAGCATTAAAAAAATATGGAATTTTTAAAGGCGGTTGGTTGGGAATAAAAAGAATTTCAAGATGTCATCCCTGGGGCGGAAGTGGATATGATCCGGTACCCTAAAATAATTTATTACTTTCGCTTGTAGCTCAGACTTTAGTCTGAGAATAAGAACCCATTTATTCAGAAATCGCAGAATGAATTCTGCGTTACATTTATTATGACAAAAAAAACATCATTCAAACAGAAACTTTTCAGAATCTTTAAATGGATATTGAAGTTTGCACTAATTTTCTTTGTTTCAACTGTACTTCTTGTTTTTGCAATGAGATGGATTAATCCTATCACAAGTTCAATTATGATTCAACGACAAATTAAAACAATATTTACAGGGCAATTTGAATTTGTTAAGTATCGCTGGGTTGGTATTGATGATGTTTCTAATTATGTGCCGATTGCAATTGTAGCAGCAGAAGATCAAAATTTTCCAAATCATTTTGGATTTGATTTTAAGCAGATTGAAAAAGCGCTTAAACAAAATAAAAGAGGGAAAAGAATTCGTGGTGCAAGTACAATTACACAGCAAGTTGCAAAAAACTTATTTTTATGGGAAGGAAAAAGTTTTGTGCGGAAGGGGATTGAAGCTTACTTCACAATTCTCATCGAGTTGTTGTGGGATAAAAAAAGAATACTCGAAGTTCATATGAACATAGCGGAACTTGGAGAAAATATTTTCGGGGTTGGAATAGCAAGTCTTGCTTACTTTAATAAGCCGCCGAGTAAACTAACAATTTCACAGGCAGCATTATTAGCTGCAGTATTGCCAAATCCAATTAAGTATTCAGTAGCCAAACCTTCCGGTTATGTAAGAGGAAGACAAAACTGGATAATCAGGCAAATAAATTCCCTTGGTGGTCCGGAATATTTGAAAGACATATAACAAGAATTGCCAAGTATAAAATTTTTTAATTATAGCTATCTGTGGATTTATTATACTTAATTGCTTAAGTTCATAATAGAATTTCAATCAATATATTTGGGATATGAAAACTCTCTCTTCAAATACAACATTTCAACTAAACTTTTTTAAATACATATCTATATCAAATCAATTAAACACGAGGTCATTATGAAAAATTTTTTGTTTACAATTATTGCTCTATTAATTTTTAATATATCGTTTGCACAGACAAATTATTATGTTGCAACCACAGGAAGCGACGCAAATGATGGCAGTCAAGCACTGCCTTGGGCTACAATTGAGCACGCAGTAATTTCTGCAGCTAATCCCACTTCTGAGGTTATAATTATAAATGTAGCAGATGGGATATATGATTTATCTAATAATACAATAGATATAAATCGTGCATTTACAAATCTTACAATTTTAGGGCAGAGTACTATCAATACAATAGTTCAATCAGCCGCAGATACAACATTATCAACTTCAAGAGTATTTAAGATTTATGCAGGCAATACGGTTACATTAAAAAATATGACAATTAGATATGGACGTGCAAATAATGATGGTGATGGATACACTCATGGCGGCGGAATTTTTAATCTAGCTGGGAATTTGACAGTTGAAAGTTGCCTAGTTACTCAGAATGTATCCGGCTCAACAGGCACAGGTTATGGTGTCGGTATTTCTAATGTGAGAGGCACACTAATAGTTACAAATTCAACTATTAGTCATAATACAGGTGCTGTTTCTACAACTTTACCGTGTTATGGTGGTGGGATTGCCTCAATTGATGGTAGTACAAGCATTTCCAATTCCACAATTAGTTTTAACACAGCACCAGGTGGAGGAGGGATCGCAATCATTTCTGGAGAAGGCAATTTAGATAGTTCAAGTTTTTCAATCACTAACTCAACCATTTCAGAAAACAGAGCATACAATAGTTACGGCGGTATAAGAATCTCACGTTGGGGTCCTGGTAATTCCAAAACCATTACTGCGAGTTTTAACAGTTGTACAATATTTCAGAATTATGCTGGAATAGATCAACAAAATCTTGGTTCATATGGTGGTGTTGCAGTTAATTCAGAATTAGTTACTACAGGAATTCAAACAAATATAAAGAATTCAATTTTTGCTGGTAATAAATCAACAAATAATATTGATCTTTCATTTCAAAGTGGTATAGGTATTATTAACTCAGATGGCTATAATATTATTCAGAAGTATAATGGAGAAGCAATTAGTGGTCAAACAAATAATGGAATTGGTTTAAATCCAAATTTATTACCACTTGCTGATAATAACACATTAAACGGTACTCAGACTTGTGCTATACCAGGCAATAGTCCTGCAAGAGATCAAATACCTGCACTCTCCCCAAATGGTGCTCCTCTTTTAGATCAAAGGGGCTACAAGAGAGTTGGTAATTATGATATTGGATCTTATGAATATCCAACTCTCAGAGCGAGAGTTCAGTTAGTCCATAATTCAGCAGATATCTTAGCAGATACAGTTGATGTTTATGTTAATGATTCTTTAGCTATAAATAACTTCGCTTTTAGAACCGCTACACCATTTATTGATTTACCAGCAGGTGAAACTTTAAACATAGGATTTGCAGCTGCAACCAGTACATCAGTAAATGATACCTTAAAGAATTTTCCTGTTGTTCTTACAGCAGAAGAAACATATGTAATATTTGCAAATGGTGTCTTGGATTCTAGTTTATATGCTCAGAACCCCGATGGCAAATCAACAAAATTTACATTATTTGTAAAAGATATGGCTCGTGAATTAGCAGTAGGATCCGGTGTGGACTTTTTTGCATTACACGGATCATCAGATGCACCCACAGTAGATGTGAAAGTTAGAGAATTAGGTAGCACTACGATTGTTGACAATGCTGCCTACGGAAATTTTACTGGATATCTTAATGTACCGGCACAAAACCTCACTTTAGATTTATATCTAGGTGATGGAACAACTTACATCGCAACTTTTGCGGCTCCATTATCAGGATTGGATGGAGGTTCCGCAGCTGTATTTGCCTCGGGATTCCTTAATCCAACAGCAAATCAAAATGGTAAAGCTTTCGGATTGTTTGCTGCATTAGCGAATGGTACCGTAATTCAGTTTCAACCTGGACTTTCCGGTGATTATTATATTGGGGCGCCAGGTACAGGTCCCGGCGGAAGTAATCCTCAATTTGCTACAGTAAGAGATGCCTTCCAGACTCTTAATAATTTTGCATTTGCAGGTAATTGTACTTTCTATATTACCAGTGATATAACAGAAACATACACTCCCGCAGTTGGATTAGGTTTAGCAATAAATCCAGAACCATATACAGTCACATTTAAACCATATACGAGTATTCAACCAGTAATCACTCTTGCTTATCCAACAGATCTTAATTCTGGCCCTTCGGGTGCATTAGTTATAGGCATCCCAATGGAAAATAATATTTCATGGAATGATTTACGTACAACAAAAAATATTGTTATCGATGGTTCAAACACCGTTGGCGGCTCTACAAGAGATCTTACAATACAAACTTCACTTACTGCTAATAGAAATGCATTCCCGCTTACAATTGTTGGTGATGTATCCAATATGGTTGTGAAGAACACAAACATTTATTACAAAGCTCAAGGTGTCAGTGCTTCAGGAAATCTTTTTGTTAGTGCTGTTACGTTAAGATCAAGAAATTATCTTAACAAGAATTGGGTTCCAAATAATATTTTGTTTGAAAATAATCATATCAGTGCAAATTTTGATGGAGTTGTTCAGAGCGCACAAGGGTATGGATGTTATCAGAGCGGAACTCCTAATGTATTGAGCTATCCAAACAACATAACTCTTAAAAATAATCTGATCGAGGGTAAGAGAAGAGCGATTGCACTTTACAGAGCAGGCAGCCACGATATTATTGGTAATGAAATAATACTTAACCAAAATATCGGATTCAACATTTCTAACGAAGCCATTTACGCTGTTGATGTTGATACTAATTCTGTTGTTAATATTTATAACAATAAAATATCCAAAGTATCTTCATTAACAAATGCAGCTACATTTGGCAATACAGCTATTAGTATTGAAACTTTTGGTACATATAATATTTATAACAATATGATTTATGGATTCGAACTTACTGCTGCAAATCCTGTTGCTTACGTTAGAGGAATCAAAAATAATTCAGCATCTGCAACTTTAAATCTTAACTTTAATTCTATTTATATGACTAACCTTGCAGATATTGGAACCGGGGCTGTTACATATCAGGGTATTTTAATTTCTAATGGCACTAATGAGCTTAAAAATAATATTGTTATAAGTGATGAGCCTGGTTTTACATCATATTGTATTTATAGAGATTTAGCACTTGGAACATTAACATCAGATTATAATGATTACTATCCTGTAAGTGCAACCAATGGTAACGTTGGATATTCTGATACCGCAGCTGCCAAAACATTAGCAGACTGGCAAACTGCTTCATTGCAAGATGTTAATAGTTTAAGTGTAGATCCACAATTAGTTTCTCCATTGGATTTACATTTTACAAACGTTAACACTCCTTTATTAGGCAAAGGAATTATGGTACCGGGAATAACTACGGACATTGACGGTGAATTAAGAGACAGCATTCCTGAAATTGGTGCAGATGAATTCCCGGGATTAATTCCTGTTGAACTTTTTTCATTCAGCGCAAATGTTGTGGATGGAAGAGTTCAATTAACTTGGAAGACGGCAACGGAACTAAACAATAAAGGTTTCGAAATCCAGAGAAGAAATAAAACCGAATTTGAAACAATTGGATTTGTTGCTGGTAATGGTACTACAACGGAATCTCGTTCATATAGTTTTGCAGATAATAACGCAACCGGCGGTAAGTATACTTACAGATTAAAACAATTAGATTATGATGGAACTTCATCATACTCTAATCTTGTTGAAGTTGATTTGACTGCGCCTTTGCGATTTGATCTTGCGCAGAATTATCCGAACCCATTTAATCCGGCTACAACAATCGTATTTCAAACTGCTGAACCAGTTAATGTAACGCTTAGCATTTACAATATGCTTGGTGAGGAAGTTACTGTTTTAATAAACAATCAATTCACAAATGCCGGTCAGCATAGTGTTCGTTTCGATGCTTCAAGCCTGGCAAGCGGAACTTACATTTACAGAATAACTGCAGGGAAATTTGTTCAGACAAAGAAAATGATTCTACTCAAGTAATCATCACTCTTATTTTAGTATCAAGCCCCGTGTTATACGGGGCTTTTTTTATGGAGATTAATTTTGTTGAATGTTAAAATCAAAACTATCGATCTAATCTAAAATTTATTTGCTGTCATTATTGTTTTCAATCATACGAATATCCCTTACTGTAACCATCTTTTTCTTTTCATCAACTTTAAAGATGATGCGCCATTTTCTGTATGATAAAACATAAAATTTATCTTTGACAGAATTTGTTTTTAGTAATGATATTCTTTTTCGTGCTGTATCTGTTGGATTAAACTCCAATTGTACCCGGGAATAATTTATAAGATTAATTTTTTCGGTTTCCAATAATCTTAATGCGTGCTCTTTAGCTTTTTTTAAAAATTTGATTTGATAAATATTTCCCAGATCAGTTTTTGCCCAGCCGGTAGCAGCATCAGGGAAGGAATCGGAATAGGGGAGATATGGTTTTATATCAATTATTGGAGTGCCGTTAAGTATATCAGATTCTGATATATAAATTTTTAATCCTTCCACTTTTTCTAATTTAACACAGCTTAATCCAATTTGATTTGGGCGGTACGGAGCGCGCGTAGCAAAGACTCCAACTTTTTTTCTTGTATGCCTTGGCGGAGTAACTAACGGCTTCCAATTTTTGTTAAGATGAAAAAAGTAAATCACCCAAATTCTTTCAAAGCCTTCAAGATATTTTACTGCCTGCTCAAAATTTTGATGCGGATTAAGAGTAATTACAGAAACATCATTGCCTGCTAATATTCCTTGTCTCGGAGTTTCATATCGATGTTCAAGTTTTGATTGCACAACACCGATTGGATTTATTATTAAGTAGCTGGTCAAATTAATCCTATAAAATTATTTCAAAAGTAATTTACTCGGAAAAGTGTTTAAAGAAAACAAATAAAAACTTTATTAAAGATTAGATATTCCCGGGTAAACTTATTGAGAGTTAAAAAATAGTTAATAGAAAGGATTTCGTCTTTTGGAAAATTAATGACAAATAAAAAAGGTGCTGCCGAAGATAAACAGTTGCAGCACCTTAGAGTTACTTGGGGGCTATTATTTCACAAGATTCATTTTTTTTGTTTGTGCAAATTTACCGGCTTGCATTTTTGTAAAGTAAATACCGCTTGCAACTCGGCTTCCGTGATTATCACTACCATCCCATGTTACTTCATAATTACCCGGCTGATATAATTCATAATCAACAAGGCTTCTGATAAGGTTACCCTGGATGTCATAAACTTCCAACTTAACTTTTTCTGTTTGAGGAAGTGAAAACTTAATCCTCGTTGATGGATTAAATGGATTAGGATAATTTTGACTAAGGACAAATGATGATGCAGATCCACCAACTACTTCCACACCCGATGGTTTATGTGGATCACCATGGCATGGAGTACACTCCATCTTTGTCATAACATTATTAAATACAGCGCTTCCGTGACAACCTAAACAAGCTGTTAATGTAGCAGGATCAGTATAAGTAGAAGTAAATGAACCAGCAAAGAATGCATTAAGTAATTCAACTGTTTTCGCAGCAACATCACCGGTAATTCGGGCACATCTTTCTTTTCTCTCAACATCACTTACTTTTTTCTGCGCAACAATGCACCACTGTGTTACGGATGCATGGCAAAGTGGACTTCCGGAGACATTTTGTGGTAGTTCCAGATCATAATTGTGCACAAGATATTAACCATTTAATGCAACCTGATTTGCCTGAGTTGTAGGCAACTCGGCTTGAGTGTACCAACCCCAAAGTTCTGAAATAAGTGGAACTGAATCTGCTTTTGAAGTAACAAGACTAATAAGTGCTGCCCCACCATTTAAACATCCACATAAAATGCCCCATGAATTACCACCACCACCTCCATACAACATTATTTCCATCGGAAGATTAGCCCATGGATCGGGTAGTGCATTTGCAAGCGCTGTTGTAATTCCTCCAAATGTACCAGCACAACAGGCTTTGCCACCATAGTATAAACTATGAGCTTGTATTCTTACTGCTTCAGGATCCAGTTGAGTGTAAGGCCAGGGCCAGGGAGTTGCTAATGTTTTTGCATGTGTATTTGCTGTCGTAACAAGGCTGGAAATTCCAGCAACAGCAGTCATTCCAACTGCAGCTTTCGAGGCATTCAATAGGAAATCTTTTCTGGTAACGTTCTTGTTCATTTTTTTACTCCATTCTTTTAATTTGATTTGAAATTGATTTGGTTAGAATAATTTTCGATTAGTTTTATTGCTTTTTGAAGAAGTTCATTCGCTGGTTCCTCATTAATTGCCATTTTAAAATATTTAAATGACGTTTTGTAATTACAGTACAGCCAAAGAATTCCCAATACAGTAAAAGTTTGAAACTCATTTTCATACTTTATATTTCCGCTTTCAATACTAAGAATCAAATCATTGCAAGGACAGAATTCTTCATTACTATCAGTCCTTATAATTGTGTTTATATCAGATTCAATTAATTGTATGAAAAGTTTTAATGCTTTTTCTAGATTATCGGTTTGCGTGTAACAGATAATCAATCTTTTTAAGATTTTTAATTCAGATAACTCTCTGGAGGATAATTTTTCGTAAGCATGCTCAGCAAGCGAATAATCTTTTAATTGGAAATAATGATTGCCTAACATTTCGCTCATAACAGATTAGATTACGCAAAATGCTTGCCTAAGAAAAAATGGATTTAAGGATTGTAATGAAGGGTGGCTATTGCAAATGCTTTGCAACATTTCGTGCATTTAATAGATAACTTATTTGATTATAATTATTTAATAGTTTTGCAACAATTTGTTGAATGATTCACTAAGAATATTCATATAAACTACTTTATTCCCATTGATTTTAACTTACGCCACAAAGTTGTTCTATCGACACCTAAAATCTGGGCAACTTTTGTTTTATTCCATTTATACTGATTAAGTAATTCAAGGAGAGAAGTATTTTCAAACGGCATTTGAGCATCGGGAATAATATTGTTTTTTTGTTTGCAAAAAATATTTTCTCTAATCTTTGTCGGAAAAGCACAGATACACAAACTCTTATCGGGCTTATTTCTGATCACAGCATATTCAATTGCATTTTCAAGCTCACGAATGTTTCCGGGCCAATGCCATCTAGTTAAATGTTCAATACATTCATCTTCAATAAAGGGAATGTTCTTTTTATATATTATAGAAAACTTTTTTAAGAAGTGATTTGCAAGAAGCGGAATGTCGTCTAATCGTTTTCTTAAAGGAGGCAGGTTGATATGAATAACATTCAGGCGATAGAATAAATCTTCTCTGAATTTTCCTTCTGCAATTGCTTTCTCTAATATAGTATTGGTAGCAGTAATTATTCTCACATCGACAGATTTTGTTATTGATTCACCAAGTCGCTCAAATGTTCCATCCTGCACTACTCGTAATATCTGTGGCTGCATCTGCAAAGGCATCTCACCAATCTCATCTAAAAATATTGTTCCACCGTCTGCAAGTTCAAAACGTCCGACTCTCTCTTTCTGCGCATCAGTGAATGCACCTTTAGCATGCCCAAATAACTCGCTTGCTAAAAGATTATCCGGAATAACAGAGCAATTAACTTTTACGTACTTATTTTTATTTCGCTTGCTTAAACATTGGATTGCATTTGCAATGAGTTCTTTCCCGGTGCCGGTTTCACCTGTTATAAGTACAGGTGCATCGGAATCAGAGATTTGTTCAATAAGAGTAAAGATCTCTTTCATACTTTTTGAATTAGAAATCATTCCATGAAAATTGGATTCCTGTTTAAGCATTCCTTCAATCTTTTTTAGGATCGATAAATCTCTAAAAGTTATAACACCACCCGCCGGATTCCCTGTTTCATCTTTTAACAACGCAGCATTTAATCTTATTGGAATTGGAGTTGAATTTTTGCATTCAATCTGACTATCAAAATCAAAAATACTTTTACCAAATTTCAAGATTCTTGCGATCGGACAATTTTCAGAGCAGTATTCAGACTTAAAAACGTTTTTACATATTTTACCGATTACTTCATCTTTTTGAAAGCCTGTCATTAAAGTTGCGGCTTCGTTGATAAAAGTTATTTTAAATTCCTTATCAACAGTTATTACACCTTCAGCTAAAGAATTTAATATCGTATCTGTTTTTTGTTCTTCCATCTGTTATGCGACATTTAAGATTAAATAAACACCACCCAAAATTACTAAAACACCACAGATTCTCTTAATCCACAAAATTGTTTTTGATTCTTCTGACCAGTTCAAATACTGTTGAACTTTTTTTGATAAAGTTCCTGCTCCAACCATTACTTCGTTTAAACACAAATATCCGGAGCTTTTACAGTTCCTTCTTCAACTTTACCGAAATATCTTTTCTGAAAATATAAAGCAACATTAACCAGTGCAATTAAAACAGGAACTTCAACTAAGGGACCTATAACAGCGGCAAATGCTTCTCCGCTATTTATTCCAAACACAGCTATCGCAACTGCAATGGCTAATTCAAAATTATTACTGGCGGCAGTAAACGATAATGTTGCCGTTTTGCTGTAATCCGCACCAATTTTTTTGCCCATATAAAATGAAACAAAAAACATTATCACAAAATAAAAGAGTAATGGGATTGCAATTCTTACAACATCTAAAGGAATCTTTACGATGTATTCTCCTTTAAGTGAAAACATAACAACAATTGTAAAGAGTAAGGCGATTAATGTTATTGGAGATATCTTTGGAATGAACTTTCGCTCGTACCATTGCTTACTTTTTAGTTTGAGCAATACAAATCTCGTTATCATTCCAGCAAAAAAAGGAATTCCAAGATAGATGAAAACACTTTTAGCAATTTGTCCGATAGTTATATCAACAGCAAAAGTTTTTAATCCTAACCACGAAGGAAGTACAGTTAAAAACACATAAGCGTAAATTGAAAAGAATAGAACCTGGAATATAGAATTGAAAGCAACTAAACCTGCTGCATATTCAGTATCACCTTTTGCAAGTTCATTCCAAACAATAACCATTGCAATGCAGCGAGCAAGACCAATCATAATTAGGCCTGCCATATACTCTGGATAATCCTGTAAAAAGATTATTGCAAGAATAAACATTAGTATCGGACCAATAATCCAATTTTGCACAAGAGAAAGTGTGAGCACTTTAACATTTCTAAATACATCGGGTAATTCTTCGTACTTAACTTTTGCAAGCGGCGGATACATCATTAAAATCAAACCAATTGCAATCGGAATGTTTGTTGTGCCTGATTGAAATGAATTCCAGAAATCAACTACACCGGGAAATAGATATCCTGAAAACACTCCAATAAACATCGCAAGAAAAATCCACAACGTTAAATAACGGTCTAAGAATGAAATTTTTTTTGTTAACGAACTCATTTTTTCTTCTCTTATGTTATGCAAAAACTAAATTGAACAAATAACCAACGATAATTATTCCGGTTGCAACTACACCAATAAAAATTCCTATCAATTGGATCTTAAGAACTTTTTTTAAGATTATAGTTTCAGGTAAAGACAATCCAATAACACTCATCATAAATGCAAGCACAGTTCCAAGCGATGCACCTTTTTCTAGCAATGCCTGAACAATTGGAATTATACCGGCAGCGTTAGAATACATTGGAACTCCGAGTATTACAGCAATTGGAACAGACCACCATGCACTTTTTCCCATCAGCGATGCCATAAAATTTTCGGGCACATATCCGTGAATGCCGGCACCAACTGCAATTCCTATTACGATGTAAATCCAAACCTTTGCAACAATTTCTTTTACTGCATCTATTCCTCCAGTAATTCTGTCAGCGAAAGGAACTTTTTCTTCTGCAATTTCTAAATGCCCGGCTTTTATTTTATACACCCAGGGTTCAACATACTTTTCTAATTTTAATCTTCCAATTATATAACCTGAAAGCATTGCAATTAATAATCCGGTTAACATATATAAAAGAGCGGTTTTCCATCCGAACAATCCGAACAAAAGAACGAGTGCAACTTCATTTATCATTGGAGCAGCAATCAAAAAAGAAAATGTTACCCCAAGAGGAACGCCGCTTTCTACAAATCCAAGAAACAAAGGAATTGCAGAACATGAACAAAATGGAGTTACAATTCCTAGTGTACTTGCCATTACATTTCCGGTGAAAAGTTTTTTCCCACCCAGCATTTTTCTTGTTCTTTCTGGTGAGAAATAACTTCTAACTATTCCAACACCCAAAACAATTAATGTGAGTAGTAGCAAAACTTTGGGAACTTCAAAAACAAAGAACCAAACTGCATCGGTTAAATGGGTATTTCTCTGCATTCCAAGAATTGAATAAACAATAAAATCTGTAAATACATTTAGATTTAGATAAATCAATATCCAAAGCAGTAGAAAGGATAAGAGAATTAAAAGTTTATTTTTCATTTTGAGCGTAAGATCATATTATATGATAATCTAATTGATATTGTCTTGAATCCAGTGAACTAAAGTTGATTTAGTTGGGAGTTTTCCACTCGATATCATTTTACCATTTATCTCAAGTCCTGGTGTTGATAAAATTCCTGTCTTCATTATTTCTTGAATATCTGTTACTTTTTCAATTGAAGCATCAAGATTATTTTCTTGAATTACTTCCGTGCACATTGCCTCAAGCCTTTTACAATTTGCACAACCGCTGCCATAAACTTTTATAATATTCATTATTTCTCCTTCAAATTAGTTTTATAGAAATCATAAAATCTTCTTTTGATTTCATCTCTTACTCTACGATACACAGGCATAATTTTTTCTTCTGTTCCAACCGCATCAGCAGGATCATCAAACCCGACGTGAAGCCGATGTTTTACTTTGCCAATAAAAACTGGACAAGTTTCTTTGGCGTTATCACAAACTGTAATTACATAATCAAATGATTGTGAAAGATATTTATCAACATTCTCGGCAATTCCACTGCTTATGTCTATTCCAACTTCATTCATTGCTTTTACTGCAAAAGGATTTACTTTTTTCGCAGGCTTTGTTCCGGCAGAAAATACCTCAAGATTTTTATCAAATGATTTGAGAAAACCTTCTGCCATCTGGCTGCGGCAAGAATTTCCGGTACAGAGGATTAGAATTTTTTGTTTCATATTATTATTTCCATTTAATAATTCGTGGATTATCGAATTGATTATTATTTTTTATCGAGAACAAACTTCGTTGCGATTAACCTTTTGTATTTTTTGTTTATCCGAAAGAATTGTCTGATTGTCCGAAATCCAGAAATCTAAAGTGGAAATAAGCGACGAAATCCTCGGATCGGCAGGGTGAGAATTTATTAAATAGTTAACCCACTTTCCGTCTTTCTGCTCAAGGATGAATCCAGTATCTTTGAGAATACTGAGATGCTTTGAGACTGTCGAAGTTGCTAATTTTAATATATCCGTAATCTCGCAAACACAAAGTGATTTACTTTGCAGCATTTTCAATATCCTCAAACGATTCGGATCAGAGAGAACTTTGAATATTTTAGTGTTGTCTTTAGTCATTGATAAAAACTCATTTCGTTTACTGACGAAATATAAATCATTTCTATAAAAATACCAAATAAAAAATTATAACCAGTTACTGGGTAATAAAAACCTGAGGGAATGGTATTAGATTGGAATAGGTTTAGAGAATAGATTAGTCTTTTTGATATCAGAATAATTTTGATCAAAAACTTTTTTATTAATCTGGAAGTGCAAATATTATTATGTTTTAAACTAATTGAGTGGTTTTACATCTATCACACTCAAACTGCAATGTAGTATGATTGATTTCATATTTATCGTGCAACTCGGCTTCAATCTTCTTTTGAATTTCTATGGTTTTGCTAACAGCCATATCTTCAACTTCAATATGTGCTTCAAAATGTGTGTCGTTATCATTTAGTTTCCACAAATGAATGTGGTGAATATTTTTTACTCCGCTTAGAGATTCCACTAAAATTTTCAATTCATTCAAATCAATTCCTTCCGGAGAAGACATCATAATCACATTAAGAGCTTCTTTAACAATCTCATAAGTTTCTTTTAAAATGTAAACAGAAATAAGAATTGTTAATAAAGGATCAATCCAGTAAATCTGATAGAAAATTATAAACACCGCACCAATTATCACTGCAAGACTTGAAACTGCATCGCTTAACAAATGAAAATATGCAGCGCGGATATTAAGATTACCTTTAGAACCTTTTTTCAAAAGCAACGTTCCTGCAATGTTTGCAATCAAACCTAAAGCAGCTACAATCAGCATTAAGCTTCCGGTAATTGGTGAAGGGTTATAAAATCTTTCAATTGCTTCTTTAATTAAAAAGAAACTAATTATAATTAGAGTGCTTGCATTTATAATTGCTGCAATAATTTCAGCTCGTTTTAAACCAAAAGTATATTTGAATGTTTTTGGTTTTTTACTTAATCGCATTGCAATGTAAGTTATGATAATTGCAATACCATCGCTGAAGTTGTGCAGTGCATCAGAAATAAGAGACAAGCTTCCCGAAATAAAACCGCCGATGACCTCTGCTATTGTTATGAAAAAATTCAGAGCCATTGTGATGAACAGATTTTGCTCTGAAGTTTCATTACCGCTATTATGTGAATGATTGTGTGACATGTTTAATCCTTTATTTATTTAGTCATTGCGAATCCCGATTTATCGGGATGAAGCAATCTGCTTAACTGTTTTAGATTGCTTCTGGACTATCGTCCCTCGCAATGACTGTTTTAATTTCTTCTCTCATCTTCAAAGGTGAATTTGTTGTGATTGAATCAACACCAAGATTTATTAATCTAAAAGCATCCTCAACTTTATCAACATCGTATGCACAAAAATCTAAATTATTTTCCCGCAAAGATTTTACAAGCGTTTCATCAATATATGGAGCTGCATTTACATCGATGCCATCGCAATTAAGTGTTCTAAGTGTTTGCATCAATCTTCTTTGTGCTAAAGATTTTAAATATTTCTTTTTCGAAAAATACCATCCAAAGAGCCAATAAGTTTTTATCTCAGGTAAATATTTTTTTGCCAACTTAACTGTGTTTGGATTAAATGCAATTATTCTGATTCTATCTTTTTGAATCGGGAACTGGTTTAATATTTCTCTAAGTTTTTCAACAAAAATTTCACGATCGTCTTTTATCTCAATGTAAATTCCTTTTCCTTCTGGAATGATTTTAAGTACCTCTTGAAGTGTTGGGATTGTAGTTCCTTTAAATTGATCAGCTTTCCAAATCCCAACATCCACTTTTTTAAGATCAGATAAAGTTGAACTGCGAACATTTAATTTATTTATTTTACTCGTTACTCTTTTAGTATTCCGATCGTGAATGCAAACTATCTCGTTATCTTTTGTAAGCCAAAAATCACCTTCAATAAAATCAGCGTTTTCTTTAAAAGCCAATTCGAAAGAAGGAACTGTATTTTCCGGTGCCGCATAAGATGCACCACGATGTGCTACAATTAAAGGGCTATTCATCAGATATTGTATTATGCTTAAGCATCTCCTTTTAATTTTTTGATGTAATGCTCAATCTCTAACAGATAAGAATTCCGGTTAACAAGTTTTTTGATTTCATCAATATTCTCTTTAGCAGCTTGTTCGCCTGCAGCAATTATTTCACTCGTCTGATCAAAATTTGCCCAGGTTAAATGTCTTACCTGCGGGTGAATCACTATATCAGCTTCTCTTAATCTAAGAACAGAAAGTTTAAAAGAGGTAATGTCTTCCGCACGATAGAGCACGTTAAAAATATTTTGTGGCTGCTCAATTGTTGTAATGCATCTTGTTACATCAACAGCTAAAACTCTATCCGCTCCAATCTCTCTAACTTTTCCCGCCGGCACGCTTTCGGATGCGCTTCCATCAATAAGAAAATAATTTTGATATTTAACCGGTGGAAAAATTCCGGGAATTGCTGAACTTGCTCTAATGACATCTCTTAAACTTCCTCTGGTAAAATTAACTTCTTCGCCGGAAAGTAAATCGGTTGCGATAGCGGAATATTTTATTTTGAAATTTTCAATCGGTGTATCAGGAATAATCTGATAAATTTCCTTCGTTAATTCTTCATCAAAATAGGAAAGGCGATTTAACGCTTTCAAAGCTTGTATTCTCGTTCCGACATAATCATAGAACTGTTCGAAATAATTTTTATCAGGTTTATTATTTCCTTTGAGCTTATCAGTTTCAAGTTCAACAAATTTTGGATGTTTAATTGCTTTGTATATAAAATCTTCAACTTCTTTTGCATTGCCGTAATAAGCGTATAAACCGCCAACAAGTGCACCCATACTGCATCCAGTTATTGAGTGTATCTTAATCTTTTCTTCATCAAGCACTTTTAGTACACCAATATGCGCCAAACCTCTTGCGCCGCCGCCGCCAAGTGCTAATCCAAATTTTGACATAAATGTTATTCTGTTTTTTAGAATTATTGAATTTACTACTTGTTGCTAAATTTTATATAGATTGCTTCGTCCCGACTAAGTAAGTAGGGATTCGCGATGACGTCCCTTTTGAAATTCATATTAAATAATAACTGAAAGAACACTTGCAATAATCAACACAGAAAAGCCAATAATAATATTTCTTTTGATTTTTGATTCACCTAAAAACAATGCGTAAATGATCTTTATAAGATTATTACTTGCAGTTGCAATTATTGTTGCGTTTACAATCGTGTTGATATGCAAACCACTATCAGTGTGTTGAAATAAATTTAATATATACGGATCAATATCAGTAACACCGACAACGAACGAGAGAATGTTTACACCCATATTTCCATAATTTGTAACAACAAGATTTGTAATCACTGCAAAGAATCCAAAAAGTAATCCAAAGATTAAAGCCGTTTTAAACTCCAATGGATTATGCGTATTGTTTACTTTAATTGTTTCATCCGTTGTGGTCTTATTTTTTATCTGCAGCAAAACAATCAACACAGCACTGACTATAACAAATCCAACAAAATAGGGAAGCAGAATCATCGCAGCATTGCTGTTGAATATCCAGGCAAGAATTAAAATACGAATGTACATCATTCCGGTTGCTGCAAATATTCCTGACGTGATTGTTGCGGCATTATTTTCTTCTTTACTTTTTTTAGCAAGGATAATTGTAGTTGCAGTGCTGCTGTACAATCCACCTAAAACTGCGGATAAGATTATTCCGGAATTTGGAAACACAAATTTCTTTAACAAATAACTTAGATAAGAGATGCTGGAAACGGCTACGATTGATAGCCAGATTTGATAGGCTGAAATGTTTATCCATTTTGATATCGGATCGTGCGGCAGTAACGGTAAAACTATACCAGCAATAATTATAAACTTGGCAAGTGTTGTGAATTCATTCCTGTCAAATTTTTTTGAGAATTGAAAGAGACTTTCTTTGATCTCCACAACGATTAAGATTGTTACAACAATCAGCATCACCATCCACGGTGGCTGCAAATAAACGAGCGGCGTTAAGCAGTATGTAATCAATGCAATTATTAGCGAGGTAAAACCCCATTGATTTTTTATTTTAATTTTATTGAAATAATAAATTCCCAAAAATGTCGAAAGGACAAACCCGCCCGCAAAAAATAATGCAAGATTTTTAGGCATTACTATGTAAAGAATAAAACCTAAGATCCCGATAAGAGTGATTGTACGATCAGTACCAAACAATGACTCAAACTCAAGTTCAATATGAAGTCTTCTCTGCTCAAGTCCGATTAGTAAAGAGAAAAGAACAACCAATAAAAAGTTGCTTAAGTCTTTAGGTATTTGTGATATTATTTCCATAATATTTTTTTATTTAAAATTGTTTCAGTCTCTTCGCTCGTTCGCAATTACTGTTATTTATCATTGTCATTGCGAATCCCACTTTAGTGGGTGAAGCAATCTATCAAATTGATTGGGATTGCTTCGTCGAAAACTCCTCGCAATGACGGTTTCGTTTTATCATTGCGTGCGAGCCCGCCTGTTGAGTTTGTTGCACAACTCTGAAAGGGTCATTTCGAAGAAGTCTTCGACTGAGAAATCTTTCAATTATACCACGAAAAGATTTCTCCCTCCGGTCGAAATGACGCTGATTTGACTTCTGCAACGGACTCTGTCGGTAGACAGGTCTTCGAGCGAAGCAATCTGTTATTTTTCTTGAGATTACTCCGGGACTATCATCTCTCGCAACAACGATACGTTTAACGAACGGGATTATATCCGTCCAACACGCCATTCTTTGATAAAACAATTTGCCATAGTTGTTCTTTTTTTCTTGCTCTAAAAGCCCCGGCACTCGAAAGTAAAAAATATTTCCACATTCTATAAAATCTTTCGCTGTATTTAGCTTTTATTTTATCCCAACTGTTGTTGAAATTATCGTACCACACCATTAATGTTTTATCGTAATCTGCACCGATATTATGCCAATCTTCCATAACAAATATACCTTCAATTGCCTTACCAAGTTGAGCTATTGATGGTAACATTCCATTCGGAAAGATATATTTATGCGTCCACGCATCTGTTGCATTTGTAGAACGAACTTCACCGATTGTATGAAGTAAAAATAATCCATCTTCTTTTAAGTTTCTTTCAGCTATCTGGAAATACTCCTTGTAATTTTTGTGTCCAACGTGTTCAATCATTCCAACTGAAACTATGCTATCAAATTTTTCATTTACTTCTCTGTAATCATGCAATCTAAATTCAACTGGTAAACCTTTACACAATTCTTTTCCAAGTGCAACTTGTTCTTTTGAGACTGTAATTCCAAGAACTTCAACTCCATATTTTTCAGCGGCATATTTTCCAAACGCACCCCAGCCGCAGCCGATATCCAGAACACGCATTCCTGGTTTTAGATAAAGTTTTTTACAAATCAATTCTAGCTTATTTTCTTGAGCTTCATCTAAAGTAGTTGCGTCTTTCCAGTAAGCACAACTGTAGTTCATTCTTTTATCGAGCATGTTTTGGAAAAGATCATTTCCTAAATCATAATGTCTTTCACCAATTATAAATGCTCTTCGTCTTGCCTGCATATTAATTATATAAAAGCCAGCAAGCTGAAAAGCTATTTTAAAATTTCGTTTGACTTTATTCTGCAAATCAGCACGGATAATTCTAAAAATCATTTCATCAAGGTTTTGAACATCCCACCAATTATCCATATAAGATTCACCGAGTCCAAGCTCAACTTCGGTAACTGCACGTTTGTAAAATCTATCATCGTGCACTTGAATATCCCATGGATTTGTGCCGTTAATTTCAATACCGGCGAGAGAAAATAAATCTTTAACAAGTGATTGGTATTTGTTAGATGTCATCTCTAGCTCCTTAGTTAAATGATCAATAAATAATCAAAAGTACCAGAGAGAAAGTCCATCAAAATAAATTGGAGAAAGAATAATTTATACATAGTAAAGTTAAATTTATTTCTTCTCCAAATAAAAATTAATCTATAAGCTATTTATTAAATATCTTCTTTTGCCATCATTTTTTTTATTGGGAAAACACAACTATTGCAAAACTATTCCCGATAGTTTAGTAAACCTTATATTCATTTTGATTTTTACATCATTTAGAATAGAAATCATAATTTCTTTCTTTGATGAGAAATTGCTAAAAAGAACTTCTTATATAACTACAAGTTTTGAGGGTAAGTTTCTTGTGGATGATACTTTAATTCTTTCAGAAACAATAATTACTTATCTGTGTGATTTATTACAGATTTATGAATCTAAATAGATACCTATTATGCCTTATAGCCCACAACAGTTATACTAAAAATACCTTTTAGGTTTTCATTGTAATCTTTTAATCCTTGAGCAGACAAGAATTTTGTAAGCAATTCTGCAGGTAAATTTATTTTTTTTGATTTTTTTATCTCTATATTTTCAAATCCTGCTTCTTCAATTATTTTAAGATATTCTTTCTGATCTAACGCTCCGGAAATGCATCCCGTATACATTGCTGCAGATTGTTTTAGTTCTTCAGTCATTTCGCCTTGGATAACAATATCAGAAACACAGAAATGAGCTCCGGGTTTAAGTATTCTGTAAATCTCAGAGAATGCTTTTTCTTTATCCAGAACAAGATTCAACACGCAATTACTAACAATAACATCTGCAATGTTATTCTCTATCGGCATTGATTCAATATCACCGAATCTAAATTCAACATTTTTATATCCAAGTTTTGCATTGTTCTTATTAGCTTTTTCAATCATCTGTTCTGTCATATCAATCCCGATTACTTTTCCTTCATCACCAACGATTGCTCTTGCAACAAAAACATCGTTACCTGCACCCGATCCTAAATCAACCACCGTATCACCTTTTTTAATTCTCGCAAATTCTGTCGGTAAGCCGCAACCCAATCCAAGATCAGCTTCGGCTACATATCCATTAACATTTTTATATTCATCACCGATCATTATAAAATCTAAATTTTTGTTATCCCCACAGCATGATGAAACAGGTCCACAGCAACCGAAACCGGGTGACGCTTTAGCAATTTCTCCATATTTTTCTTTAACAACATTTTTTAGTTCTTCTGATGTTTGCATTAAAGTGCTCCTTTCTAGTTTTTAATTAATACTTAAATCCAAAACCATTTTTAATTTTTTAAATCTTTTAATCTTTAAATTGTAATTAACAACAGCCTATTTTATTAAATAATTTATCAAGCGCATTCTTTGCTTTTGCAAGTGATTTAGTATTTACGCAATAACAAATCTTTGAACCATCAATTTCGCCTTCGATTAATCCAACCCGTTTTAATTCCTTAAGATGTTGCGAAACTGTTGCCTGAGCAAGCGGAAGTTTATTCACTAAACTTCCAACCATACAGGAATTCATTTTATTAAGCGTTTTTAATATTTTTATTCGTGCTGGATGAGAAAGAGCTTTAGCAACATCCGCCAGCCAGATTTCTTCTTGGGTAAATTCTTCTTTTTTGGATACGGCCATTTAAATAATTCCTTTATCGTTCATCGTAAATATACGATAAATATATATTATGTCAAGATAAGTTCATGATATGAGTTTATAAAAGGTAATTTTGAAATAGGATGGAGTTTTTATTAGAGACATGTAAATTGCTATATAAATTACATTATCAGTAAAAGATAAAATCTACTCATCCAAAAGAACTAATTCTTTTTTCATCCCTTCGGTTGATTGAATAATTCTTTATTTCTTTTAAATATACTATTAAACGATAACAAATAATCTATCGAGATAGAAAAATGATAAATGTAAGTATGAATTTAAGTGAAGAAGGATTTACCATATAATTAAATCGCCCAAGTGATTTTAATATTATTAATTTGACATCGATAGTTAAATAAGTTAAATTATAGTTAAACGTTTAACCAAAATTAACCGAGTTTACGATGAAGCCAACTATTAAAGATGTTGCCAAGAAAGCCGGTGTATCTATTGCAACAGTTTCATTCGTAATTAATAAGAGCAAAAACGTCACACCTGAAACAAAAAATCGTGTACTAAAAGCAATTAAATCTCTCAATTACCATCCTTCCAAGTCAGCAATAAATTTAGTCTCTGGTAAAACTGGTAACATTGGTTTTATTCTTACTGATGATCATTTTCTCAGAACAGAACCATTCTATACAAAAATTTTTTTAGGGACTGAATTTGAAGCAAGAAGTGAGGGATACTATATTTTACTAACGTCAATAAAACAAGATTTTAATGAAAAAGATATTTTACCACGATTTATTTTAAATAAAAGTGTTGATGGAATTATTATTGCAGGAAAAATTCCTCATAGCCTAATAGATAGAATATCCGCTTATAATCTTCCAACTGTCTTTATTGATTACAATCCGCCAACCAATAGTTATCCACTAGTATTAATAGACAACATTGAAGGCGCGCTGTTAGCCACAAATCATTTAATTAATCTGGGTCATACAAATATTGCTTTTATTTGTGGTGATATAGAGCATCCTAGTTTATCCGAAAGATTAAAGGGTTACAAGCGAGCGTTGGTGGATGCAAACATTCCTGTTAAGAATAATTTAATTATTACAGATGCTAAATATCCAGACAGACAAAACGGATTTAATTCGGCAAAAAAACTTTTTTCAAGAAATAAGAATGTTACTGCGGTATTTGCAGGCAATGATGCAATGGCTATAGGAGTGCTTCATTATTTAAAGGATAATGGGTACAAAGTACCTCAAGATGTATCGCTGATTGGATTTGATGATGTTGGAGGAGACATTTTGCTCCGTCCACCTTTAACTACTATAAGGGTTCCTAAAATTGAATTGGGTGCTGAAGCACTCAAGTTGTTGGTTAATACATTAAAGAATAAAAAATCGTTATCAAAAAAAATACTTGTACCGGTTGAATTAATAATAAGAGAATCAACTTCATTCTGTAAATCAAAATAAAAAATTATGATAGCTGCAGTATTTAATGGAAATAAAAATATTGATCTGTGTGATTATTCGCTACGGACACTAGAAAAAGATGAGCTTCTAATTAAGGTAGTTTGTTGTGGTGTTTGTGGTACTGATAGACATATTTATGAAGGTAGGGCTCCTTCAAGCATTCCAGTTATACTTGGTCATGAATTCAGTGGAATTATCGTCGAGAAAGGTGATTCAGATTCCGTATTTAATATCGGTGATAGGGTTGCAATTGATCCTAATATTTATTGCGGACATTGTGACTATTGTAGAAAAGGAATGGTTAATTTCTGTAAAAATCTTAAAGCCCTTGGGGTAACGATGAATGGTGGGTTCGCAGAATACTCAATTGTTCCGATCTCCCAAGCTTATCTTCTTCCACAAGATATTGATTTATCTATTGCCGCATTTTCTGAACCTCTTTCCTGTTGCTTAAGAGGTATTGAGCATGCTGATATTAAATCAGGGAATACAGTGGTCGTTATCGGTGGAGGATCAATTGGATTACTTATGGTTCAGCTAGTTAAAAATGCCGGTGCATCAAAAATCATTTTAATTGAACCAGATTCATATAAACAAAAATTGGGAATTGAATTGGGCGCTGACCATTCATTAAGTCCATATGATGAAAAAATACTTGAAGAGATTGAAGAATTAACCAACTCACAAGTTGATGTTGTTATTGAATGTGTAGGGAATAAAGACACTGTTGATTACGCAATTAAATTGGCTGGTAAAGGAGGGAAGGTGGTTATTTTTGGGCTAGCTCCAAAAGATCAAAACCTCACTTTAAATCTCCAATATCTATTTCAGAAAGAGTTGAAAATTTTCAATTCATTTCTCAATCCATTTACGTTCAAACCAGCAATTGATCTTTTGATCAATAAAAAAATTAGTGTCCAAAAGTTACTTACAAAACAAATTCATCTAAAAGATATAACTGACATTTTTTCTGATACTATTATTTCTGGTAGCATTAAAGTTCAAATAATTAACAACTAACTTATAGGAGTAGCTATGCATCATATCAACAATGGTTTTCGATGGTGGGCGGGAATCACTTTCATTTTAGTGGCAATAACATTATTCCCTTTGCTTGCGCAGAGTGGGATTAATGAATTCGGCAGTTTCGAACAGCAGTTGCCGTCATACTGGACAAATCCAGTAGCACCAGACGGAGCGACAT
>JAVHOU010000224.1:0-8614 GCA_036170275.1 Ignavibacteriaceae bacterium
GTTTGCTTTGCCAACAACCACTTTCAGAAGATGCGCAAAAACTAATTACTAATTACTGGAAATTTATTAAAAGTGTAGCTGAACAAAATGTTAAACAAGCACTCAACGTACTTACAGAACTAAAATCAGGTTTTGAGAAGTTGCCATTTGATTTATTCCCCGCCAATAATACTTTAACCCTTTGGCTTAATGAATACTATCCACAGGTTTTGACTTCTTTAAAACAAAAACTTTCGGACCAAAAAATACTTGCCGCAAACATCGTTTCCGACCTTACTACAAAAACTGTAAACAAACGAGCAAAAACAATAACAAGCGTTAAAGACCACGATATAATTATTTCTGTAATTAATGAATCTATAAAACTTCTTCGTGAGGAAGAGCAAAGTGCAGAATTTAATAAATTGCTCAAAGCAAAAACAACACTTTTACATAAGGAAAAACTAAATACTCATTTCCCAAAATTTGAAACTTACATTGGCAATCAACAATGGATTGTTAAAGCTCATTGTATAAGTTGGATGACTGCGAAAAGAAATATTACAGATTGGGAAAAATATCTTTCTGGAAAATACTTCAATCAAAAGTACATTGACACATTTAACCAAGAATGTATTCACTTAAATGGAAACTTTGGTATAGATATTAATCATACTGGTTCAGGAGGAACATCATACAGACAATTAACTCTTAAAGGAAAAAATCCTACTGCAATTTTAAGTGAAGGGGAACAAAATATAATTGCACTTGCTGACTTCCTTGCAGAGATGCAAGTTTCGGAAATAAACAGAGGAATTATTTTTGACGATCCAGTTACTTCTTTAGATGAAAACCACAAAAGTGAAATAGCTGAACGTTTGGTTAAGGAATCATTGATAAAACAAGTTATCATTTTCACGCACGATTTAGTTTTTGTTTCTTCAATTGTTTCTTCTTGCGATGAAAAGAAAATAAATTTTGATTGCCATTGGATAGAAAAGTTAGACAATAAACCTGGCATAGTCTGGTTAAAGAATTCTCCTTCATTTGAAAAGTTATATAAAAAGTCAGGCAAAGCTCAGGAATACTATAGTGAAGCAAAGAACTTAGGACCTGAACAAAGAGAAGATAAACTAAAGAATGGTTTTGCTGCACTCCGAACGAGTTACGAATCCTTGGTTGTTTTTGATTTATTCAAAGGTGTAGTGCAGAGATTTAACGAAAGAATAAGTGTAGATAGCTTGTCTAACGTATTTTTCACAACTGAAATAAAAGACGAATTATTGGATAGCTTCTATCAATGCTGCCGATATATGGAAGGACATTCCCACAGTGATAAATATTCTTATAAAAAGCCTCAGCTTGAAAACTTAAACGAAGAAATCCTCCGCTTTATTACAATCAAAAAGAAAATTTCGGAACTAAATAAAAATAGTGAGTGATAGAGACTCACGGTAAAATAGGTTTGCTGAAAAGAGCAGCTTAAGTTGTTAATTCAGAATCTGTATTCTTGTCCGTCGCTTATAATTATTGCTTCAATCCCATCACTTTACTTAAACAGAAAAAAGCCATTCAATTTTCACATTTCCTTATTTTCCTTTCTTGATTGGCTAAACCTCTTTATCTATATTTGACCTCATTAAATTCATTATTAATAGATAGAAACTGTGGATAATTGTAAAGTAACGACGCTCTCAAATGGTGTAAAAATTGTTTCGGAATTCATTCCTTATTTAAAATCATTTTCTCTTGGATTTTGGTTTAACATCGGTGCGCGTGATGAGAATTTACGTAATAATGGAATTTCACATTTCATCGAGCACATGTTGTTTAAGGGAACCAAAACCCGCTCGGCAAAACAAATTTCTGATGAAATTGAATCTTACGGCGGCTACTTAAATGCTTTCACTTCTAAAGAACAAACTTGCTATTACGGCAGAGGATTATCAGAAAATTTTAAAAAAACTTTTGCAGTCCTTTCGGATATGATTCAGAATCCTTTATTTAAAGATTCACATATCAAAAAAGAAGCAGGCGTTGTAATTGATGAGTTAAATGATATTGATGATAATCCTGAAGAATTAATTTTTGATAAGTTTGAAGAATCAATTTTTAGTGGTCACACTTTAAGTTATCCGATTATCGGAACCGAAAAAAATATCCTTTCTTATAACTCAAATATTCTTCATCAATTTCATAAAGTAAATTATCGTTTGGATAATTTATTGATTTCTGTTTCGGGCGCTATTCATCATGAAGAAGCAGTAGCACTTGCAGAAAAATATTTTAAAGGAAAAAGAACAGCATCGAACCAAAAACGAAAAAACTTTGTTAAGCAAATAGTTAATGAAGTAAATATTGAAAAAGAAATTCAGCAGGTTCATTCAATTATTGGCAGAACAACTTATGGATTTCATGACCCGAGAAGACATAAATTAAAAGTTCTTTCAACTTTGCTTGGTGATGGCAGTTCATCAAGACTTTTTCAGGCAGTTAGAGAAAAACTTGGAATGACTTATCAGATAAATACTTTTTTAAATTCTTATTTAGATGTTTCTGCCTTTGGAGTTTACTACTCAACTAACGACAAACAAGCCAGCAAAGTCAATGAAATTGTTCATCGTGAATTTAGTAAGTTGAGAAACATTGAAGTAAAAGCAAAAGAATTAAAACGAGTTAAAGAATACATCAAAGGCAATACATTGATGAGCCTTGAAAGTACAACTAACAGAATGATAAGATTGGCAAACTCACTTTTGCATTATGGTAAAGTTGTTCCGATAGAAGATATATTAGTTAAAATTGATTCAGTTACCGCAGAAGATATTCAAAAGTTATCAAATGAAGTTTTGAATGAATCAACACTAAGCAAAATAATTATTTGTTCTAAAGATAATTCAATTAAAAAAGCAGCATAATATTAAAGCTAAAAAATTCAGAGTAGTTTATGCCCAAAATAAAAATCGATGGAAAAGAAATAGAGTTCAAACCAGGTCAAACCATCATTGAAGCCACAAGAGAAAATGGAATTGATATCCCGCATTTTTGCTGGCACCCAAAATTATCTGTATCAGGTAATTGCAGAATGTGTTTGGTGGAAGTTGAAAAAATGCCAAAGCTTGTTATAGCTTGTTCAACCGTTGCCGCAGAAGGAATGGTTGTTCATATGGAATCGGATAAAGCTATTTCTGCACGTAATGCCGTTATGGAATTTTTCCTTATCAATCATCCTCTTGATTGTCCGATTTGCGATGAAGCAGGTGAGTGTAAATTGCAAGACTATGCATATCAACACAGCGTTGGTGAAAGCAGATTTGTTGAGGAAAAAAATCACAAAGATAAACGTGTTGAGCTTGGTCCTAATGTTATGTTTGATGGTGACAGATGCATTTCTTGTTCACGCTGCATTCGTTTTTGTGATGAAGTTGCAAAAGATCCAGAATTAACTTTTGTTAAGCGAAGTGATAGAGTTACAATCACAACTTTTCCTGGTGAGCAGCTTGATAATCCGTATGCGATGAATGTTGTGGATATTTGTCCAGTTGGTGCATTAACAAATCGTGATTTTAGATTTAAAGCACGAGTGTGGGATATGGCACACACAAATACAATTTGTAATGGCTGTGCTCGCGGATGCAATATAGAAGTTTGGACAAGAAATAATCAAGTTCTAAGATTAGTTCCAAGATACAATGAAGAGGTAAATAGTTATTGGATGTGTGATCACGGAAGATTAAACACATTTAAATTTGTAAATGCAAAAGATAGAGTTGATGGTCCACATTTAAGAGTTGAAGGAAATTTAATTCGTGTTGGTTGGGATGAAGCTTACGCAAAAGCAGCATCACGATTAAAATCTTTCGGTAAAGATGAAGTTGCAGTTCTCGGTTCTGCTTATGCAACTGTTGAAGATAATTTTATTGCTGCAAAGTTTGCTAAATCTGTAATTGGTACAGGGCATTTAGATTTTGTTCGTCACATCAATCCAACTTTTGGAGATGATATTTTAAGAAATGAAGATGTAACTCCAAACTCTAAAGGTGCAGAATTAGCTGGCGTCACTCCATCTAAAACCGGTTTGGATTATAACGGAATTGTTAAAGCAATTCGTGAAGGAAAAATAAAAGCACTTTACATTTTGGAAGATGATATTTTAAATGATAATCCGGAACTAGAAAACATTTTAGCAAAACTCGATTTATTAATTATCAATGCAACTAATTTTAATAAAACATCCGCACTTGCAGATATAGTTTTTCCTGCAGCAACTTATGCAGAAAAAAATGGAACGTTTGTAAACTTTGCAGGAAGAGCACAAAGAATTCGTCCAGCAATTGCAACGCTGGATATTGATCGTGCTCTTGAAGGAATGTCAATGAGTCGTTTGGATAAGTTCGGAACAAAGTACGATCGTTGGGCACAAGGCAAACATTTTGATGCAAGATCAAGCTGGAAAATCTTAACGGGACTAGCTTCTGCAATGGGGCACAAATTAAAATACAATATGGCGGAGGATATTATACTTGATTTATCAAATTCGATTGATGCATTTAAAGGATTAGATTACGATGAGCTTGGCGAACTTGGTGTGCAATTAAAATCAATAACTTCAAAATCTACTGTAAAAATTTAGGTTATAAGGAATAAAATTTTAATGGATGCAATCTGGAATTTTCTGTGGTCAATCATAAGTTTTTACAATTTTTTGTTAATTAGAATTGTAATTGTTCTTGTGTTAATGTTTTTAACAGCAGCTTATCTGGTTTACTTTGAAAGGAAAATAAGTGCATGGGCACAAAACAGAATAGGTCCAAACCGAGTTGGCTGGTACGGACTTCTTCAATCTTTTGCTGATGTGTTCAAACTTCTTTTTAAAGAAGATATTGTACCTGATGTCGCAAACAAAAAAATTCATGCACTTGCGCCTATGATTGCACTATTTGTTGCGTTCACTACTTACGCAGTAATTCCAATTGGACCAGGAATTACGATTGCAGGTTATCAGATACCAATGGTAATTGCGGATGTTAATATTGGAATACTTTATGTACTAGCTCTTACTTCACTCGGAGTTTATGCAATTACATTTGCTGGATGGTCATCAGGAAGTAAATATTCGCTTCTGGGTGGAATCAGATCATCTGCGCAAATGATATCTTATGAAATTTCAATGGGCTTTTCTGTCGGCGGTGTTATACTTTTATCGCAATCATTAAGACCGATGGCAATTGTACAATCACAATCTGGTTTGATGTGGAATGCATTTATTCAGCCAATTGGATTTATAACTTTTTTAGTATCAGCATTTGCAGAAACTAATCGTTTACCATTTGATTTACCTGAAGCCGAGCCGGAACTTGTCGGCGGCTATCACACTGAATACAGCAGTATGAAATTTGCCGCATTCTTTTTAGCCGAGTATGCAAATATGTTAATTGCAAGTACACTTATTGTTACACTCTATCTGGGCGGATGGCAAATTCCTTACATAGAAAATTTAGGTTTATCCTCAGGATTGGTAATTGCATTACAAGTTGCAGGATTTTTTGTAAAAGTTGGAGCGCTATTATTTTTCTTCATCTGGGTAAGATGGAGTATCCCAAGATTCAGGTATGATCAGTTAATGAACCTTGGATGGAAAGTGATGTTCCCTTTGTCATTATTTAATATACTTTGGGTTGCCGTTTTAATCATGATCTTTAAATTATAATTTAATATTGTTCATCTGTAAATAAAGAAAGAAAATATTATCAGGAGTTTTGATGTCAGGTAATAACATACCAGCAAAAAGAAGAATTAAAGATTTAACCTTTATGGAAAAGATATACATTCCGGAAATCTTTAAAGGTTTGTCTCTAACATTTAGAACTATGTTCAGACCAAAATTTACTATGCAGTATCCGGAAGAAAAATTTATTCCACCTCAATCTTACCGCGGCAGACCTGTACTTGTTCAGGAAGAGAATGGAGAAGAACGTTGTGTTGCTTGCGGGCTATGTTCACGAGTTTGTCCTGCACTTGCTATTGAAGTTCAAGCCGCAGAAACTGAAAGAGAAAAAGAAAGATATCCTTTAAAATTTGAAATAAATATGCTGCGATGTATCTTCTGTGGCTTCTGCGAAGAAGTTTGTCCTGAAGAAGCCATTGTTATGAGTAAAGATTATGAGTTGGCTTTTAACAATAGAGAAGATGCAATTTACGGTAAGGATAAACTCTTAACTCCTGTAAATCAATTGCAGGATAGAATTGATTTCCTAAGAAATTATAGATAAAAGTTCTTTTAATTAATTTTGTTTTAAGATTGAAAGTATAATTTAAACTTGGGGCGAATTACCTTACCTTATGTTTCAATTATAAAACCCGAATAAAATTTCTAGATTAAATCATGTTATCCAAAACATTAACAAGTGCTACTTACGGAATTGATGCCTATATAGTCGAAGTTGAAACTCATGTTGAAAAGCAAATACCTGGATTTATAATTGTTGGCTTACCAGATAATGCTGTAAGAGAGAGCCGCGAACGAGTAATTGCTGCAATAAAAAACTCGGATATAAAATTCCCGCTTAAAAAATTTACAATTAACCTTGCCCCGGCGGATATTAAAAAAGAAGGAAGTTCTTTTGATCTTGCAATTGCAATTGGGATTCTTGCTGCTGAAGAAATTGTAAGTGATAAGTTTTTGAAAGATTCAATTTTTCTTGGTGAATTATCTTTAGATGGAACTTTGCGTCATATAAAAGGTGCGCTGCCCATAGCTGTTGAAGCTAAGAAAAAAGGGATAAAAAGAATTATCTTGCCCAAGGAATCTGCAAATGAAGCTGCCATCGTTGATGGAATTGATGTTTATGGGTTTGAAAATCTAACCGAAGTAATATCTTTTTTAAATGAAGAATCAAATCCTGAAAAAACTTGTACAAATAAAAATGAACTTTTTTCTGCAATTAACAATTATCAATTAGATTTTTCTGATGTTAAAGGACAAGAAAATGTTAAACGTGCGTTAGAGGTTGCTGCTGCAGGCGCACATAATATTATTATGATTGGTCCCCCCGGATCTGGAAAAACAATGCTTGCGAAAAGATTACCATCAATACTTCCACCATTAACTTTCGATGAAGCACTTGAAACAACGAAGATACATTCTATTGCCGGAATTCTACCAAAGAGCAAGGCAATCATAACGGAAAGACCGTTTAGAAGTCCACATCATACAATATCTGATGCAGCTTTAGTTGGCGGCGGTTCATTTCCAAAACCTGGTGAGGTTTCTTTTGCGCATTTTGGTGTCTTATTTTTGGATGAGTTACCAGAATTCAAAAAAAACGTTTTAGAGGTTTTACGTCAGCCGCTTGAGGATTCACGAGTAACAGTAAGCAGATCTAAATTATCATTAGAATTTCCTGCAAACTTTATGTTGGCTGCTGCTATGAATCCCTGTCCATGCGGCTTCTATACAGATCCAAATAAAGAATGCACTTGCGCACCTCCTCAAATTCAAAGATACATGGCAAAAATTTCTGGTCCTTTGTTGGACAGAATTGATATTCATATCGAAGTTCCGGCGGTTAAGTATAAGGAACTCTCTTCAAAATCTTATGGTGAAAAATCAGAAGAGATAAGAAAAAGAGTTATTGCTGCGAGAAAAATTCAACTTGAACGATTTAAAGAACTTAAGCAAGTATTTAATAATGGAGATATGGGTTCAAAAGAAGTTAGAACATTCTGCAAATTGGATGAGCAAGGCGAAGAACTACTTAAAATGGCGATGACTAAGCTGGGTCTATCGGCTCGAGCTTATGACAGAATCTTAAAAGTAAGCAGAACTATTGCAGATTTAGAGAATTCAGAGAACATTTTGCCACAACATATCAGCGAAGCAATTCAATATCGAAGTCTTGATAGAGAACTTTGGAAACATTAAAAAATTGGAAAGTGGATTTTCTTCCGTTAATCGTCCCTAATAATATCCCTTAAATATATTTGCATTTTTATTTGAATAAAAATATATTTGTTGCTCGCATTTATTTTAGCATTACTATGGGCGGACGCCGGAGTTGGAGAGCCGGGGCGGACTGTAAATCCGTTGGCATGCGCCTTTGGGGGTTCGAATCCCTCGCCGCCCACGACATTTGTTAGGGAGGATAGGTTTTTTAATGAATTTTCACATTAAAATTAGAATGCGGGAGTAACTCAGTTGGCTAGAGTCACAGCCTTCCAAGCTGTTGGTCGCGGGTTCGAGTCCCGTCTCCCGCTCTAAAACTGACTATTGTAAATGGATTTTTGTTGATTTTGATTCCCGCTGACGTAGCTCAGTTGGTAGAGCACATCCTTGGTAAGGATGAGGTCACCAGTTCAATCCCGGTCGTCAGCTCAAATATATAAGTTTTGATTTGTTAAAGGAGAAATAAATGGCAAAGAGTAATATTCGGCAAATAATTGTTTTAGAAAGTACCGCTGGTTCAGGCTATAGATACTCTACCTCTAAAAATAAAAGGACACATCCGGCTAGAGTAGAATATAAAAAATATGACCCGGTGGTTCGTAAACACGTAATTTTTAAAGAAACCAAATGATTTATACGTCAGTGGCTCAATTGGTAGAGCAGCGGTCTCCAAAACCGCAGGTTGGGGGT
>JAVHOU010000225.1:0-31121 GCA_036170275.1 Ignavibacteriaceae bacterium
ATAAAGTTTTCTTACTTCCTCATCATTTGCAAGTTCATCAGCATTACCCTGTTTAAATATTATTCCATTTATAAGAATATAAGCTTTATCTACTATGCTTAAAGTTTCGTGTACGTTATGATCGGTAACTAAAACGCCAATGCCACGATTTTTAAGCTTTGAAACGATATTCATAATATCTTCAACAGCAATAGGATCAACACCTGCAAAAGGTTCATCAAGTAAAATAAAACTTGGATCAGTGGCAAGTGCACGTGCAATTTCTGTTCTTCTTCGTTCACCGCCACTCAATTGAAATCCTTTACTCTTTCTGATTTGAGTGATAGTTAGTTCTTCAAGAAGTATTTCACATTTTTCTTTGCGCTGTTTCGCATCAAGGTTTGTCATTTCTAAAACAGCTAGTAAATTATCTTCAACAGATAAGCTTCTAAAGATTGATGCTTCCTGAGGTAAATATCCTATTCCCATTCGTGCACGTTTGTACATTGGGACTTTTGTAATATCATTGTTATCAAGAAATACGCTTCCGGATTCAGGTTTTATCATTCCGGTTATCATATAAAATGTTGTTGTCTTTCCTGCTCCATTTGGTCCAAGCAATCCAACAATCTCACCTTTGGAAACCTGAATGGAGGCTTTATTAACAACGATTCTTTTTTTATAAATCTTAACAAGATTTTCACTTCTTAAAGTTGTGCTCATAATAATTATCGAAGCTCATTTAAAAGTTTATACATTTCTTTTTTAGTTGGTTTGTTTTGCATTACAACAAACCGGGGTAAAAGATACGATTTTTCATTCCCAGTTACCTGCTTCTCAGGATAGTATTCGCTTGCAGGATTTTTATAAAGTTTCACTTCAGTCACATCATTGTCCTCAAATAATACTGTCGTCGCTGCTGAGTTTGATTTAGTCAATCCGTTTTTTGTTTCACCGTCATACATAAAATAAATCGAATAAACATTTCCGTAAAACTCAGCGCGATTTATTTTATTATCTGTAAAAAACATTTTAATCTGTGCACTTGAAGTTTGGTCATATCGTTCTAAATAATTTTCATTCTGCGAAAGCATAAATGAAGTTCCATCAACATCAAGCTGTTTTATGTTATTATCATCAAGATAGATTGTAATAGAATCGCCGGTTAGTTGTGATCTTTCATACCAAAGTATTGGCTGCTTTGCTGTTTCATTTATTTTCTTTGTTATGATTTTATTTTCTTCGCGGTAAAACATAGTTAGATCATTCTTAGAAGCAAAATCACTTTTAAGAATACTAACAGAATCAATCGCAAAAAATCTTTGTGAAGAATCGCGGTAAGCTTCCATTATTCTGGATTTAATAAACAGAGTATCAAATTGCATTTCTTTTGTGCTGTCATCACGTTCAATGTATGTCGTATCAACCTGAATGAACAATGGTTTAACATCAATAATTGAATAACCTCGATCATGATAATCTTCAAGATGCTCACCATAAATTTCAGAATTATTTTTGAGATTTATTAAGTGGATATTACTAAATGC
Source organism: Ignavibacteriaceae bacterium (assembly GCA_036170275.1). GTDB lineage: Bacteria > Bacteroidota > Ignavibacteria > Ignavibacteriales > Ignavibacteriaceae > IGN3. The sequence continues at coordinate 1,527 of JAVHOU010000225.1, forward strand.
AAAAGTAATTTTTGTATTTCGAAAATGTTCAAGAGTATCAGCAATAATTTTATTTTCTGCATCGATGATAACAACATTACCAACTGCTATTGCCCTGTTTTGCTGCTGATAATAAGTAAGCTGGTTTGATGTAAGGGTTGTTGTTGTATCATAAAGTTTTACTCTTGATTCAAAAAAAGCACGATCTTCGTTAAAGTAATACTCACCGCTATCAGCAGTAAGGATAACTTTTTTATCATCTAAATAAACTCCGGAATTACTTTTTGATTTGCTAAGATTGCCATAATAATATCCATGCGGAGTTTTAATTGTGAGCGTATCTTTTTTAGCAATTACATTTCCAATTAACTCGGCTTCATTTCTGGAAATGTACTGAATGGCTTTATCACAAGTAATAACAACATTGCCCTGAGTAAGCACAACGTTTCCGTATACTTCGCGTGTAGATTCACCATTGATCATTTTTCCTACAAGCGAATCACCGATAACAGTTATTAATTTATTTTGTTGTGCAAATGTTAAATTAGAATAGAAAAGAATGATGACCAATAATAATAGTCTAATTGCTGTGTTATTTAAGAATCTGAATGTCATTTAGAAGAAGTCCTCGACTGAGAAATCTTTAAGATTATGATTTAAAATATTTCTCCCCCGATAAATCGTGGTCGAAATGACACGCTGACTTGTTCTGGGATAATCCTTTAATCTCATTGCGCCGTATCCGATCTTGTAACATAAGTAATATTATAAATAACATAATTTTTCAGATTCTGATCGGATTCAAAGCCATATCCTTCTATTCGTTCTTGATGTGAAATTACTGTAACAAATTTATCTGAAACAATTTTGCGGTCTTTATTTCTCCACATCATTTCTTCGGTTTTAATTGTAACGCTATCGCTAAAAACAACAACACTATCTATTGCATAAAGATTATTTGTAGTTTCATCAACTCTTCCTTGCTTTGAAGTTAATGTTGATGTATGAATTTCTTTCTGATCATAAAAATCTACTTTTAAATTTTCATCCATAAAGGTTTCTCTCTTATCATCGTACTTTTTCAAATGTCCCGTCCATAGTATTGCTTTTGTTTTTCCGGAATCAGAAAAAGTAATTGTTGAATTCCAACTCTCCTGTGAAGGCAGTTCTCCAACTTTAAGGCTTGCATCTATGGAAGGCTTCACTCTTTTTGATGAACAGAAAGTGAAAAGAATTGTTACTGCAACTATGAGTGCAATAAATTTCATCTGCTTTGTAATCCAAGATTAATTAAATCGTGCAGATGGATTATTCCAACGGGTTGATTTTGATCATTTACAATTACAAGACTCGTAATCTTAAAATTTTCCATTTGCTGTAACGCGAATGAAGCAAGGATATCTCCCTTTAAAACTTTTGGTTTAGTTGTCATAACATCTTTAGCATAAAGCCCGCTAATATTAAGCGTCTTCTCAAGCAATCTTCTTAAATCACCATCGGTGATAATTCCTGCGAGCGTTCCATCTTCATTTAAAACACAAGTAGTGCCAAGTCGTTTACTTGTAATTTCAAAAATCACATCTTTGATGGAAGTGTCTTTGTTTACTTTTGGAATTCGTTCTCCGGTTATCATCACCTCTTTAATTTTTAATGATAAGCGTTTTCCCAAACTTCCGCCCGGATGAAGAAGTGCAAAATCCTGCACAGTAAAATTTCTTTTCTTAAGCAATGATACCGAGATTGCATCACCTAAAGCTAATGTAGCTGTTGTTGAGGCGGTTGGTGCGAGATCATAAGGGCAAGCTTCTTCTTTAACCGCTATGTTAAGAAAAAGATCGCACTCGCGTGCAAGTTTGGAATCTTTGTTTCCGCACATTGCAATTAGTTTTACATTCATTCGCTTTAACATCGGAAGAAGATTTGATATTTCTTCCGTCTCGCCGCTCTTAGAAATAAGTATAACTACATCTTCACTTCTTACCATCCCAAGATCACCGTGAAGTGCATCGGTTGGATGAAGATAAATTGCCGCAGTCCCTGTTGAGTTTAATGTTGCAACAATTTTTCGGGCAATCAAACCAGATTTTCCCATTCCGGTTAAAACAACTCTTCCGCTTGAAGCAAAAATAGTTTCAACTGCTTTCACAAAATCTTCATTGATACTTTGTTGAAGATCCGCAACTGCTGCGGCTTCTATTCTGATAACTTCTTTTCCGTTATTAATTATTTCATTCAATTTAAAATTTCCTTTACGGATCAATTATAATTTTTTATTATCTGATCAATCTTTTTTAATTCGACCAAAAGTTCTTTCAATTCCGAAAGCGGCAACTGGCTTGCGGCATCACTTAACGCATTTTTGGGATCAGGATGAACTTCAAGAAACAATGCATCAATTCCAACAGCTATTGCAGCACGTGCAAGTGGTTTAATAAATTTTGGCTGACCGCCGCTTGTTAAATCTTTACTTGGGAGCTGGACAGCGTGAGTTGCATCCATAACAACAGGATAGCCAAGTTCTTTCATAATCACAAGCGAACGCATATCAACAACAAGATTATGATAACCAAAAGTAGTACCGCGTTCTGTAAATAATATTTTATTGTTTCCGGTTGATGCAACTTTTTCTGCGGCATACTTCATATCTTCGGGTGCAAGGAATTGTCCTTTTTTAATATTTACAACTTTCCCTGATTCACCCGCAGCGATAAGCAAATCAGTTTGGCGTGAAAGGAATGCCGGTATCTGTAAAATATCTGCAGCATCGCCAACTTTATTTATGTCAGATTCAGTATGGATATCAGTAACAACAGATAGCTTAAGTATATCTTTAACTTTTTTTAGGATAGCAATTGATTCTTTATCGCCCAATCCAGTAAATGATTTTAAGTTTGTTCTGTTAGCTTTTTTAAAACTTGATTTAAAAATAAATGGGATACCAACTTCACCAGTAATTTTTTTAATTGCTTCTGCAGTCTCAAGAATCATCTTTTCATTTTCAACTACACAAGGTCCGGCAATTAGAACAAATGGTCTGTTATCGCCTATTACAATTTGATTTAATGTTACTGACATAGTTTTTTCTATAATTAATAATTCAATTTATGCATGTTATAGAAAACCTTGAAGGTTTTTCTAACTTAGTTCAGTCTAAAATACTCCGCCGCGGCGGATCACATTTATTTTCAAGTAAAAACCTTCAAGGTTTAACTTTTTTGTGTAACCTGCTTTAATAACTTACTTGTTTTAGACATTACTGTGACGTTAACTCAGATGATCTTCAATATGTAATAATTTATGACCTTCGAACACCGTAAGGATTTCAATTGAGTTTTTTTTAATCAGATAAACTATTCTATAATTCTTATACAATATTTCTCTTATTTGATCTATTGATAACTCCGGAACTATTCTTCCTTTGTTTGGGAAATTTTTTAGATCTGCTGCCAAAAATATAATTTTATCAACAAGATTATTTGCAGCATTTAGGTTATCTTCAGAAATATAATCCTCAATCTGCTTAAGATTGTTTAGTGATTCCTTCGTCCAATGTATTTTCATAACATTTTTGAAGTTCTGTTTTTCTTTAACTCATTTTTTAATTGTGAAGTTGAATAGATATCACCATTTTCTATATCCTTAAGACCTCGGGAAATTGATTCAATAAATAATTTAGTTTCGCGCAAGTCGTCAAATTCTTTGGGGGATATCAAAACACCGGCTGGTTTACCATTTTGAGTAATGACAAGTGAACTTTTTCTGATTTGTATATCCTTTAAGTATTTAGCCAAACCTATTTTAAATTGTCCAACAGGAATTATATCGTTTGATACAGAAATATTTTTCATTACTTAGTCCTTTATTTATATCTAAATTACAGTCTTAATTTAGCTCTAAATTAAGATATAACAAACCTTATAATTAGCTTAGGCATAAAGTATATTATTTAATTCAAGATTTGCTATAATAGCAGGGTTAGCCTGAATATCGTACTTCGATAAATCTTCATCTTCAAGAAACAGATTGAGAGCTTCTTTCAGATTATAAAAGAGTTCATCATAGGTTTTCCCTTGAGTTACAATGGGAATGTTTACACCCTCAGCGACATAATATTGTTCACCCTTGAAAATTGAAATTTGAATTACCTGTCTCATATTAGTTCCTTTATTTTCAAACAAAAATAATGATTTATTCTTATCATTAAAAGAAGATATTTAATGATAAATGATGAAGCCGTACTTTTGCTGTTGATATATGGGACCTAAATACCGTTCAAACATTTTATCTTGGATATTTAACACTAATATGCTATAATCGGAACAACTTTTTACCGATTAATAATTACAGAAAAATTTATGAAACTTAAGATTGTTATTCTACTCCTAATTATTTCTTTCACAACGCTTTTTTCTCAACCTCAGCCGGCGCTTAATTCATCAGAAATAAAATTAACATTAAATAAATTTGATGTACTTGGAAGCGTCTTATATTTAGCGGCTCATCCTGATGATGAAAATACTTCATTGATTGCATACTTTGCAAAAGGAAAATTATTAAGAACAGGTTATCTTTCATTAACACGCGGTGATGGCGGACAAAATTTAATCGGGACAGAACAATCTGAACAACTTGGAGTTTTAAGAACACAAGAATTACTCGAAGCGAGAAAGCGCGACGGCGGCGAGCAATTTTTTACTCGTGCTATAGATTTTGGTTATACAAAATCTTCACAAGAAACTTTTGAATTTTGGGATAAAGAAAAAGTTTTAAGCGATGTTGTTTGGGTGATTAGAAAATTTCGTCCTGATATTATTATCACCAGATTCCCCGCAACAGGTGAAGGCGGGCACGGACATCATACCGCATCTGCGATTTTAGCGTTAGAAGCATTTGAATTAGCCGGTAACCTAAAAGCATTTCCTGAACAACTAAAATATTTGAACGTCTGGAAACCAAGAAGAGTTTTCTGGAATGCCTGGCTTCCTGCATTGCAAAATTCAAAGACTGACCTTTCAAAAATTCCATCTATAAATCTTGGAGAATTTAATTCTTTGCTTGGAAAATCTTACACAGAAATTTCAGCGTTAAGCAGATCGATGCATAAGAGTCAGGGTTTCGGTTCATCTGGAATTCGTAATAACACCTTAAATTATTTTATGCTTCAAAAAGGTGATTCTGTTAAAAATGATATGTTTGAAGGAATTGATCTTAGTTGGACACGCGTTGAAGGTGGAGATGAAATTCATCAAATGATACAAGCGACCTTAAAAGATTTTAATGATGAAAATCCATCTGCAAGTTTGAATAATTTATTTATGATTTATGAAAAAATAAAAAGTCTGAAAGATGATTATTGGCGTGAAGTTAAATTAAAAGAGGTAACAGAACTAATTCGCTCTTGTGCTGGAATCTGGATTGAAGCTATCTCTGAAAATGAATTTGTTTCTATTGGAGATACTTTAAAAGTAAAAGCATCAATTGTTAATAGAAGTAGTTTGGATTTAGTTCTTAATAAAATAGAATTGAGCTTCCTCAATAATCATAATCAGCTTTCAGATAATTTAAATCGAGGTGAAATTAAATCTTACGACTTTAACATCTACATTCCTGAAAATACTCAAATCTCCCAGCCATATTGGTTAAAAGAAAATCATGGTGTAGGGATGTTTCAAATAAATGATCAAGAATTAATTGGTTTACCTGAAGATAAATCCAAATTGAATTGTGATTTTATAATTAGTTATAAAAATCATTCAATAAAATTATCTATTCCAATTTATCAAAGGTTAACTGATCCCGTTGATGGTGAAGTTTATAAATCAGTTGTTATCACGCCGCCTGTTACAGTAAACATTGAGAAGGACATTTATTTTTTTAGCAGTTCAAATGAAAAAGAAATTAAAGTTACGCTACAATCATTTAAGGATTCTTCTGCCGGAAAAATTATTCTCAATTCCAGTAATGGATGGAAAATTGAACCTGCTGAAATTGATTTTCAGTTTGGAAAGAAAAATCAGAAAAAAGATTTTTATGTAAAAGTTTTTCCATCAAATGATAAGTCTATTTCAGGTTTGTCTGCAAAAGTTGTAATTGATAATAAAACATTTTCAAAAAGTTTAACGCGAATTGAATACAAACATATACTGCCTCAAACAATTTTTTATGAGGCTAAATCAAAACTCGAGTTATTCAACTTTGAGAAAGACGGCGTTAAAAAGATTGGATACATTGTTGGCTCCGGCGATAAGATTCCTGACTTTCTAACTGATCTTGGATTTGATGTCACGATTATGGATAATAAGCACTTCAGTTCAAACAACCTGGAACAGTATGATGCAATCATAACCGGAATTAGAGCATACAATACAAGAGACAATCTTGCTGCATTTCATAAAGAACTTGTAAAATATGTAGAACAAGGTGGAACATTGATTTCACAATACAACACTACTGGTGATCTTGTAACAGAACCGGGCGTACTTCCATTAAAACTATCCCGCGATAGAGTAACGGATGAAAATTCAATAGTAGAAATACTGGATAGCAGTAATCAAGTTTTTAACAAACCATTTAAAATTACAAATGAAAATTTTAATGGATGGATTCAGGAACGCGGTTTATATTTCCCAAATGAATGGGATAAAAATTATACAGCACTTTTATCTATGAATGATAAAGGTGAAACTCCTAAAACCGGTTCATTATTAATTACAAAGTATGGTAAAGGAACTTTTGTTTATACAGGTTTATCTTTTTTTAGAGAGATTCCTGCGGGAGTTGAAGGAGCAATAAAACTATTTATCAACTTACTTTACTCCGGCAAATAAATGGATGATGATTCTAAAAATTTAATTGAAGATAAACCTCCGCTTCTTGGTTCGTGGAATAAAATATATTTATTTGTCTTCGGTGAATTACTTATTCTCATTTTACTTTTCTATCTCTTCACAAAGGCATTCAGTTGAGTACAATCGACTGGATAGTGATGTGCGGATTTACAGGCTTCATCGTTTTTTACGGCGCGTGGAAAACACGCAAAGCAAAAAATGTTGATGATTATCTGCGAACAGGCAAAACCAGTTCGTGGTGGGTTGTCGCATTATCAATTATGGCAACACAAGCAAGTGCTATTACTTTTCTTTCTACTCCCGGACAAGCATATGTTGATGGAATGCGCTTCGTGCAGTTCTATTTAGGGTTACCGATTGCAATGATAATTCTTTCGATCACAGCCGTTCCGATTTACAGTAAACTTAATGTTTACACAGCGTATGAATATTTAGAAAAAAGATTTGATCTTAAAAACAGAATTCTTGGAAGTGTTTTATTTCTTACTCAAAGAGGATTAGCAGCAGGATTTACAATTTATGCTCCCGCATTAATTCTTTCTGTTATACTTGGCTGGGAATTAAATATTACAATTATACTTATCGGAGCGATGGTTATTGTTTACACTACTATTGGTGGAACTAATGCAGTAAACAAAACACATATTTTGCAGATGGTTATCATTACAGTTGGCATGTTTGCTGCATTTATTATGATTTACATTTTACTGCCGAAAGATATTTCTGTTACTGATGCCGCTTACATTGCTGGTAAAATGGGGAAATTAAATGCGATTGATTTTTCATTTAATCTTTCTGATCGATATACATTCTGGTCTGGAATTATTGGTGGAACATTTTTAATGCTCAGCTATTTTGGAACAGATCAATCACAAGTTGCAAGATATCTTGCTGCAAAAAATATCACACAAAGCAGAATGGCATTGCTTGTAAATGGGTTAGTAAAAATTCCTATGCAGTTTATTATTTTATTTATTGGTGCGATGGTATTTGTGTTCTTTCAATTTGTTACTCCCCCACTATTTTTTAATCCTGTTGAAATGGAAAAAGTTAAATCAGGTTCTTACGCTAAAGATTATACACAACTTGAAAATGAATTTGAATCATTACAAAATCAGAAACGAGAAAAACTGCGGGAGATGCTTGATGAGAGTTCAAGATCAAGTTTAAGTTCAAGTGAAGATATCAAGAATGAATTAAGTACGATTTCAAAAAGAGAAAATGTAATTAAGGCAAGTGCTAAGGGAATTATTAAGAAAAATAATCCCAATGCTGATACAAACGATACAAACTACATATTCATTACGTACATTGTAAATTATTTACCTGTAGGATTGATAGGTTTATTACTTGCGGCAATCCTTGCTGCTTCAATGTCTTCAACTTCTGCGGAATTAAACTCATTAGCCTCAACTTCGTTAATAGATATTTACAAAAGACTGATAAATAAAAATGCAAGCGATAAACACTATTTGAAGTTCTCTAAGTATGCAACAGTTGGCTGGGGAATTTATGCTATTGCATTTGCACTGCTTGCAAGTGAGCTTGGTTCTTTGATTGAAGCTGTAAACATTCTTGGCTCTTTAGTTTATGGAACTATACTCGGAATTTTTCTTGCAGCATTTTATACAAAAAAGATTTCCGGCAATTCGGTTTTTGTAAGTGCAATAATTGCAGAAGCTGTTGTACTTTATTGTTTTCTGTTTACTTCAATTCCATTTCTTTGGTACAACGTGATAGGATGTTTGGTAGTTGTCATTCTGAGTTTTGTGATTAATCCATTCTTTGTTAATAAATCACCTTACGAAAAAATAACGTTTATGTCATTCTGAACTTGATTTAGAATCTTCTTTATTAAAATTTTTGGATGCTGAAATGAATTCAGCATGACAAATGTGTAAGGTGAATTAGTAATTCAAAATTAGAGAATTAGTTTCAGGAGCCTCTTACTTGTTAAATATGTTATGATTATTTTTTAGCAACAAATAAAATATCTACTTTGGCAAACGAAAGAAAAATCCAAATAATAAAAGCGGCGGCAAAAAGATTTGCCCGGCATGGTTTAAACAAAACTACACTTGACGAAGTAGCACGTGATATTCGAATCGGGAAGGCAACAATATATCATTACTTTACTTCTAAAGATGATCTTTACATTGAAACATTAAAATGGGAGATTGAATTATTTTTAGAGCAGATAAAAGCAATATTTAATATTGAATCAAAAAGAGTTGAGGAAAAAATATTAGATTATTTTTCCCTTAAAGATGGAGTACAGGGAAATTACAAATTGATTTATGAAACTTTACTGAACCTTTATAATGAGAAGGCTTTAGAGAAAGAAACTGAACAAATAATATCAATGCTGATTAAAGAAGAAGAATGTGTAAAAAAAATATTAAACATCGCTTACAAAGAAAAGATTATTAGCATTAGTCCTGCTTTGCCTAATTTTTTAGTGATGTATAGCTGGGGAATTTTGTGTGCAAGTAAATTAAGTTTATTAAGCAATCCAAATAAAGCAAACACTATTAAGGAAGTTTTGTCTAAATCAATTGAATCCCTTTTGTCTTAGTATTTTCTGTTACTCAAATCATATTTCGATGGATTTGTGTCACAATCTGACAGTACTTAAAAGTACATTTTAGTTCAGGCAAATCATTCTATGATTTATCATCATCCATTTCAGTTTCATTATCACTTCCATTTTCAGTTTCCTCTTCGCTAAAAATGTATTTTTCATATTTGTGTTTTATCAACTGAGCCTCTACGATGAAGAAAACATCTTCTGCAATGTTAGTTGAGTGATCGGCTAATCTTTCTAATTCACGCGAGATAACAAGCAGAGCAACTGCAGGCTCAATGTTATCGGGGTTCCGTTTCATAATATCTTTAAGTATCTGATGATTATCGGCATTCAATTTATCAATAATATCATCTGATAAGATTACTTTTTTAGCAAGCTCAGCATTTCCACCAATAAAAGCATCAATTGAATTTTTTAACATCTCCTGAGAAATTTTAAACATCTCTTCAAGTTTTGTTTGAGCGTAGAACGATGGTTTCTTTTTAACTATCAAAACATTTTCAGCTATATTAACAGCAATATCACCCATTCGTTCCAGGTTACTGTTAATCGTTAGTGAAGACATAATATATCGTAAATCCATAGCAACCGGCTGAGCCAATGCAAAAATCTTTAAGCAAATTTTATCAATTTTTACATCGTACTTATTTACTTTTTTATCCCGCTCAATTACCAAAGTAGCAAGTTCAACATTTTCTTCTTCAAAAGCTCTGATAGCAAATTGCAATTGTTCATCAACAAGGCTGCACATTTTTATAACACGCGTTTTTAATTTTTCAAGATGTTCGTCTAATAGTCTTTCCATTTTATTTCCTTTGTTGTCTCAATAAAATATTTCTAACTTAATTTATAATTCACTTAATGTCATTTCGAACCCGATTTATCGGGTGAGAAATCTAAATCTATTATAAGCGAATAGATTTCTCAGTCGAGGACTTCTTCGAAATGACAATACAAATTATTTTTTCTCAACCAAATCTTCCTGAAATATAATCCTCAGTTTGTTTCTTAGAAGGATTGGTAAAGATTTTAGTTGTTCTGTCGTACTCTATTAATTCACCGAGATAGAAAAATGCTGTCATATCACTAACTCGTGCAGCTTGTTGCATATTGTGCGTAACGATAACAATAGTGTACAATTGTTTTAGTTCGTGTATTAGTTCTTCAATCTTTGCAGTTGAAATTGGATCAAGCGCACTTGCGGGTTCATCCATCAAAATTATTTCAGGTTCAACTGCAAGGGCACGTGCGATACATAATCTTTGCTGCTGACCACCGGACAAACTAAGTGCATTTTCATTTAATCTATCTTTTACTTCCTCCCATATTGCTGACTGAACACAAGTACGTTCAACTATTTCATTAAGTGTTTTTTTATCACTTATTCCATTTATCTTTGAGCCATACACAATATTTTCATAAATGGTTTTGGGAAACAAGTTAGGTTTTTGAAAAACCATCCCAATGTTTCTTCTTAGTTGAACAACATCAATATTATCTTGATAGATATTACTATCGTCAATTATAACATCCCCGGTAATGGAGACCTTATCGATTAAATCATTCATCCTATTAAGAGTTCTTAAAAATGTGGATTTACCGCATCCTGAAGGTCCTATCAATGCAGTTACTTTCTTCGAAGCAATATCAAAAGAAACATTAAGCAGCGCTTGTTTTTTTCCGTAGAATAAATTCAAATCTTTAACGGATATTTTAACATCCTTCATTTATTTTCCTGAACAATAATAGAATTACAATACTATATTATTAAAAATCAACCAAATCTTCCGGTTACATAATCTTCAGTTTGTTTTTTTGAGGGAGATAAAAACATTTGCCGAGTTGACGTAAGTTCGATTAATTCTCCCATATAAAAAAAGGCCGTATTATCACTGACCCTGGCAGCTTGCTGCATATTGTGTGTAACAATTACTATTGTGTATTTTTTTTTCAAATCGTGGATCAACTCTTCAATTTTTGATGTCGAAATAGGATCAAGAGCACTTGCCGGTTCATCCATTAAAATTACTTCCGGTTCAACAGCAAGTGTTCTAGCTATACATAATCTTTGCTGTTGTCCGCCCGAAATACTATTCCCAGGTTTATCCAAAGAATCTTTTACTTCATCCCAGAGAGCTGTTTTTTTTAATGATTCTTCAACTATTTCCTTAAGCTTATTTTTATTGTGTAAACCATTTAGTTTTAATCCTGCGATAACATTCTCAGCAATTGACATTGTTGGAAAAGGATTTGCTCTCTGAAAAACCATTCCTACTTTCCTGCGAAGATTGACCGGGTCTGTTTTCATCACATCTATCCCATCCAACGTAACCGAGCCTGTAATAGTGCCACCAACCTCTTCGTGCATTCTATTTAAACATCTTAAAAAAGTAGATTTACCACAACCAGAGGGTCCTATGATTGCCAGTATTTTATTTTGTGGAATTGTTATGCTTATATCTTTTAATGCTTGTGCTCTTCCAAAAAAAGCATTCAAATTTTTAGTTTCCATCCTTTGAATAGAATAATTTAGAATTGATTCTTTAGTTAACTTATTATCTGTGATCACTTGATTCATTTCAATAATTATGTTGTGTACGTTTTTCTTGTTACTATCCTGAAAACTATATTTAATAAAAGTACTAAAACTATCAGTACAAAAGCTGCCGCCCATGCTTGCTGATTCCAATCATCAAATGGAGCCTTTGAATAATCGTAAATAAATACTGTCATGGATGCAATGGGCTGATCAATTGTAGTTGACCAGAATCTGTTACCAAGCGCTGTAAATAATAATGGTGCGGTTTCTCCAACTGCCCTGGCAATTGATAATAAAATTCCTGTGAATATACCTTTGAATGCGGCTGGAAGAATAATAAAAAGAGTTGTTTTCCATCTTGGAATACCAAGGCCAAGCCCGGCTTCCCTGAATGAATTGGGTACAAGCCTAATCATTTCTTCCGTAGTTCTTGTGATAAGAGGAATCATTAATATTCCAAGTGCAATACCACCGGCAAGTGCAGAAAATCTTTTCATTGGGATTACCAGCAAAATATAAACAACTACACCAATTACAATTGATGGAATTCCATTAAGTACTTCAGTTAAAAATCTTACGCTTGAAGCAAACAAGCTATTCTCTTTACTTGCTAAATAAATACCGGACATTATTCCGATTGGAATTCCTAAGGCGCTGCCTATACCAACCATAATTCCGGTACCAACAATTGCATTAGCCATTCCACCGCCAGTTTCACCAACAGGTTTCGGCATTTGTGTAAAGAAGTCCCAGTTGATAAAATTAATTCCCTTTGAAACAGTATAATACAAGATTAGGAAGAGAGGGATAATCACTAGCACAAGGCAAATGGCTGTGATAGATATCATCACGAGACTTTTTATTTTCCTGGTTCTATAATGAAATGAATTTTTCAAGCTTTTGTCGTTTTATATTTTTTGGTTACACTCCAAACAACTAACCGGGCTATTGAATTAAGAATTATAGTAATAATAAATAAAAGTAGTGCAATTTCTATTAATGCGCTCACGTAAATCTCTGAAGAGGCTTCTGCAAATTCATTTGCAAGTACGCTTGCCATCGTGTGTCCGGGATTAAAAAGCGACCAGGAAATATCTGCCCTGTTTCCTATCACCATCGTAACAGCCATTGTTTCACCAACCGCTCTGCCAAGACCAAGTAAAGTTGCACCAAGTATTCCAGATTTTGCTCCTGTCAACACAATTTTTATTGTTTCCCATTTTGTCGCTCCAAGTGCAAATGCTGCTTCCCTCTGTGAAGCAGGGATAGCCCTCATAATATCTCTTGATATTGAAGTTATAATGGGAAGGATCATTATAGATAAAATCAAAGCCGCGGCAAGCATTCCAAATCCATATGGCGGCCCTTGAAAAAATGGAAGAAACCCAAGTTTATCTGATAGAAACGGTTCAACTTCTGTTCTCAACCAAGGAATCAATACAAAAATTCCAAACAATCCATAAACAATGCTTGGAATGGCAGCAAGCATTTCGACTAGCAGAGATAATGGCTGCTCAATCCAACGAGGAGATATTTCGGATAAAAAAATTGCAACGCCCACACTTAAAGGAAGTGAGATTAATAAAGCAAGTAAAGATGAGAACAATGTTCCGAAGATATATGGAAGTGCAGCATAATTATCGAGAACGGGGTCCCACTCTTTTCCGGTGATAAAGTTCAAACCAAATTTTTCAATTGAAGGTATAGATGCTTTGATCATTTCATAGGCCATCAAAAACACAAGACTTAAAACAATAAAAGCAAAAAACCTGGTAATATTTTCAAATATAAGATCACCAGGATTTTTATCCGTTATTCTTTTAAAACTAAAAAATGAAGCAGCAAAATTATTTTTTTGCTGCTCCAGGTTCTCAATATTTTCAGGATTATTTATACCGGGCATTACTTTTTAAGTGTTATCTGATCTACCTTTTTCTGGCATAATTTAATAACTTCTTTAGGAAGTGGTGCATAATATAAATCTTTTGCATAAGATTCTCCATCTGTTAATGCCCATTTTAAGAAAGTTTTAATAGCATCCATTTTTTTCTGATCTTTCATATTCTTGTAAACAAGCAGCCATGTAAAACCGGAAATAGGATAAGAGTCTTTACCATCTGCATCAGTTAAAGAAACGCGAAGATCTTCAGGCATATTTTTAATTGCTCCTGCTGCTGCCGCTGATACTGATCCAAATGTTGGCTCTACAAAATTACCTGCTTTGTTCTTTATTAATGCATACTCAAGTGTATTCTGAACTGCATAGGCTAACTCAACGTATCCTATTGCACCACCTGTTTGTTTAACCAAACCAGCAACTCCTTCATTTCCTTTTCCACCAAGACCAACAGGCCAATTTACAGATTTACCTGTTCCAACTTTGCTTTCCCATTCTTTACTAACTTTCGATAAATAGTCAGTAAATATGTTTGTGGTTCCGCTGCCATCTGATCTGTGAGTAACTATAATTGATACATTAGGTAATTTTTTGCCTGAATTTATTGCGCTTATTTTTGAATCATTCCATTTAGTAATTTTGCCTAAAAATATATTACTTAAAACTTCCGGAGTAAGTTTTAATCCCTTACCAACGGATTGCAAATTATAAGTAACAACAACTGCGCCCATCACTGTAGGGATATGAAGAATTTCTGTACCCTGTTTATCTTTAACAGCTTTCATTTCGGCTTCTGTCATCGGGGCATCTGAAGCACCAAAATCCACAGTACCTTCTATTGTTTGCTTAACTCCGCCACCGCTTCCGATTGACTGATAGTTAAATTCGATCCCGGTTTTTTGATGATATACATCAAACCATTTCGAATAAATTACATATGGGAAAGTAGCTCCTGCACCGTTTAATTTAATCTGTGCACAGGAAGAGGTAGCAAATACGCCCATAAGCACGACTGCAATTAAAATTATTTTACTTTTCATGATAACTCCTTGTTTTGATTTAATTAAATTTAGTTTATTCTTACTTAAAATTCCCAGAAAAATGTAACTCTTGGGGTTACATCACTGTCGCTAGCACCTTGTAGTGTATGAACCTCTATGCCAGGCATAATGCTGACTTTAGGTGCGACTTTAAAATCTACCGCCCCAATAATTAATCCTTGTTTGTCATTAATTGCTGAGCTATTTGTATTTGGATCGAATGAATCATAACGACCTACTATTCCAATATTTTCTGTTAAGGATGCTTTACCCCAAACAGAAATCCCAAATCCTGTTTGTGATTCTAAAGACGCAGCAGCTCCCGTAGAAGAATAATTGTTCTGCTGGCTCTTAATAAAACCTTCAAGACCCAAAGCAAATGTATTACCCTGTTTATAGTTAATGAATCCTGCAGCAACAAAAGCAGAATTATTTTTTAATTGTCCGTCAAAAGGATCCCGTTTTTGTCCGTTAGAAGCAAAATCTCCATATACAGTTAACAGCAGGTTATCACTTGGTTTGAATTGAAGTTGACCATAAAATCTTTTGTACTTATTTGATTCAGGTGAGTTACCAGAATTGTCTCCTATCTTTAACCAGTAATTGGCTGTACCTTTTTCATCAATTTTTCCTTTTAAATCAATACCAAGATCTCTTGAGGGCACAATACCAAAATAATCCATAATGGTTTTTTCTAAAGAGCGGTATCCCCAAGCCCCTTCTGAAATATCATAAGCTGGTGTTGGTGAAATACCGACAACAAGATCAGACCCGGAAAAAATATTTTTCCATTTTAACCAGGCATCTTTAACAAAAGGTATAATCTTGTTATTTGTTGATAAAGCGCCCTGGTCTGCTTCTAATCTAAACCTGGTTGAAAAATCATCGTTGATGGTATAGTCTGTTGTAATATAAATTCTCCTGAATTGCCAACCGTTTATGTCTTTGTTAGCCGGATTTATTGCGTTAGCATTATAAAAAAGATCACCGAACATCAATCCACTGAATTTTACGGGACCAACACTTCCAACTGCGTTTTTATCTTGCGCGTTAGAATTGTAAAACATAAGCGCTGTGAATAGGAATGTACAAAGGACGAAAAATTTTGTTTTCATAGAACCTCTCTCTTTCTTTTTTTGATGGGCGAAATATATGCAGAGCATTGCGGTCTAATGTTAAGCTAATGTTAAATCAATGTTACCATATTGTTAACAGGTGATTTTAGGATTTAATAAGTCACTCACGCAAAAGCCAAACCTTGAAGGTTTTATATGAAAATAAATTTGATATTTTATATTGGACAAAACTATCATTTAGCTAACGAATAGTAAAACCTTCAAGGTTTTGAGCAACGTATATAAAGTGAATTAATAACTCACTTTCGCACAAAACTAATTTTTGCTCTAAATCCGTAGAACAGTCCGTTGCGGCGGATAAGTCTGTTTTACGATCATTCTTTTTATAATTTATTTTCCCATAACGGAATAAAACCAGATTTCCGGACAATGCTTTGTCCCGCAGGTGAGAGCACCCAATCAATAAATTTTTTAACTTCACCGCCGGGAGTTTTTGTTGTAAAGAAGTGTAAATATCTTATTATTGAGTAAGTATCATTTCTTACATTATTTTCAGATGGTTCAACACCATTTATCTTTGCGTGAATAACATTTCCTTTATATCCCATTCCACCATAACCAATTGCATTCTCATTTTCTTCGATAGACTTTACAATTTCTTTAGTAGTAGATTCAACTTTTGCATTATCTGTGTATTCCTCATCTTCCAATACATGCTCTTTAAAATAAAGATAAGTACCTGAGTTAGGATTTCTTATAACCGGGATGATGGAGGAGTTTTTACCTCCCAATGCATTCCAATTTGTTATTTCGCCTGTAAATATTTTTTTAAGTTCATCTTGAGTTAAATCCATAACATCATTTTTAGGATTAACATAAATACTCAAAGCATCTTTAGCGATAAGAAAAACCAATCCAAGCGATCCGTAATAATCAGCAAGAAATTTTGCTTCATCAGGTTTTAGATTTCTTGATGCTGTGCAAATATCGGTTTGATTATTTATTAAAGCTTTAATACCGGTTGCTGTTCCGCCGCCAGAAACTAAAACTGAAATACCAACATTCTGTTTCATATATACTTCAGCAAGATTTGATGTTAATTCCAACATCGTATCCGAGCCAATAATAATAATTTCTTTTTTTTCTGTTGGTTTGAATGAACAGGAAGAGATCAAAATTATTGAAAATAAAATAATCAGAGTTTTCATTTATCTTTTCTCGGCAATTGATCTTAATCGTGCGTTGATAAATGGTGAACCGCTTTTCCATTCAGGAACCTCAATTTGGTCAGCTATTCTAAAAGCAAAATCAAACAACACTTTAGCATGCTTAGCTGCAGCTTCAGTATTAATTACCTGATTCAGATCATCAAATGGAGTGTGATATTTTTTTAAATAGTAATCGATAAAAGAATTTAAAACATCATCTTTGCTTTTTGTTTTGTTATTTAATCCTTCCAAAACTAAAATTGATGGAATTCCTCCAAGGGCAAAAGCAAGTTGATCTGATTTATTAAATGCATCAAAACTTCTAAACTGTGGCGGAATATCTTCAATCGTTAAACCATAGCTATCAGTAGTTTGAATGAGATAATTATCCAATGTTGAATACTCTGAACCAACGGGAACCACTCCAAGAAAATCTTTGAATAAAGCAATTCCATCTATATTAATGTTTGCAACTGTTTTGTAAAGCGGTACAACAGGATTATCGATATAATAACTTGATCCGAGCAATCCCTTTTCTTCCCCCGTAGTTGCAATAAAAATAATTGATCGTTTTGGTTTTACATATAATTCTGAAAATGATTTTGTTAATTCAAGCATAACAGAAATTCCAATTGCATTATCAAGCGCACCGTTGTATATAGAATCGCCATTTACTTTCTCACCAATTCCTAAATGGTCATAATGGGCAGAGATTAGCAAATAAGTATCATTAAGTTCAGAATCACTTCCCTTAATTAATCCGATAACATTTCTTTCAATAAAATCTCTTTCTTTAAATTGACCTCTAAATTTCAGTTTTGCTTTTAATGGAAATGATTTCATCCGGTTTTGTTGATGCATTAATAGGACATCGTTAAACGAATATTTAGAATTATGAAAAAGTTTTTCTGCAAGGTCTGGATTAAGGATAATACTCAAATTGCTTGAAACAGAATATGCAAGTGTAACATCTTCAGAGTTAAAATCCTTTTCAACAGATGTCCAGTCAGCATATTGGTCTAAAGAAATTTGAATTGTCCCTGCTGCTCCTCTGCCAATTGCAATTCTTCTTTTTGATTCTGAGTAACTATAAACTGTCGGTGATAACCCATTGAAATATTCTTCATCTTTCGAAATAGGTTCTCCATCAATATAAATAACTATTTTATCTTCAACATCTACGGATTGATAATCGTTGTAATCAAATTCAGGAGCTACAATTCCGTATCCAACAAAAACTATCGGCAAATAGTCTGGAATAAATGTTTGTTGCCCGCATCTGTAAAGAAAATAATCTTCACCAAGATCTAAAAGGATTGTATCATTTTCCGAAGCAATTGAAAGTTCCGATGTTTTTAATGGATAACTGCCGTGCATAGGAATATTTTGAAAGTAAGAGTTTTGATTCGGTATTATTTCTAATGAGTATTCTTTAAATCTCTCAGCAATATAGTTTGCTGCAATTGATGATCCCTTCAAGCCCACTCCTCTGCCCTCTAATGAATCATCTGCAAGAATAAATAAATGCTCTTTTATCCTTTCTGAAGAAATTGAATCTCTAATAGAATAAAAACTTTTTTCATTTTGGGGATAAATCACAATTGTGATGATTATTAATAAAGAGAATAATATTTGAATAATAGATTTCATTCTAACACCTAAAATATAAAAAGGACGCTACAAAAGTGCAGCGTCCATCGTCGAAGGAGAGAGGAGAGAGAACAATTTTATTTTAATAAAGTCATCTTCTTAGAAATCGAAGTCGAGCCAGTTTCAAGTGTGTAGATGTATAATCCACTTGTTAATTTTTGCGCATCAAATGTAACTTCATAAGTCCCATTTGATCTGAAATCGTTGACTAAGGTTTCAACAACCTGACCAAGAATATTAGTAACAATGAGTTTTACTTGAGAAGGTTGTGCAATTGAATAAACAATTTTTGTACTTGGATTAAATGGATTTGGATAGTTTTGTGTTAAGTTAAATTCAACCGGCGTTGTTGATATTTGGTTTTCCTCAACTGAAGTTACATATCCAACTGGAGTAAAATCAGCCCAGCCTGCTGTCCAATCGGTTGAACCAAACGCACCAACAAAGGTTGCACTTTCATCAAAAAATCCATCGTTTGGGGGAGCTGCAGCACCTGTTAGAACAGGCGAACTCGATGTTGGTAGAAAGTTTGGATTTGTAAGATTGAATGCATCAGTTAATAAAATTTCAGTATTTGCAGTAAATTTTCTGCCACTACTATTTGTCCACCAGGTATCAACATTAAAATTAGCACCGCCTGCTGATGCAGTATCAAGAGCTGCTGATGTCCAGCCTGAAATTATACTATTATTTACCCACATTGTATTGTTCATAGCTCCAGCAATTGTATTTACGCCATCCAATCTAATTCCAGTAGGCCAACCAACTATCAAAGCATTAGAGATTTTATTGAGTGATGATCTTCTTAAGTGCATACCTCTTTTATAAAGAGAATTGATCGGAGTGCTTACATCTGCTTTGGGACCAATCAATGTAACATTCCACCATGTTGGTGAGGTTCTTGGTTCATTAAGCGAACCTGAACCATCATTATCAGATTCAAATCCATTAGAGCTTGATTGATCAGCAATATCAGGATCTCTTAAGCCAACTAGATATTGTAATTTACCTGAGAATCCGAAATCGGTATCAAAATCATCATCCCAGCCGCGATAAGCAATTAAGTTTTTGCAATTTACTGTTCCGCCAAACCATTCATAAGAGTCATCACCGCTATAACTGACTTGTATATGATCGATTGTTGTACCGCGTCCTACACCGCCAAATGTTAAACCATTTATTTCATTATTAAGTGTGAATGCAATTCCGGGATATTCAATTCTAACATATTGCATAACACCACTGTTATCCTCATCATCGGTTCCACCATACGAATCAGCAGGACCTTCAATGGCAGCTGTTCCACCAGGAACATTTATATGTGCATTACCGAGAAGAATAATTCCACCCCAATCACCGTATGTTGGTAATCTGGATGAGCCTGTTTTAGCAAATTCGCTGGTGAATACAATAGGATGAGATTCTGTGCCCATTGCCATTATTTTACCACCGGGTTTAACGATCAATGAGCCCTGCGTTGAGTTTTCACCAAAAATAAAAGTACCGGCTTCAATTGTTAACGTTGCACCAGTCTGAACTCTAACAAAACCACGTAATAAATACGTATGGTCAGATGTTAAAGTAGTATTTGTAGTGATATCACCTTCTATCACAACATCCTGTGCGAAAGTATTTAATCCGAACAGAGCCAAAAAGAAGATTACTGAAAGCATTTTTTTCATATTACTATTCCTTATAATTAATTGATTTGATATGATAATTCTAATGAGATGTTTCTACCGGTCTTATTTAATTCTGAGATTCGATCTCCACCCGGCAATTGTTGTATAAATTTCTTTTCCTGATTTAACAAGTCCTTAACCGAAAGTTTTAAAGCAAGGCTGCTTAAAAGTTTTTTTGATATTGAGAAATCGATTACATCAATAGGTTTTTCTATTATGTTTCCCAAATCACTTGTTCCAACTTTTGCTATTCTTGATCCAACTTTATTGTAAACCAAAGACGAGTTTAATCCGAAATCAAAATCATCGTAGTAAAGACCAAGATTAAAGATGTAATCTGCCTGCCCTTGAAGCGGTCTTTCATTTTGCTGAAATCCGTTTGCCTCTGAATTGATTTTAATAGATGACTTGATAAGAGTAATATTTCCAACAAAAGAAAATTTGTTAATAGATTCACTTATAAACCCGAGTGATTTTCTGACTTCCATTTCGATTCCATAATTATCAGCACTTATTGCATTAGCATAAGAACGTATTGGTTCATTGCTTGATGAAGCTGTTAATATTTCTTCGATAGGATCATTAAATCTTTTATAAAAAAGACTTAGTGCAATTAATTCTCCACCTTGCGGAAAGTATTCAAACCTGATATCATAATTTTTAACTATAGTTCTTTTCAAGTTTGGATTACCTTGCACCAATTCACTTTGGATAAAATCAAAGTAACTAAATGGTGCTAATTCTCTAAACTCAGGACGAGCAAGAGTATTGCTATATGCTAATCTTATATTAATGTCTTGATTGAGAAGATAAGTTAGGTTTATGCTAGGCAGCCAATCTCTATAGATATTGTTTACAGTAATAATTTGACCGGTTTGAGAGAAGGAGTTTAAAAC
The DNA here is from genome assembly GCA_036170275.1 of Ignavibacteriaceae bacterium. Lineage (GTDB taxonomy): Bacteria > Bacteroidota > Ignavibacteria > Ignavibacteriales > Ignavibacteriaceae > IGN3. The sequence goes on from JAVHOU010000225.1 coordinate 22,929, forward strand.
CTGATTTGAATATTCAAATCTGGTTCCTGCAACAAATCTAAACTGTTCAAAAACATTTGTATCAAACATAAAATAACCGGCTGCAACTTTTTGATTCGAACTGTAACTATCAGACGCTTTTGTTATCTCATTTATACCTACGAACGTTGATGAAACATTTTGAGGTTGAAAAATATCCTGAACAGATAATTGAAGAACGCTGTCTTCTTGCATAAAAATTCCACCTGGTAAATTCTTGAATCCAAATGTTCTTGCATCAAAAACTCTATCTTTTTTATTATACAGTGCTCCAACTTTTAATTTTGGCAGCTCCGGATTTTCGAACAGTTTGAAATTAAGATTTATACCGCCGTTATAATCATTATCAACTAAATCTCCAAAATATCTTGTTGCAAGCGATTGGTCCAATTGAAATCTTAATGGATCAGTGGGCTCTTCTATTGATCTTGAATAAACATATCTTCTTGCATCTGGTTCATTTCTGTCTGATCTTGAATAACTGAAAGTCCAATCTAAATTCAATCCATTTACAAAATCGAATTGATGTTCACCAATCAATTGAGAAGAAAATAAAGAACGGGAAACAAATCTAAGTGATGTTATTTCTCTGTATTGATCAGCGTACCTGTAATCACCTGTGTAAACAATTGATTCGTCATCCGCATTCTGATTGTACAGATTCTTTAAGCTAAGTTTATTAGTCAATCCAAATTTGTAACTAAGATTTAACATCCCACTCCACATTACATTAGAGCTGTAGTTCATTCCTTTGTATGAATATCTTGGACCGGAAAAGTCATAAAAATTCTTTTGCATTTCTGTAGTGGTAAATGAATTGGAATACGAGAAAGAGCCGATATAACCAAGTACATCTTGAGCACTGAGATCAAACTTATCTCCAGTTGTAATTTTTAATCCACCATTTATAGGAGCTTTGTCCGAATTCAATTTCCAATTATTTGAAAATGCAGATGTGATGTCCTTTAACTTCTGGTCAGAATAATTTCCTCTTGTTACTTTATCCGAACCGATTATATCTGGATATTTTCTTGTTCCATCATCAATACCTAAATAATCAGTTTTACCACCAGAATATGATGCAAAATCTTTGAATGAAGTTTGAGTATTAATACCTGAAGATAAACTTACTTCAGAATTAAATTTATTTGGAAATTCTATCGTACTTATTTGTACCAAGCCTCCGGAAAAATCTGCGGGCTTATCAGGCGTAAATGTTTTTGCAGTAATAATACTTTCAATAAGATTTGCCGGAAAGATATCATACGAAAAACTTTTCTTTTCCGGATCTGTACTTGGAAGATTTGCACCATTAAGTAATGTATTATTATATCGATCACCGACTCCGCGTACAAATGCATATTTACCTTCGGAGATTGTAACTCCGGTCATTCGTTTTAAGATATCAGTTCCATCGGAGCTGTTATTCTTTTTAATTAACTCACCACTGAATCCATCTACTATATTAGCAGAGTTTTTCTGGATCTTAAGAATTGAGGTTTCAGAATTTTTTAGAGCTTCAGCAGTTATAAGTACTTCCTGAAGTTCTGTTGTTGTTGATTCCAGTGAAACATCGACCTTAATTGAGCTTCCGGATTTAACAAAGATGTTTTCAACAGTAACGCTATTATATGATATGTACGAGATTTTAATTGTATAGCTTCCTTCGTTCAATCCTTTTATGTTAAAGTTTCCATCAATATCTGATGATGCACCAAGGGTAGTTCCTACGACAAGTACGTTAGCACCAATTAGTTCTTCATTATCACTTTTATCAGTAATCTTTCCATATATGTTTCCTGTTTGCTGTGAAAACATTTCTGTTTGCAGAATTAAAAGCGCGATTAAAATTGTCAGTGATAATTTCAATTTTGTATAGATTCGTTGTGTTGTAAATAGTATAAACATTTTCTCTCCGTTAATAAATTAGTTTTCTTCGACGCACGAAAAATAAAGTTTGAATGTTAAGAGAATGTTAAGAGAGTGTTATCAGTATGTTAACTCTTTGTTAGCTGGACTTATCGCATTAGCATTAGATCTCTGAACATCAATCCACTGAATTTTACGGGACCAACACTTCCAACTACATTTTTATCTTGTGCACTAGAGTTGAAAATCACCTGCGTTGTAAACACGAACACATAAATAAAGATAAATAATGAAGTTTAATGTTAAGCTAATGTTAAATCAATGTTACCAAATTGTTAACGAGTGATTTTATAATTTAATAAGTCTCTTATACAAAGAGCCAAAACTTGAACGTTTAATCTGAAAATAAATTTGATATTTTACATTAGACATAACTATCAATTAGCTAACGAATAGTAAAACCTTCAAGGTTTTATGTAAGATTTGTAAAGTGAATGCATAATATTAATTGACTGGAATAAATATCCCAAAAATGAATTAGGAACTTTTTTGGATATCAACTTATATTAACAATGCAGTGTTCAGAAATTTTTTTTCATCTGTTATATTATACCTGAGTTGTTATGTTTAATAAAATAATAAACTTCTACAAACCTGATTCCCTAATCCCATTAGAAACCGACCAAAGTAGAATTGATAAGAACTATAAAAAATATCGCTGGTCAGTTTTTTTATCTTCAACGGTAGGATATGGAATATATTATATCTGCCGATTGAGTATTAACGTTATTAAAAAGCCAATACTTGATGAAGGGCTTCTTACAGAATCTCAGCTTGGCATAATTGGTTCGGCTTTATTTTTTTCTTACGCCGCGGGCAAGTTAGTTAATGGCTTTTTATCGGATAGAGTGAACATAAGAAAATTTATGTCAACGGGTTTATTTATTTCTGCAATCGTTAATCTAATCATGGGATTTCAATCACTCTTTATATTATTCGCAATTCTCTGGGCAATAAATGGATGGTTCCAATCAATCGGTTCAACTACATCGGTGGTAGCGCTGGTACGATGGTTTAGTAAAAAAGAAAGAGGAACCTATTATGGATTTGGAAGTGTGAGCTTAAGTCTTGGGGAAGCACTTACATTTATTGTTACTGCTTTTATTGTTTCTTTAGCCGGATGGAGAGCCGGTTTTTGGGTTTCGGGAATTGTTGGGCTTGTCGGCACTTTTATAATTCTGAGATTTTTTTATGACAGTCCTAAAAGTAAAGGATTGATGCCGATTGCAGAATACAAAAACGATTATGAAGAAATGTCTTCCCCAAAAAAATCATTTTCGTCGCTTCAGTTTGGATTACTAAAAAATCCGGCAATATGGATTTTAGCTCTCTCCAGTTTATTTATTTACGTTGTACGATATTCAGTAAATAGCTGGGGAATTTTATTTCTGCAGGAACAAAAAGGTTACACGGGATTAGAAGCAAGTTCAATTATTTCTATCAGTTCAATTTTTGGAATTGTGGGAACATTATCTTCAGGATTAATTTCTGATAAATTATTTGGCGGCAGACGAAATTATCCTGCACTTATTTTTGGAGTTTTAAATTCAATATCAATTGCTGTGTTCTTATTAAACTCAAAAACTTATCCCTGGTTAGATATTGGAAGTATGGTCTTCTTTGGAATTTCAATTGGTGTATTAGTTTGTTATCTGGGTGGTTTGATGGCAATTGATATTTCACCAAAGGAAGTTTCGGGTACGGTTATGGGTTTAATTGGAATTGCAAGTTATGTGGGTGCAGGCATTCAAGATCTTCTTAGCGGATTTTTAATAGAGCATAATAAAATTCTTATTAATGGAACTGCGAAGTATGATTTTACAATGGCAATAAGTTTTTGGGTAGGTTCTTCTGTGTTATCATTCTTGTTGGTACTATTAGTCTGGAATGCTAAGGTGTATAAAAAGGATTAATTAAGCACTGTTACGGAGTGGTCTCCCGATGAAACGTATAGGCGTCAACCTAATTTTAGTTTATATTATTTTTCAAGTGCTAAATGTTTAAAAGTATTATCTTAAACCGTTGAAACGGTTGTTTAGGCTTGCTATTTCTACATTTCCCCCACGGTTGAAACCGTGGGTTAATAATAAATATTTGTCAGAGTTTCTTAAAGTAACCCACGATTTTAATCGTGGGATTTGGAAAGATAAAAATCTTACTCTTAACCGTTTTACCTGTGCTTCTGTGGCGTAACGGTTTATATATACTTGTTTCCAATAATTAAGGTTCTAATTAGTATCATTTATTCTGTAGTTAAGTTGACGCCTATGTGATGAATCGGGACAAGCTGTGGCAGCCAAACAGTGAGCGGATGCTAGAACGAACCCCTCCTTTATCCTCCCCTTTCGTAAATGGGAGGAGTTGTTTTTTTAATCCCTCGACTTCACTCATTATATTCTACATTCTTTTTATGTGCGTGACACAGAGCAGGTGGAAAATAATTTTAAAAATCGAGGGGACTTTTTACTCCCATTCCTAAATTTTTAATGATGTGTGTGTATATCATTGTAACGCGAACATCTTTATGTCCGAGCAGTTCTTGCACAGTTCTGATATCATAATTATTTTGAAGCAGATGTGTTGCAAAGCTATGGCGGAATGTATGTGCGCTTGCAGTTGGTTTTTCAATTCCTGCTTTTCTGATTGCAGCTTTAATAGCTTTTGTTACTGTGGATTCGTGAAAATGATGTCTTATCCTTTTCCCATTTTCATCTGTTATAACTCTTTCGGCGGGAAACAGGTATTGCCAACCAAATTCTTTGGAAGCATTTTTATATTTTTCAGAAAGCGCATAAGGCAAAACAGTATCACCCATACCTTTTTTAAGATCGGCATTATGAAGGATAAGCCGTTGATCTATCTGATATTTTATTTTTGGGATAAGAGATTCAGGCAATAAAGTAATTCGGTCTTGTTCACCTTTTGCATCCCGAACAATAATATGCCTGTACTCAAAATTAATATCTTTAATACGAAGGCATAACGCTTCTGATAATCTAAGACCTGAGCCGTAAAGCAATTGTGCAATAAACTGTGGAAGTCCGCTCATATTATTAATAACTGCATGGGCTTCAGTTTTAGTATAGACTACCGGAATATGCTTTGGTTTTGTAGGACGCTGAATATCATCCACCCAGCCGACGTCTTTATGCAGAATTTCTTTGTACAAAAATAAAATTCCCTGTAAGGCTTGATTCTGTGTTTACCCTGTGAGATAATTTTTGATCCTATTTTTTAGATAACGTTTACCCCAGGAAGATTTAAGATATTTTTCTCTATTGGTTGCATCTTTTTGATTTATGCATCCTTCCCAATAAACTAATTTAAGCGGAAAACGGTTTTTTGTACTAAATACTTTACCTGAGTTATGTTCATTAATTCTTCTTATAATATTATTTGTATAACCAGTATAGAATTTTTTATCTACTTCTGATTGTAAAACATAAACATAATATTTGGTTGATTTCATATCTCACCGGTTGTAGATGATAAATCTTTTTATCCAATTTACGTAAGATTCTTCTGTACGCCTGCTGTAATGCATAGCGCGCATTTTAATTTTAACCTGATCTAAGAGTTTAGGTTTTGAGTTATCAGATTGAGATTGATTCTTGTTTTGCATAGCGGTACAAAAATAATATCAGGATAAAAATTATCCTAATATAAATTTGAGTTGTGTCGATTATTGGCAATTAGCACTTTAATAGCTTTTTATGCTTGACTATTTCAGATAAGATAATAATATTAGGATAAGAAAAATCAGGGAACGACTAATAAGTAAGTGTAAGCGTTTCCTTATAAGTATTAGTTATGTGCATAAAGTAATCAGAGGTTAAAATGAAAGATAATACAAGAAGAGCTATTGCATTAATAGCTGCTTCAATTATTAATAAAAATAATTACTCTTCTGTTTATGATTATTCTGATTCACAACATTTTAATATTAGTTGTCAAATTACTTCAAATAATGTAAATGCATTTGATTATTCCATTCAAAAACATATTAGCGGTAGTGGCACTCAAAATAACTATTCCCTATTTCACTATGGTAACTCAAAGCACATTAACCTATCTGTAAAAAATAATTCCTTCGATGGATATGATTATGATAGTCAAAAGCATTTTAATGGAACAATAAACGGTAATTCAATTACTTTATATGATTACGAATTCACAAAATACTTTAACTATTCAGTCTAATTATAAAAGTGAATTAAATGAAATACATTTTAATTCTATTATTTTTACTTACAGTTCCACAATTTCCACAGCAAGCTTCCATAGTCTTCAATGGAAATATAGATGGAGAATTTGAAGGTTGGGAAGGTGAAACAATATTTGAAATGTCCGATGGCTCATTCTGGCTTCAAGCTGAATACTCTTACTTATATCAGTATGCGTATAGTCCAGAGGCAATCATAATTGAAAAAGATGGTGATTATTTTTTAAAAGTTGAAGATATTGACGAAATCCTTCAAGTTGTTCCAGTGGAAAAAGTTATTAAAAGTAAAATTGATGGGGATTTTGAAGGCTTTGAAGGTGATACAATATACAAGCTTCTTAATGGTTCTATATGGCAACAGATAGACGGAAAGTATAAATACAAATATTCTTATTCACCTCGAGTTATAGTTTATAAAGTTGATAAATTTTGGAATATGAGCGTTAAAGGAATAACAGTAAAAGTTATACAATTAAAATAAATGCACATAACAAGCGGTTCAAGCTGACTGCTTCGCATCCGTCGGTTAACTTGTAATTTTTGGGTTTGGTTGGCTTCGTTCAAGTAACTTGTTCAAAGTAGTTCTAATAAAAAAAAATTTTAATAATTATCGGCTTGGGTTTTTCAGTGCTGCATTGTTGTTATGGGCAGCAGCTTAACCGCAACGCCGTTATATGCAAATAATCATTTTCGAAAATAAAGGAATCAAAGATGACTACTTCTGATTGGTTATCAATAATCGCGATTCTACTTTCTCCACTCATTGCTTTACAAGTTCAACGTTACATTGACTTCTTTCGTGAAAGAAAAGGTAGAAAGATGAGAATATTTGAAGCCATAATGACAACACGTGGTGAACGACTATCACAATATCACGTTCAATCATTAAATATGATTGACATTGAGTTTTATGGAATACGAATATTTGGATTTAACTGGAGATCATCAAAAGATAAAAATGTATTGACTGCTTGGAAAACTTACTTGGATCATCTAAATACGACTGAAGAATTGAAGGGTAATATTTTAGAAAATTGGGCCATAAGAAAAGATGAACTCTTTACAGATTTACTTTTTGAAATGTCTCGTGCAATAGGATATGATTTTGATAAAGTTCATCTTAAAAGAAGTATTTATACTCCGCGGGCACACGGTGACCAAATATTAGACAATGAATCAATAAGACAAAATTTAGTCCAGATACTTGATGGGAAAAAACCATTACCAATGCGTATAGTAGTTAATGAAGAAACACAGCAAGAACAAAAATCAATTCAGAAAAAGTTTGATGAAATATTAAGTGGAGAGAGAACAATAAAAATAGAATTAATAAATAGTTCTCCAGCTGAGATAAAACAATAAATTGCATATAACCGCTTAAAAAAGGAAATAGTCAATAGTACACAGAGATCTAAAGAGAAAATATTTTCCATAAGAAATGTTCTTTGCATATTGAACCAAAAAAATATTAAATAGTGATAGCCTAGTTATATCAAAAAGGTTGACGTTTAGTGGCAACCAAACCGCTTAAGGGGCTTACTCTTAGAAAAAAGAGTTTTCCGTTAAATACGGATTATCCCAGATATATAATAGGCAAGCGCATTACTTCCCATTCCAGCGCGTAAGTCTAAGATTGACTAGTTAGACGTCGGGGCTTGTAATGCGCGGCCACTGAAAAGATTTTTTATTTTCTAAATCAACACCTTTGAAATGATTGTTAAAATCAGATTTATTTTTTAGAACATAAAAAGCAATACGTGCAATCTCTTTTGCAATGATTGCGTGAGCAACTTGTTTCTTTTTCTTGCGGAGTTTAGAGTCGTGATATTTTTTAATTACAGGATAGTACTGAAGAGCGTGAACAGCAGCATCAGAGAAAACAAGTTTAAGGTATTTATTACCGTCTTTTGAAGAACGTTGTTTTGTTTTACCGGCAGAGTTTCTTGCAGAAGGTACAAGGCGGCAATAAGAAAGGAAATTCTTTTCAGATTCAAAACGGTTGATGTCGCCAACTTCAAGCAGAA
>JAVHOU010000226.1:0-8602 GCA_036170275.1 Ignavibacteriaceae bacterium
CATCAATTAGGTAATACAACTTTGGGTGCAGTTTTAGGAGCAGTTATTGGTGGAACAGCGGGTGCATTGATAGGTAATAATATGGACAAACAAGCTGAAGAAATGCAAAAAGAGTTGGACAACGCAAAAGTTGAAAGAGTTGGCGAAGGCATAGCACTTTCTTTCGATTCAGGAATCTTATTTGGATTTAACTCATCAACACTTCAACCTGAAGCTAAAACAAATATTAAGAAGCTTGCTGACATTCTGAAAAAATATCCCGATTCAAATATTCTGGTAACAGGGCATACGGATTCTGATGGTACAGAACAATACAATCAAACATTATCGGAAAAAAGAGCTAAGGCAGTTTCAGATTATACAATTGCGCAGGGGATTAATTCTTCAAGATTGTCAACCAAGGGATTAGGTGAAACCGAACCAGTAGCGTCAAATGAGACTGTTGAAGGAAAGCAACTTAATAGAAGAGTGGAGATTGCAATTTATGCTAGTGAAGAAATGAAGAAGGCTGCTGAAAGCGGCAAATTATAAGCAAGTTTGCTTAATAGATTAGTTTAAAAATATTTTGGGCACTCAGGCAAAAAGTTGAGTGCCCATGAATTTTAGAAATGTTTTATTAGAATTTAAATCTCTCACTTCAATAAATATCAACTAGCTTCTGTTGAAATTATGAAAGGGAATGCTTCTCATTTTACCTAAAATTCGTATGATAATTTTTTAGGACAACATCCATAAGTAATCACACTTCTTTCATAACAATTTCTTAATCTTTTCATAACATTAGCTTTAAACCTGGCTGATGCATTATTTATAACTTTATCTCATAAAATTTCAAATAATTTATGAGGTTAAAATGAAATCAATAATATTTTTTCTTGCACTGCAATCATTCTACTTTTTTCTTGGTATGAGTGATGCGAGCCAGATAAGCTTAATTGTACTTGGCTTTGCAGTTGTAATTTTTGCATCAGCTTACATTGGAGTAGTAATTAAAGAAAAAAGAAATAAGCAAAGACTTATCGACACTTTGCTTAATACTAATTAAAGTGCGATAAAATTTTGTTTCTTGTTCTTAGATAAGTTCAACCAGAGTTTTTTTGCCTATCAGAAATATCTATTTCACCTTCGCGTTTCATTTCTTTCAAACTCTTTTATTGAAACTATGATTTTAACTGCTTAAATTAAGTCTGTAAGAAGAATCAACTTTAGTGAAACCACCATGAAAGATTTCTTTAGCGTACAAGAAGTTGCAAAACTTTTGGATATGAGTCATTCGGGAGTTTTGTACCACGTAAAAAACGGAACATTAAAATCCACGCAGGTTGGTAAAATCTATATTATCACAAAAGAAGATTTTGCAGATTTTTTAAAAGTGCAGAAGAAAGAAAAGAAGACAAAGAAAAAAAGTGAAGAGCCTTTATTGTTTTAAATCGGAGTTAGAAAACTCAATAAGTTTTTTTCTATAAGATATCAAATCCACTTCTTTATAACCCGCCAGTTCCTTAATGCAATAGCAATAAGCACCTAAAACAGGAATAATAAGATTTTCTTTTATCGTATAAAACTTATCTATTAACTTTACAATATCCTTAAAATCTATTGATTTATTCTCTTTAAGCAACTTGTTAATATCGAGGTCACAATCAAGTGGGAAAGAATTTTTATTTATAGAAGAATCAATATTGGACAAATAGTTTCGTTGAGCTAAACTAGCTAAAAGCGATTCATCTTTGGCATAAATAGGTGAACTAACTAATGATGGTGCCGTCCACGCATAACCATTTGGTAATCCTTTTGTGTATATCTTATCTTGTGCAAAAATAGTTAGAGCAAACAAAGATAAAGTAATATTTAAAATGGTTTTCATTTTATCAACCTTTAATAAAATGGCTTGATTAATTTACTAAATTGATTTGCAAAAAGATTAAATTACATATCAAAATTATCTCAGACTGGATTTTCAATGGGTTCACATCTTCTTAGCAAATCATCTTTCATTCGCGGTGTGCAGTGCGAAAAGCATCTTTATCTTTACAAATATCATTACAATGAAATGGATCAGCTTTCTGAAATGCAGAAAGCAATATTTAAACGAGGTACAGATGTAGGGAAACTTGCACAGCAGCTTTATCCAAATGGAGTTGATGCTTCTCCCGCCACACAATTCGAATATGATAAAGCTGTTAAAGTTACCAAAGAGCTTTTGGAGAAAAAGCAAAAAGTTATTTATGAAGCATCGTTTAATTTTAGTGATGTGCTTTCGGTTGCAGATATTGTTGTAAATGGAAAATCGGGATTAAGTGTTTATGAAGTGAAAAGCTCTACATCAATTTCAGAAACATATATTCGTGATGCGGCTTTGCAGTATTGGGTTATTTCAAATTGCGGTTATAAGATTAAAGATTTTTCAATCACTTACATTAATAACCAATATGTTAGAAATGGTAAACTTGAGTTAGATAAGCTGTTTATTACAGAATCAGTTTTGAAGTTGATCTTACCATTGCAAAAGTGGGTTGAAGAAAATGTTTTAAGATTTAAAAAAGTTTTAACAAAGAGATCTATCCCTGTTATTGATATTGGTGAGCATTGTTATGATCCTTATACTTGCGGGTTCTATGAGTATTGCAGAAAACATATTCCTGAAAATTCCATCTTTGATCTTTCCGGAATTCATCTTAACAAAAAATATGATCTGTACAGAAACGGGATTATTAAGTTAGAAGATATTCCTGATGATGCCGACCTTTCGAAAAATGCACGGACTCAGCTTGATGTTTATAAAAGCAAAATAGATTTGATTGATAAAAAAGCTATTAAAGAATTTTTATCTGATTTGAATTATCCGATTTACTTTATGGATTTTGAAACATTCCAGCCGGCTGTGCCAATGTTTGATAACTCAAAACCTTATCAGCAAATACCGTTTCAGTATTCACTACATTACAAGATAAATAAAAACAGTAAGGTTGAACATTTTGAATTTTTAGCCGATGCAGGAAATGATCCAAGAATTAAGTTTATAGAAAATCTTTTGCGTGATACAAAAAGTAAAGGAGATATACTTACTTATAACAAATCATTTGAAACACTTCGCTTAAAAGAAATCGCAGAAGCATTTCCTAAATACAAAGAGGAAATTGTAGAGCGAATAAGCCGTATTAAAGATTTGATGCTTCCCTTCCAAAAAAAATATTATTACACTTACAAAATGCAAGGTTCGTATTCTATTAAATATGTTTTGCCTGCATTGATTCCGGAACTAAGTTATAAGGATTTGGAAATTAACGAAGGCGGACTTGCGTCTGTTGCATTTGAAAGTCTTTATTTCGAAACGGACTTAATGAGGATTGCAGAAATAAGACATAACTTACTCGAGTATTGCAAGCTGGATACTTTTGCTATGGTTAAACTACTTGAAAAATTAGAATCACTTTAAAAAGGTTTTTTCAATGAGACGTTTATTATTCATTTTAATCTTAATCATTTTCTCTTCAACATTATTCCCACAAACCGAAAGCATAAAAGTTATGACGTACAACATTCGCTGTGGGTTTTGCGAAGACTCAAGCGATGTTAATAATTGGAGTAAAAGAAAATTTTTACTTGCATATATGATTAAAACCCACAATCCAGATTTAATAGGTTTGCAGGAAGCTGAGCAATTTCAGATTAAAGATTTAGTAAACATGCTTGATGATTATGATTGGTATGGAGTTGGTCGTGAGGATGGAAAAGAAAAAGGAGAATCGGCAGCAATTCTGTTTAGAAAAAACAGATTTGAACTTGAAAATCAAAATACACTTTGGCTTTCCGAAACTCCTGAACTTGTTTCAAAGGGCTGGGACGCAGCTTTAAATCGAACTCTAACAATTGTAAAATTAAAAGATTTAAAATCTTCAAAAGAATTTTATTACTTCAATACGCATTTTGATCATATTGGAGAAAAAGCAAGAACAGAAAGTTCAAAACTAATTGTAAATGAAATGAATAAGTCCACGAATAATTTGCCCATTATTTTATCAGGTGATTTTAATTACACATCTAAATCGGATGGCTATAGAATAATTACTGCAACATTATCTGATGCGTCTCTGATTTCTAAAACAGAAAGTGTTGGTGGTAATATTTCCTTTAACGGATTTGGAAAAGAAATCGAGCCGGATAATAAAATTGATTTTATTTTTGTGAATGATAAAGCAGATGTCTTAAATCATACAATTGATACAACAACCTATAACGGGTTATATCCTTCAGATCATTATCCGGTTATTTCTGAGATAAAATTAAAATAACCTTTGCGCCTTTGCGGTAAAATCTTCACCGATGAGACGCTGAGTAGCATAAAAAAAATCCTTTCAGTAGAAATCTCCAGAGTCGCTCGGATATGGTGTGTAAAACTATTCTATTATTTCTTTCCTCATTTCTTCTTAACTTTACACTAAAAAAGAGGCACAAATGAACATTAAAGATTCAACATTCCTTGTTACCGGCGGTAGCGCAGGAATCGGTAAGGCAACGGCAAAACTACTTATAGAAAAAGGCGGCAAAGTTGCAATTACAGGTAGAGATAAATCAAAGCTCGAAAAAGTTTCAAAAGAAATTGGAGGGTTTGCCATTCATGCTGATGTAGCAAACGAAAGTGATGTACACAGAACTTATGAACTCTTTCTTAAGCAATTCGGCAAACTTGATTGTTTAGTTAATAATGCAGGAATTGGTGATGCGTGGGATGAAATTGCAGAACTTGATATGAAAGCCTTTCATCGTGTTTATGATGTTAATGTTTTTGGTGCAGCTCTTATGGCAAGTGAAGCAGCAAAACTTTTTAAAAAACAAAAATCCGGAAACATAATCAACATCGCATCAACCGCAGGCACAAAAGGTTTTGCAAACGGAACCGTTTATGCTTCCTCTAAATTTGCCTTGCGTGGAATGACACAATGCTGGCAAGCAGAGTTAAGAAAGTATAATGTTCGTGTTATTCTTGTTAATCCAAGTGAAGTTACAACAGCATTTGGCAATGATGAAAGAAAAGAAAAATCTGAAGTGAAAAACAGATTGAGACCTTTGGAAATAGCTCATACGATAGTTTCATCATTAGAAATGGATGACAGAGGGTTTATTCCGGAAGTAACTGTGTGGGCAACAAATCCTTTTTAATAAGTTAGCTTTCGCATGTGTTAGAAAACCTTGAAGGTTTTTCTAACATAGGCTTGATTAAATAATAATATCACATTTTTTTCTAGCAAAACCTTCAAGGTTTGGCTTTTTTGCGTAACGTGAGTTAATAATTAAAAATTTAGAATTAAAAATGGAAGAAAAAGAACGAATACTTAGGTGGCTTGAGATAGCCAGAGAGTTACAGCAGTTATCACAAACGGGCGCTGCATTTGCAGTAACTGATTATGAAAAGCAACGTTATAAAAGATTGACCGAAATAGTTGCCGATATAATTTCTCATCATACAGATTTAGAAAAAGAATCTGTTCAAAAAGTATTTATGAATCAGCCTGGTTATGCAACACCAAAAGTTGATGTGCGATCTGCTGTAATTAAAGGTGGAAAGATTTTGCTTGTACAAGAAACTACGGATAATTACTGGGCGATGCCCGGCGGTTGGGCTGATGTTGGAAATGTGCCATCTGAAGTTGCAATAAGAGAGACGAAAGAAGAAAGCGGATTTGATGTTAAACCAATAAAAGTAATTGGAGTTTATGATGCAAACAGAATTGGCAGAAGATTAGAATTTTTTCACGCATTCAAAATTATTTTTCTTTGTGAGTTAATTGGTGGTGAAGCAAAAACAAGTGATGAAACTCTTGATGTTCAATTCTTTGACCTGAATAATCTTCCCCCATTGTCCTTAAATCGCACAAACGAAAAACACATAAATGAAATTAAACTTCATTTAGAAAAACCAGATCGCCCGACTTATTTTGATTAAATATGCTTGTGATAAAAGAAATTACAGTAATGCAGGCGGAAAGTGAATTAGACAATGGTATCAAAGCGCTTAATCTTGGTAATGTTGGTAAAGCAAGAGTTTGTGCCCGCAGAGCTTGCTACGTAATAATTGATTTTTGGTTAAAGGATCATAAAGAATTTAAATGGGGAAACAATGCAGTAAGGTTGTTAGAAGGTGTTCGCGATGAAAACTCTTTTCCAGATGATATTAGAAATGCTGCAAAAAGATTAATTACAAAAGTTGATCAGAATTTTACGACAGGATTTGAAGAAAACCCAATTGAAGATGCCAGGTTGATCATTACTTATTTTTTAAGTTATTATAAACATTAAATTGAATTGCATATTATCAAAGATAAAGTATGAATAAAATAAATTATCAGTCTTTAGAAATAATATTATTCCTATACTCTTCATTTCTAATCATAAGTTGTTCAACAAGTGATATAATAGAAATTAAACACGCTGCAGGAGCCTACGACGAAGGAAGATATTTAACGGCAATTACATATACAACCGAGGTATTAGCAAAAGACCCTTCTAATTACAACGCTGCACTGATAAGAGGGAAATCAAATCTGAAGCTAAATAATTTTACTGAGGCTATAAAAGATTTTACTTTTGCCATAACTATTGATGAGGGATTTGACCCATATTACTATCGGGGCAGAGCATATTTAGAATTAAATCAATTTGAAAACGCGGGTTCAGATTTAGAAAAAGCAGTTAAATTTGATCCCAGAAATGTTAATGCTCTTTTTGATCTTGCCTATGTTAAAACACTGATGGATGATTATGAATCAGCTTTAAACATATATAATAAAGTAATAGAAATTGATCCATCAAATTCCAATGCGTATGTAAACATAGGAAATCTAAAAGGCAGAATGGGGGATAGTGAATCTGCGATTAATTATTTTTCAAAAGCTATATCGGTGAAACCAAATGATGCATTGGCATATTTTAATCGGGCAACAGAAAAATTAATTATTAATAATAAACCCGGCGCGATCGAAGATCTTTCAAAATGTGTATCAATTGATTCAAAAAATATTAGTTCTTATTTCCTTCTTGCAGAAACAATGCTGCAGATAAAAGATTTTAAAGGTGCTGTAGATAACATCAATAAAATAATTTCTCTCGATCCTCAAAATGCAAGAGCTTACTATTTAAAAGGTACAGCAGAGCTTGCTATAAATGAAAATGATAAAGCCTGCACAGATTTAAGAAAAGCCGGTGAGCTTGGCTATTATGATGCTTATGACCTTATCACAAAAAATTGTTTGAAGAAAGAGAAGAAGAAATCAAAACGATAAAATATATTTTAAGAGACTTCTGAAAAATAGATTTCGTATTGGCTGTCATTCTCGCGAAAGCGGGAATCTATTTCATATACACTGGATTCCCGTTTCCACGGGAATGACCTTTTGAATTTTTCAGAAGTCTCTTTAAGTAAGTATAGACTTTAATAAATAACCTGAAGGTTAATCTTTTTAATGATGTATTAATAAGTCTTTAAAATAAAAAAGGGAGCTAAACGCTCCCTTAAAAAAGTTCAGAAAAATCATCTTCCAACTTTATCTAAATTCTCTTTTTTTGCCATCAGTTGTTCCTTTGTTTCCTGTCGATTCGAATCCGTTGTAATTGCTTCAGTAGGACAAGCAGGAATACATTGTGGTTCATCATAAAAGCCGACACATTCCGTACATTTATCTTGAGCGATATATGTATGATCTGAGTTTAAAGCATCATGAGATTCGCCACCAAATAGCCAAGAGTCGCCAGCACCGTAGATTGCATTATTTGAGCATTCAACTTCGCAGGCATTGCAAGAAATACATTCATCTGTTATAATAACAGCCATAAAACGACCCCTTAAATTTTATAAAAATAATTAATTGACAATAGTAAAATAATAAATTTGTCTGAAATATCGGAATGATTCTTGTGAAAAATTAAGTCTTAATGCATTGTCATTCCCACTAAAGTGAGAATCAAATCCGGTTAGATGACTGAAAAATCAATGTATTCCCGTCCGTCTGTTGACGGATCACGAGAAAGATTACGTGAACAATTTAGAAGTTTCTGAATGTTATTCTAATTTTATTGGTTCGCGGGATAAAGGAATTCCATTCACTTCAAGGACTTTTGTGATATTTCTAAATCTGGGAAGCCACGGTATGTAAACTCCTACAACTTTAACCTTAAAATTACTACCAGAATAAATTATTTTGTCCAACTCGTCAGCGTTTTCTTTGCTTTGATAGTAATTGTCTGAATTCAGGAAAACCTCATCTTCAGTAAAAACAAAATATTTTCCAATTTCATTACCAAACTTTGCTTTGTTTATAACTCTTATTGTTATAGTTTCTTCCGTAAGAAAAGGTTCAAAAAATAGGTATCCAAAAAGAAGGACAAGCAGAACTATTAAAAACCCCAACATTACCGATACTTTAAAAAATTTTTCACTTAGCATCATAATTTTATCTCTCCTTTACACATTTATAAGTTAACTTTATTGGCTTTTAAATATTCTAAATTATTTTTCACATAAAAACTACAGTTATTTCACTTTATACGATTAAAGAAACTCTTTTAATGAATACTGTTTTCAAATATTGTGCTAACTTAATAT
>JAVHOU010000227.1:0-8472 GCA_036170275.1 Ignavibacteriaceae bacterium
AATAAAAAGCTTGGTGTTCCTTCAGAACCTCCACGGAAATAGCTACCAACAACCGGTGTAGGACCAGGTCCATAATCATCTCTGCTTTGATAATACGATATCCAAACATTTGAACAGCCAGGCACAATTACAGGTGTTGTCCAGCTTGATCCCATATTAGAACTGAAGGATGACCATATACTATAATGGCGGCTGTCAATTTCCTTTTGCCAGACTGCACAAAGCACATCACTATAACCGGCAACAATAGACGGATGATTATTTAATCCATTGCCGCTGCTTAGCCTTGTGGTTAATTCCCAGCTTGAACCGTTATTGCTGCTACGGCGATAGAAAATTTCTCCTCCACTATTAAATACTTCGTGAAGCTTGCCAGAATAACCACGCTCAATTAAATGTGCATTGTTGTAGCCTGCATAGTAATTTGTTGATTTGTTGGTGTATGCAAGATCAAGAAGTCTGTAAACAAATGATGCAAAGCCAAGATTTCCTTGATCTGACCATTGTGGATGCGATACACCAGCAGCAAATCTTGAATCTCGATTGAACTCCCATGTTTTTGATTCAAGAGTAGAAACACCTCCGTTATTATCTGAATCGGAAGAAATTGGATTGCCAACTATAGTTTTGGAGAAGAATGCATTGATTACATGGTAATTAAACTCACCATGGTGATAGTAGGAACCATTATAGATTTCATTCTCACGAGAGTCACTTCCATCAGGACTTACATCATCAGCACGATAAGCTACCTCGGTACCGCTGCATGCGGTAAGCATAACTGTCTTTGAACTCTGAAGATTATCTATAAATCCCCCGCTAAAGCACTGCTGCATTAATATTATTCTTTTTTGACAAGCAATTTGGTTAACGTAAGATGCAAAGTCATAATCCCAAATTACACCATCCATAAGACAAAGACCAGCGTTACCACCGCTTATAGTTCCGTGGTCAAATGTCCAAATGAAAAGAACATCATTGTTTGTCATCTTAGGTATGTTATGCTCTGTATTCCCATTGGCAAGCCATGTAAAAATGTTTTGAACGTTAGAATAGTAAGCCGGAAATTTTGTAATCGGTGCATCTGGTTGATATCTTGGATTTTGCGATGGGTAATTATATCCATTTCCATACAAAGTATAAATATGGTCAGCTTCAAATCCGTTTTCATGAAGCAACTTCCACATAAGATAAGTGTCGTTCCAAAATTCGTCAAAGCCACTATACCCTCCGCCGTTATAACTCTTTGGTGACTGGGCATAACCCTCTGGCGTATCACCTGTAATTAACACAGCATAATACTGCTGAGCAATAGTAAGCGACGAAAATAGGATCGCCGCGATTGCGATGTAGAAAAATTTTCGTAACATAAAAAACCTTCATTATTAAATTGTTATTAAAAAAATTATAAATTAGAAAATTAAATCCTTTAATCACTACATCACCTCCTTTAATAAATTAATAACATTTTTTTCGTTATTGTTTGTCCACTAGTTTTTAACTGATAGAAATAGCAACCGGAACTAAGATTAGAACCATCAAACGAAACAGAGTAGATCCCAGATATCTTTTCAGAATTAACAAGCGTTCTAATTTTTCTTCCAAGTACATCAAATACCGCAAGGGAAACAAATGCAGTGGACGGAATTGAGTATCCTATAATTGTGTTTGTATTAAAAGGATTGGGGTAGTTCTGTGCGAGAAAGAAATTTAAAAGATCTAAGTTAGATTTATTCTCCCCTATATCGACTACATAATTGTGGTGAGTGTAGTAAACCACTGGGGCATATGGCCATTCATCCCCGAAGCTCATCCAAACAACATGTAAGTTACCTTGCAAATCTGCTTTAATAACTGAACTAACTGAGCTTTTCTTACCAATAGGGCCTGTAATATTAACGGGTGAAGACCAGACATTTCCATTAAAATAACTATACATTATGGAATCGTAGACTGTCACTCCCACCCAAGTATTCAATTGCCATGTAGTATGTATGTTTCCATCACTGTCAATCGCTACGCTTGGTTTTTCAGATTGCGACAGTACTTCCATAGACATTGGTTGTGACCAAATCTCTCCATTATATTTTGACCAGTAGATTCTTCCGATGTATGGCCAAGGTGTGTAGTCCACTGCTTGTTGCCAGAGAATTATAGGCAAATCAACTTCGGTTAATGCTATCACAGGACGAATTGAGTATAATGTGTCGCTTGTAAGTCGCTCAATATTTGACCATTCATCCCCGCGAAACCTTCGGTAAAACACATCACGATTATCATCCGGTGGCTGTCTGCTACACCACGTTATGTGAAGATTATCTCTCCTATCAATAGCAATTTTGGGAAAAATAGAGTACTCAAGCGTATCAGAAACAATGAAGGTTTCAGACCATCGTGAATCGTCGTAATAACGATAATAGACCGAGGGATTACCTCCACGAGTATTGTCATGCCAAACAATATGAACTTTATTGGCATTGTCTATTGCTATTTGGGGATAATATGACTCACCATTATCTTCTGAAATATTTTTAGGCTCAGACCATTTTTGACCGTCATAATACTTATAGTATATTTCATTTTCAAGCCATTCTCCCCATACAATATGGGGATTCCCAAGAGTATCAACGGCTATATCGGGTGTCCAATCCATATTGCCCTTGGCTGTTAAAGCTACAGGTTCTAACCAAATATCGCCATCATATTTAGCCATGTAAATTTGTGCTTTATCTTCATTATCAGATTGGTTATGTTCTTCCCATACAACAAATAATCTATCATTTTTTCCAATTGCCATAGCGGGATGAAAAGATCTCTCTCCACCTATGCTAATAGGAATTGGTTTTGCCCAGCCATTTTCACTTTGCGAAAACATATTACAATTGATTATAATAGAAAGCAGCAAACAGAAGATAAATAAATTTTTCATAATCTTACTGTCTCCTTAGAAAAAATAGTCATTACTTCTTTTTACTTACCTATATCTCTCACTTCATTCTTTACGATATACATCAACAAGATAAATCTGATCAAAAGTACCCTTGTAATTATCAAGCTTGCATCGTACTACATAATGGTTCCCTGGCAAATTTTTAAATACCTCATGAATTATATAAGGACAAGTACAGTAACAAAGATTCTGTGCTGTGTCAACTACTGTGTTAATGATAGTATCTTCTTCAAATACATAAGAAACGTTAAAGCGGTCTGAATCTGGGCAGCAATTAGCACGAACTGAAAAATCAATAACTAAGCTATCATCAAAAGAATAGACAAATGACGAATCCATAGAACTTGACAGAGAATAAGCCGTCATGCATTTGCTGCTTCTATATGAAAATGTAGTATCAACTTCCCAATTAACTGATTTTTCATTACATGAAAAATAAGATAAGAAGATTAACCCTAAAAAAATTATAAAAATTTTCATGTATAATCTCTTGATTCGTTTTTAATAGCAGACTTAAAAAGCATACAAACTTTAGAATGTTTAGCAAAATTGTGAATGAGTGCTCTAACCTTATTTTCACGGTTACATTCCAGTTGATACAGTAATACTCTATTAATTTTTGGTGTGAATTATTTATTCGAGGGTTATTCATAAGAAACTCTATTAATCTCATTATATAATTTAACAGAAAATATGTAATAGTCAATTCAGAAGCGCAATAATTTTATAACCTAAACCGTTTAAGCTTTCAAATACTTTTTTGTTCAGCCTAATTTTTATTGTTAATTTTGATTAAGTAATTATGATTTAATTATAGTATAGAGATGAAGAAAGTGAAAGAAAAAGATTACTTTATAAATTTTACTTCATTAAGCCTCAGTTTCAAATTTGGGGATGTAATGTTCTTAGCAGAATTTAAATTTCAATCTGATTTGTACATCTCAAAAATTTTTACTGATATACAATCATCATCTCATCAAAATCTTAAGTCAATAATTATTACTTAAAATTATATGATGAAACTCTCAAAGGAAATTTTATGCAAGAAGAAAAATTAAAATTAGAAGACTTACTTGAATCGTCCCAAGGCGCCAGTAATTTGGATGATCGGATAAATAATGTTGCAATCATTGGTGCCGGTATTATGGGGCAGGGAATTGGACAGACAATCGCTTCACAAGGATTGGAAGTAACCATAATTGAGGTTGATGATGAGCATTTGGAAAACGCTAAGGCTCAGCTTACTGAAAGTATTAATCATGAAATAAAAAGATGGGCAATGACAAACTCTGATAAGAAATCAATCTTTAGCAGAATTAAATGGGAAACTAATTTAGATTCTATTAAAGATTGTGAATTAATTATCGAGGCTGTTCAGGAAGATTTTGATGCAAAAGTTAAAGTCTTTAGACAGCTTGATAAAATTGCTAATGCAGATGCTATTTTTGTTTCAAATACATCTACTTTAAGTTTAACTAAAATATCTGAATCTATAAAACGATCGGATAAAGTAATTGGGATGCATTTCCTAAATCCGGTTCCAAAAATTCCTATGGTAGAAATTGTAAAATGTTTAAACACATCTAATGAAACAGTTAGGAAAGTAAAAGAATTTGCTTCACGATTAGGAAAAACTCCTGTTGAAGTTTATGAATATCCGGGGTTCATCACTACACGTGCAATTGTTCCACTCCTTAATGAGGCAATGCATATTCTTCTTGAGGGCATTGCAACCGCAAAAGATATAGATACAGCAATGAAACTCGGTTACAATTTTCAGTATGGTCCGCTTGAAATGGCTGATGCAATGGGACTTGATGAAGTATTAGCCTGGATGGAAACTTTATGGAAAACTTTAGGCGAACCAAGATACCGTGCTTGTCCAATTTTAAGAAAACTTGTTCGTGAAAGAAAATTAGGAAAGAAAACGGGCGAAGGATTTTATAAATACGATCAGCATGGTAATCGTATTAATTAATGTTTTGTTACAGAAAATTCAGAAAAACCGGAATTAAAATTATGAAAGTACTTGTTTTAAACAGCGGAAGTTCATCAATTAAATATCAGTTTATAGATACTGATAAAAAGATTGCGTTAGCTAAAGGTTTAGTGGATAGAATAGGAATGTCTGGCGCTGTTCTTTCTCATCAACGATATGATGATAACAAAATAAAAATAGTGGGAGAAATTCTTGATCATCAAATTGCCGTTGAGTATGTTCTTGGCGTAATGCTAAGTCGTAATCACGGTGTTATTAATGAAAAAAAAGATATTGAGGCTGTTGGTCATAGAGTAGTGCACGGCGGCGAAACGTTTTCTGGATCAGTTTTTATTACGAATGAAGTTGTTAAAGTTTTGGAGGATAACATTGAACTTGCACCGCTTCATAATCCTCCAAACATAAAAGGTATCCAGGCATGCCAAAGAATACTTCCAGATACACCGCAATGCGGAGTTTTTGATACAGCTTTTCATTCGCATATGCCGCCAAAATCTTATCTGTATGGAATTCCTTATGAACTTTATAAAAAGTATAAGATAAGACGGTATGGTTTTCACGGTACTTCGCATTTATATGTTTCTCAACGTGCAGCAGCATTATTAAACAAAGATATAAAAGATTTAAAACTTATTACTGCGCATTTAGGTAACGGCTGCAGTATGGCGGCTGTAAAGAATGGAATATCTATCGATACAACAATGGGTTTTACTCCGCTTGAAGGATTATTAATGGGAACAAGAAGCGGCGATCTCGATCCGTCGGTAATTCTTTATATCATGGGCAAAGAAGGATTAGCACTTAACGAAGCAGCCACCTTGCTTAATAAACACAGTGGCTTGATTGGTATTAGTGGAGAAAGCAGTGATATGCGTGAAATCATTTCAGCCGTAAAAGACAATCAACAGCGCGCTAAGTGGGCATTTGAAATTTTCTGTTATCGAATTAAAAAATATATAGGGGCTTACACAGCAGCTATGGGCGGACTTGATGGCTTAGTTTTCACAGGTGGAATTGGCGAAAATGCATCATTAGTCAGGGAAGAAGTATGTAAAGATCTTGAATTTCTTGGGATTGAACTTGATGAAGAAAAAAATAATAACGCTGAGGAAATGATTTCTAAGGATAGATCTAAAGTTGTAGTAATGAGAATTCCAACTAATGAAGAATTGGTAATTGCACTTGATACTGCAAAGATTGTTTCTGAAATGACAAACAAATAATTATTCAGGATAAATTATGGATCTTGGATTAAGAGGTAAGACGGCACTAATTACTGCCTCCAGCACAGGGATTGGTAAAGCTATTGCAGAATCTTTGGCTTCTGAAGGCTGCAACATTGCTATTTGTTCCCGCACGAAAGAAAAATTGATTGAAACATCTCGTGATATTAAAAATAAATTTAATACTGAACCGTTTTGGGGTATCTGCGATTTGAATCAGCAAAAAGATATTGAGAATTTTTATGAAGCCGTAAAAAATCATTTTGGAAAAATTGATATTCTTGTTAACAATTGCGGCGGTCCCGTACCCGGATTTTTCCTTGATATTTCTGAAGATGATTGGAATGATGCATTCAAACAAGTTTTATTAAGCGTAGTAAGATTTACTAATCTTGTTCTTCCTAAAATGATTGAACAGGAATGGGGAAGAATTATTAATATTACTTCCATAGCTGTCAAACAACCTGTTCATAATTTAATGCTTTCAAATTCATTGCGTGCCGGGGTTACCGGATTTGCAAAATCACTTAGCAATGAGTACGGCAATAAGAACATTACAGTTAATAATGTCGCACCAGGTTATACTCTTACTCATCGGCTTTATGAGCTTGCGGTTAATCGTGCAAAAACTTCTGGCAAATCTCATGAAGAAATTTTAGTTGAGATGGCTAAAGATGTACCGATGAACAGACTTGCAGGACCAGAAGAAATAGCGGCGCTTGTATGTTTCCTTGCATCGCAAAAAGCAAGTTACATTACAGGCACTACCATTCAGGTTGATGGCGGATCTACAAAAGCTATATTTTAAGATAAAAAATCTTTTCCTCATAATTAGAGGACAGTATGAAAAAACAAATTGAGATTGCAGTTCGACCGGAAGAAATTGATCATCCGGATATTCTTCTTCTGAAAACATCGCAGCATCTTCAGATAGATAAAGAAAAAATATCAGCCGTTATCCCACTCAAAAAATCCATTGATGCACGAAGTAAATTTCCTGTATTCAGATTTCTACTTGATGTTTATGTCGAAGAAAAACCATTCGAACAATTGAAGGTAATTAAATTTAATCCAGTCTCGAATAATAAAAAAGTTATTATTATTGGATTTGGTCCCGCAGGAATATTTGCAGCTTTACGATTACTTGAGTTAGGAATAAAACCTATTGTAATTGAAAGAGGTAAAGATGTTCGGGCAAGAAGAAGAGATGTCAGAGCAATTCAACAAGAACACATTGTTAACCCGGAATCTAATTATTGTTTTGGTGAAGGCGGTGCTGGTGCTTACACTGATGGGAAACTTTATACACGAGCAACGAAACGCGGGGATGTAAAAAAAATTCTGGAAATTTTGGTTCAGTTTGGTGCCAACCCGGAAATACTGATTGATACTCACCCGCATATTGGATCTAATAGGCTGCCTAAAATTGTTTCGGCAATTAGAGAAACGATTTTGAATAATGGCGGAGAGGTTCACTTCAATTCTAAGGTTACAGATTTTATTCTAAAAGAAAATAAAATTATAGGGGTTGGAATAAATAATGAATCAGATATATTTGCTGATGCGGTAATACTTGCAACAGGTCATTCCGCAAGGGATATTTTTTATTTGCTTCATAAAAAAAATATTAGAATTGAACCAAAACCATTTGCAATGGGCGTTCGGATTGAACATCCTCAGTCACTGATTAATGAAATTCAATATCATACAAAACAAAAACATCCTAACCTTCCTTCAGCAACTTATTCAATTGCGTGCAATATTGAGGATAGGGGAGTATATTCATTTTGTATGTGTCCCGGTGGAATAATTGTTCCGGCAGCAACCGCGCCAGGTGAAGTTGTAGTAAATGGAATGTCTTTATCAAAAAGAAATTCTCCTTATGCAAATTCAGGATTTGTTGTTGAAGTAAAAGAAAAAGAATGGAGTAAATATTTAAATCTAACTCCGTTTTCGGGACTGGCACTTCAAAAAGAACTTGAGCAAAAAGCATTTGATCTGGCTAATAAAACTCAAAGTGCACCAGCACAACGGGTAACTGATTTTGTAAATGGGAAAATTTCCTCATCATTGCCAAGGTCATCTTACATCCCTGGTTTAACTTCTGCACCGCTTCACAAAGAACTACCTGAATTTATAACGTCTTCATTAAAAAATGCACTGAAAGTTGTTGAAAAGAAAATGCATGGTTATTATTCTGAAGAAGCAATAATGGTTGGTGTTGAATCACGAACAAGTTCACCGATCCGAATTCCACGTGATCGAAATACTATGATGCATATTGAAATTGCAGGTTTGTT
>JAVHOU010000228.1:0-30780 GCA_036170275.1 Ignavibacteriaceae bacterium
CGAGAATATTTTTAGCCACTAATTACACGAATTATCACTAACTCAATTAGTGTCAATTAGTGAAATTCGTGGCTGTATTTATTGCTTAAAAGAAGAAGAAAACGAAATGATTAAAAAAATAATTTTTGCACTGCTAATAATATCCGTCTCATTTCCTCAATCATTAAAATCAAAACTTGATAAAGTATTAAACGACAAATTCTTTGAAACATGTTTAGTATCAATCCAAGTTGAAGATCTTACTAAGAACAAAACTCTTTATAAGAAGAATGAAAAAATTCTACTTCGTCCAGCATCAAATATGAAAATAATTACTTCTATTGCAGGGTTACTTTTTCTTGGTCCAGACTACGAGTTTAAAACGGATTTATATTACAATGGATTCGTTTCTAACGATACTCTATATGGAAATATTTATGTTGTTGGAGGCTGCGATCCTGATTTTGTAACCAAAGATTTGTACAATTATGTTGAAGCGATCAGGACATTAAATGTTTCAGTGATAAACGGAAATTTATATGGAGATGTCTCTTTCAAAGATTCATTGTACTGGGGCAAAGGCTGGATGTGGGATGATGATCCATCTTCCGATGCACCATATTTAAGTGCATTAAACTTGAACGATAATTGTATTGAGGCTTTTTATAACGGGGAAACAAATGAAACCGAAATATCACCGAGAACGAAATATGTTAATGTTTTTAGAATAGAAGATTCATCAAAGTTAACGATAGACAGAAATTGGATGGCAAGAAAAAATGAAATTGTTATTAAAGGTAAAAATGATGGTAAAAAATATTTTGCAAAAGTTAATGTTCTTGAACCTGAAAAATATTTTCTTGATGTCTTCTCGGAAGTTTTAGATTCAAACAGTATAAAAATATTAGGAAATAATAAGGTTCAAAATCTTACAAGTGATGTTAGGCTTCTTTATTCATTTGGTAGAAAATATTCTGATGTGATTATCAACCTTAATAAAACGAGTGATAACTTAAGTGCGGAGATGACTCTGTATGCACTTGCAAATAAATATTCTGGTAAACCTGCAACTGCTGATAACGGAATTCAAATAATTAATATGATTATTGATTCATTGGGACTGAATCACCAGGATTACAGAATTGTGGATGGTTCTGGAGTCTCCCATTACAATGTTATAAGTGCTGAACTGTTAGTAAAACTTTTAAAATACTTTTATGATAAGCATCCGGATTATTATGAAATACTTTACAACTCGTTTCCAATCGCAGGAGTTGACGGAACACTTGAAAATAGAATGAAAAATTCTTTAGCAGAAAAAAATGTTCATGCAAAAACAGGTACACTTACAGGTGTAAGTTCACTTTCAGGTTATCTAATGACAACGAAAAAACATACAATTGCTTTTTCAATTTTAATGCAGAATTATGTTGGCTCATCAGCAAAAGCAAAAGAATTACAAGATGAGATTTGTAGCATATTAGCAGAATATAAATAGAACTATCATATTCTAATTGTCTTTCTGCTTTAATAGATTTTCGTAAATTGAAAAAGTTATTTCGAAGGATTCTTCAACTGGGAAATCTAATGAATTTCAGCGCAGAAGATTTCTCACCGACTGAAGTCGGATTCGAAATGACGTTTAGTTTTATTTAGATCTAACTTCAATCTTTGGTTTCATATAAAATTATAATTTTTAATAGTGAAATTTCAATGAAAAAATCATATAAAGAATATATTATAACCGCTGAACCATTTAATGTGGAAATACTTTCCTCAATTTTATGGGAATTGAACATTGATGGAATCAATGAAGAAGTTAATTGCCTAAAAGTTTTTGCTCAAGACAAAAATGTTACGGTTCAGGCAATTGAAGATGAATTATCACACTTGAAAGAAAATAATCTTTTGCGTGAGTATTCAGTTCAAGAAAATTTTATTGTTGAACGCAACTGGAATGAAGAATGGGAAAAGAGCAGGGAAGTAGTTCACGTTACAGATAAAATCATTATCAAACCAACATTTAAAAATTATAAAGCAAAACAGAATGAAATTGTTTTAACACTCGATCCTAAAATGTCTTTTGGAACAGGTGATCATCAAACCACAAAAATTTGTTTGAAGTTTATCGAAAAATATATAAAACCTGGAATGAAAGTTTTAGATGCTGGGTCCGGAACAGCAATACTTGGAATTGCTGCCGCTAAACTTGGAGCCGAAAAGGTTATCGCTTTTGATATTGATGAATGGTGTTATGATAACGGAATTGAAAACACTCAGTTGAATAGTGTTACAGATAAAGTTGAAATAAGGAAATGTGAATTGAAGCATATAAAAGAAAATGATTTTGATATGATTATTGCCAACATCCAAAAAAATATTTTGATAGAACTTGCTAAAGGTTTTAAATCAAGAATAAAGCCTAAAGGTATTTTAATTCTTTCAGGTTTACTTGAAATGGATAAAGAAGAGATCGTAAAACAATATGCTTCGTTGGGGTTTGATGAAATCGATTTCTTTAAAATGGATGAATGGATTGGAATAGTTTTTAAAAAATAAATTAAAGAAGATTTTATGACTAAAGAATTTCCAAAAGGCGAAATAGTTATTTATAAAGCCAGTGATGGTGAGACTCAACTACAAGTTAAGTTAATTGACGAAACTGTCTGGTTGACTCAGAAACAAATGGCATATTTATTTGATAAAGACATCAGGACAATTAATGAGCATATTAAAAATTTATTCAAAGAAGGTGAACTTTTCGAAGATTCAGTTATCCGGAATTTCCGGATAACTGCGATAGATGGTAAAAGTTACAATACTAAGTTTTATAGCCTAGATGTTATCATTTCTGTCGGATATCGTGTCAAATCTAAGAGAGGAACGCAATTTAGAATTTGGGCTAATAAGGTTTTGAAAGATTATTTAGTTAAGGGTTATGTACTTAATGAAAAAAGATTAAAAGAGCAGACAGAAAAAATTAAAGAGATTAAAAGAACTTTGGAAATATTTTCTAATGTTACAGAAAACTATTTATTAAAACAGGATGAGTTTTCAGGAATTTTAAAAGTAGTAAGGGATTATACTCGTGCATTGGATTTGTTAGATAATTATGATCATCAAAAATTAAAAATTGATAAAACTAATCAAGATGAAAAATTCCAGATAGATTATATCTCAGCTAAAAAAGTAATTAAAAAACTAAAAGAA
Source organism: Ignavibacteriaceae bacterium (assembly GCA_036170275.1). Taxonomy (GTDB): domain Bacteria; phylum Bacteroidota; class Ignavibacteria; order Ignavibacteriales; family Ignavibacteriaceae; genus IGN3. The sequence continues at coordinate 3,190 of JAVHOU010000228.1, forward strand.
AAATTTGGTGGGTCTTCACTCTTTGGAAAAGAAAAAGATCAATCTTTTAAAGGAACGGTTGGCACCTTATATCAAACATTTGGAAAGAAAGAACTTTATCCAAGTATTGAAGAATAAGCCGCTCATCTACTTTATTTCACAATAAAGAACCATTCTTTTATTGATGGTAATAAACCTATTGCTGCAGCGCTGTTTTTATGGTTTCTTGAAATGAACAATTATCTATACGGCAGAGATGGCAGAAAAAGGATTGCTGACAATGCATTAGTTGCTTTATGTCTGTTGATAGCAGAAAGTAATCCGAAAGAAAAAGAAGTGATTGCTAAAGTGGTTGTTAATCTTATTAACAAAATGAATTAATTTTATCCAGATGGATGAATGGATAAATTTTATATTTAAAAATAAACCCAGCTATGATAAACTGGGTTTATTAAAATCTTAGATTAAATACTTTAATCTTTGTCAATCTCAACTGTCCCGGAAACAATCAAATCATCATTGCAATCATAAACATCAATCGTATATTCACCCGATTTATAAAATGTAATCTGTTTATAAAACCAGGTCCAATTATCTTTTGTGTCCATTGAAATGGTATTATCGTATTTCCCATTTCTATAAATTTCAAAGTCAACAGAGCTGCAGTCAACTTCATATCCTAAGTCAACTAATACGTCCAAATATCCACCACTTTCCGGTATAGTAAATTTTGAACTTGGATTAGTTGGTTCACCGTCATCAGTAACGCCTTCACAAAAAGAAATTGTTTGTGAGTAAGATTGATTAATCAAACCAAATGAAATTGAGAGCACAAATACAATAAGAGCAAATTGAATTGCTTTCATAAATTTTTTCCTTCGGATTAGTGTAGTAATAAACTATAAAGAAAAAATAATACTTCAAATTTATTTTTTAAAAAAGTTAATTAACACAATTGACTATTTGCTGTAAATAACTTTTCCATCAAACATTGTCATTTCAACTTTGGCGTCTTTTATTTTCACAGGATCAATTGTTAGAATATCATCACTTAATACTATCAAATCCGCAAGTTTACCAACTTCAATACTTCCTTTAATATTTTCTTCAAAAGCAGCGTAAGCAGAATTAATGGTGTAACATTTAATTGCATCTTCAATAGTAATCTTTTGTTCGGGTATCCAGCCGTTTGGATTTTTATCATCCAAAGTTCGGCGGGTTACAGCAGCATAAAGTCCCAACAAAGGATTTAATGGTGCAACGTACCAATCAGTACCAAAGCACATCTTAACACCAGATTCTAAAAATGATTTAAATGGATATGTATATTTTATGCGTTCAGGTCCAATTCTCTTTTCAGCCCAAACACCATCGTCAATGCAATGATACGGCTGAACAGAAGCAATCACGCCGAGTCTTGCAAATCTTTTTATGTCTTCAAATTTTACATGTTGTGCATGCTCAATTCTAAACCTTCTATCCCATTTTGGATTTTCTTTTACAATCTTTTCAAACAAATCTAACATATAAGAATTTGCTCTATCACCAATAGCGTGAACAGAAAGCTGCAGATGATTTTTATCAGCATCCAGTGCCCACTTTTCCATACTTCCGTCAGTTATAATATCCATTGGCAAGCCGGTTGTGGTAGTATCCTGATTATATCTTTCAAAAAACCATGCGGTGCTCGAGCCAAGCGAGCCATCGGCAAAAGCTTTTAGTGATCCCATTTTTATATAATCATCACCATATCCAACTTGAATATTTTGCTTTACTAAACTTTCATAATCAGAAATTGGCCAGCGAGTATAAATGCGGCAGGTAAGTTTTCCTTCATCTTTAATTTTTCTGAATGTTGTAAGTGCATCCTCAAAAGTTATGTCCTGCACACTTGTAATTCCCAATCTTTTCGCTTCTTCAAGTGCGGCGATGGCAGCCTCATAATTTTCCTTTGGAGTTGCTGCAGGAATTTTATTGTAAATAAAATACATAGCATTATCTTTTAATACTCCAGTTGGTTCTCCTGTAATCGGATCTTTTACAATCAAACCACCTTCAGGACTTTTAGTATCCTTTGTTACGCCTGCCAGCTTTAATGCATAAGAATTGGCTAATCCCATATGTCCATCTAATCGCTCAACAAAAACGGGCGTGTTTGGTGTGATGTCATCAATCATTTCTTTTGTCGGAAGTTCTTTCACTTCCCATTTTTCATGATCCCAATATCCGCCGGTAATCCATTTGTCGGGATATTTATCAACATAATCTTTCAAAATCTTTCTAAACTCGGTTGTTGAATTTGCGGGACGAAGATCGATACCAAGCAAATATAAACCACCGCTAATGAAGTGAACGTGATCATCTATAAAACCAGGTAGCATAAGTTTCCCGTCGAGGTCAATTATTTTTGTCAAAGCATCAATGAGTTTTTTTGCTTCATCATTTGATCCAACAAAAGCAATTTTATTTCCTTCAATAACAACTGCTTCAGCGTAAGGCTGCTTTTCATTTACAGTATAAATTTTTCCATTAATGAATGCTGTTTTCATTTGCTGTGCCTGTATAGATAGAATAATAAAAAGAAACGATAGAGAAAATATTATTATTTTCATTTGTAACCCTATTGTTTGAGGTTGACAATAAATTAAAAAATTTTAATGCAAAATAAGTTGATTAGTTGATGAAAAGAAAGGATTGGAACATTAATTATTATGAAGTTCAAACAGCTACAACTTACGTTTTAAACATCTCATTATTCTTGCCAATCATTAGCATTCAAAAAAGAAAATTTTTATGTTGGATTAGTTGAAAATAATTTTTGAGATAAAATGAATTTAGACGTATTAATTTTTGCCGCTCATCCTGATGATGCAGAACTTGCGATGGGTGGAACTATTGCAAAACTCACTAAGAGCGATCTTAAAGTCGGGATTATCGATTTAACCCGAGGTGAGTTAGGCACAAGAGGTACTGCAGAAACAAGGCAGCGGGAAGCTTTTAACGCGGCTATCCTGTTAAAAACTTCTGTGAGAGAAAATCTTGAAATGCCTGATGGTGATATAAGAAACTCAAAAGAGAATTTAATGAAGGTGATTATTGAGATCAGGAAGTTCAAACCTAAAATTGTTTTTGCTCCTTATTTTAATGATCGTCATCCTGACCATATTGATGCAAGCCATTTAATTAAACGTGCAATGTTTTCAACCGGTTTAAGTAAAATAAAAACTTTTGATAAAGAAGTACCGCAAACTCATTACAGACCTGAAAAATTATTCTATTATATGCAGACATACACATTCGATCCAACTTTTATTGTTGATATTTCAGATACTTTTGATTTGAAGATGAAAGCTGTTGAATGCTATGGAACCCAATTCCACAATCCTAAAAGCAAAGAACCTGAAACATTTATAAGCAAACCTGAATTTATTAATTACATAAAATCACGAGCAGAATTTTATGGTTTTTCAATCGGGAAAATATATGGTGAACCATTTTTATGTGAAGAAAAAATCGAATTGGATTTGGTCAATCTTTTTAGAAAGGATAGATAGTCTTATTATTCATTCCTTATTATATAAAGTAATTAGTTGTTCAGCTTTAAAAATTTGATTATAACTTTTATTGATTCTTATCAAAACTACTTTTAATTTCTTAAAGATTTTTTATTCTATTATTATCATTAAAGGAGTATTACATGCCAGCAAAAAAGCTCACCGGTGATGTTTATTATCCCACAAAAGAAATTATGGATTATGCTCATGCAAAATGTGAGAGCTTATATAAGTTTGCTGAAAAAGATTTAATTGGATTTTGGGAGAAGGAAGCAAATAATCTTTTTTGGCATAAGAAGTGGGATAAAGTTTTAGATGATTCTAAAAAACCTTTCTACAAATGGTTTACAGGTGCAAAAACAAATATCTCATACAATTGCCTTGATGTGCATGTAAATACGTATCGTAGAAATAAACTCGCTCTGATTTGGGAAGGTGAGAATGGCGATGTTAAAACATATTCATATTTTGCTCTTCACCGTGAAACTTGCAAGTTTGCAAATGTTTTAAAAAGTCTTGGCGTAAAAAAAGGTGATCGCGTTACTCTTTATATGGGTAGAGTACCCGAATTGATAATTGGTATGTTAGCCTGTGCACGTATCGGAGCAATTCACTCGGTTGTTTATGGAGGATTTTCTGTTGAAGCTCTTCACGAAAGATTGGAAGACAGCCAATCCAAAGTTTTAATTGTTGCAGATGGTGCATACCAAAGAGGAAAAATAGTTGAGCTTAAAAAAATTGCCGATGAAGCATTACAGCGTGCAGCAACTGTTGAAAGTGTATTGGTTGTAAAACGAACCGGTCATCAAATCAATATGGAATCCGGACGTGATATGTGGTATCACGAATTGATGAATCTTCCAATTGCTAATAACAATTCCGAAAGTCTTGAAGTTGTTGATGCTGAACATCCTTTATTTTTACTTTACACATCAGGTACAACAGGTAAACCAAAAGCTATTTTACATACACACGGCGGCTATATGGTTGGCATTTATGCTTCGTTAAAATATGTTTTTGATATTCACGAAGAAGATCGCTTTTGGTGCGCTGCCGATCCGGGATGGATTACAGGACATAGCTATATAGTTTACGGTCCGCTGTTAAATGGTGCTACATCTTTTATGTATGAAGGTGCACCAACTTATCCGTATCCTCATCGCTGGTGGCAAATGATTGAGAAGTATGGAATAAATATTCTTTACACAGCTCCAACTGCAATCAGAGGTTTGATGAGATATGGTGATGCCTGGCCTAATCGTTATAATCTTTCTTCGCTAAGATTACTCGGAAGTGTTGGCGAGCCAATAAATCCTGAAGCCTGGAAATGGTACTACCGAGTTATTGGGAAAGAAAAATGTCCGATTATGGACACCTGGTGGCAAACAGAAACAGGAATGTTTATGATTACTCCAATGCCTTGCACACCGCTTAAACCGGGATCGGGAACAAAACCATTTCCCGGTCTTGAAATGGATATTGTTGACGAGGAAGGTAAATCTGTAAAACCAAATGAAGAAGGATATCTGGTAATTAAAACACCATGGCCTGCAATGTTAAGAAATGTTTGGAATGATCCAGATAGGTATGTTCAGCAATACTGGACGCGCTTTCCGGGAATGTATATGACAGGTGATTCTGCACGAAGAGATGAAGACGGATATTTTTGGATAATAGGAAGAGTTGATGATGTAATTAAAGTTTCGGGTTACAGATTGGGAACTGCAGAGATTGAAAGCGCGCTCGTCAGTCATCCGTCGGTTGCAGAAGCAGCCGCAATTGGGCTTCCGCACGAGGTTAAAGGAAATGCAATTCATTGTTTTGTTATTCTTAGATCTGGTTTTGAAAAATCGGATAAACTGATTGAAGAATTAAGACAACACGTTGGGCACGAAGTTGGCCCTATTGCAAAACCTGAACAAATTGATATTGTTGATTCATTACCCAAAACCCGCAGCGGAAAAATTATGCGCAGAGTTTTAAAAGCAAAGGCATTAGGATTAGATCCGGGAAATTTGAGTACACTCGAAGAGTAGAAAAATAAAGAAGGGGGTCTTTTTAGACCCCGCTTTTTTTAGAAGACGTAAATCATCAAGTAGATTATGATAATCGGAATTACTAAAAATAAAATTCCTTGTGCGTAATCTTTAATTAACGAGGATTTGTCCTCTGATTCTTTTATTTCTTTCATCTGTTTTCCTTTTTAAGATTTTTACTTTTTCTTTGTTACCTTCATTACTTTGATAAAGCAATATGAAGTTAATACAAGAATTATTCCCCAGCCTAGTATTAAAAATATCCAACCGCCTAAATTCATAATTTATCTTCCATAAAAAATGATTGACAGAGCGTTACAGAGTAAACCTATTCAGGATATCTGTAACTTATAATTATTTTATTGAATTGAAATTTTTAGGAAAAAACCGGTGGACTTCTAAGCGAGTGATTATTATCGGAAGAAATAAAAATTGATCCAAAGGATCGTGTGAGGTTTATTAGCTGGTAGATAGAAGGAAATTCAATTTGATTTGAGACAGAACAAAAAATGGGGTGAGTAGCAATTTTAAAATTTTCAGAATTCTTCTGTCTTAAATTTCTTTCATTAAGATTTTGTTCAATAGAATTTTGATTTGCATAGGAAATAAAAACTGCACTATGATTTTCAGAACTTGATTGAACTATACCTTGCTCAAAATTAGATAAGCTAAAAAGAAAAATTGCATTAATTGTAAGCCATATTAATGACTTACGCATTAATTTGATTCTGATTATCTGTTTATGGTTTTTCGAAATCTTATTCATATATTTTTCGTTACATCAAACATATTACAAACAGGCATCTCTATCAATACTATTTTGAAATTAAATTGCTTATAAAATCTTTTTTAAGGAATTTTACTAGTAGAAAATAAAATTACAGGATTGCATGTTTTAAACGGCTTGATTTTCGATATTAAAAGGTTTGCACTTCACGATGGCGAGCCTTTTAAACCTCTTTGTCCTTTAATAGATTCTCAATTAAATGATTTAAAAAATATTTTAATTAATTCTAAAATTCTTAAATAATTATGTTCGGAGGTAATCTTGTTTTCTAAATCTAAATTCATTTACTCAATTTCTTTAATTATTCTTTCTGTTCTTATCAGCCACGAAATTTCTGCTCAGGAATCTGATAGTAAACTTTATCAGTGGTTAAAATCAGTTCCGGATTTTGAGGTGAAACAAATTAAAGCTGATAAAAATTTTACGGAGGCGTATGAAATTATGGTTACTCAGCCAATTGATCATAACAATCCTGAAGGACCAAAATTTAAGCAGCAAGTATTTCTATCGCATATTGACGCAGACAAACCAATGGTTTTGTATCTTGAAGGATATGCGACAGATAATTGGACACAAGAATTGACAAAAATGCTAAATTGTAATCAACTTGTAGTTGAGCATCGTTACTTTGGAGAATCTGTCCCAGTTCCTTTTGATTGGAAATATCTCACAATCAAGCAATCGGCTGATGATCATCATCGAATAGTTGAATTGTTCAAACAATTTTATAAAGCTAAATGGATCAGTACTGGTATAAGCAAAGGCGGCTCTACTGTAATTTTCCATCGCAGATTTTATCCGGATGATGTTGATGTTTCTGTTCCTTATGTTGGCCCTGTAAATTTCTCAACTGAAGATCAGAGAGTGTATGAATGGATAAAAACTGTATCTACTCCCGAATGCAGAAAAAAAGTCAAAGATTTCCAAACGCTTTGTTTCAGAAAGCGAGATGAACTTTATCCGTTATTTCTTAAAAATGCAGAAGATAAAAAACTAACTTATGAGATTGTTGGTCTCGAACGAGCTTATGAATATTCTATTCTGGAATATTCTTTTGCATATTGGCAGTGGAGCGATGGCGATTGTTCAAAAATTCCAGATGAAAATTCGTCTATTGAGGAAATTTGGAATCATCTTTTAATTAATGGCGGTGTCTCTTATTTCAGCGATGAAGAAATTAAAGGCATTTATCCCTTCTTCTATCAATGTTATGCTGAGTTTGGTTATTACGGTTATGAGATTGCGGACTTCAAGGATTATATAAAGTATGCTGATGGGCATACAAAGTTTTTCTTGCCTCCTGGAATCGAACCAAAATTTAATCCGGATGTTATGAAGGACATAAATAATTATGTTCAAAATGATGCGAATAATTTTATATTTATTTATGGCGGTAATGATCCTTGGGCATCTACGGGTGTCTGTTTATCTGGCAAAACAAATTCAATTAAAATGGTTCTTCCAGGTGGTTCTCATAGAACAAGAATTAAAAGTTTTTCGGGAAAAGATAGAGAGCTAATTTATTCCAAACTTGAAGAATGGCTTGGTATAAAAATAGAGAGATAACCGAGTAACTTTTTATTATTCAAAAGGGTATCAGATGATTCCCTTTTTTTTACAACTTGTAATTTATAAATGCCGTTTATCACTGAACTTTTGATGTTCAAATTGTGTTTATCTATTTTAAGACACAAAAAATAGAAACTCATGGAAACAAAAAACGCAGATCTTTCTTCTTTAAAAATTGATAGATCAAACAGAGAAGATATTAAATCAAATAAAAAAAATATCTACATTGGGATTGTTGTAGTTCTGTTATTAATTATTGGATACTTTATAGTTAACTCATTTGTCGGAAATAATATTGAAGTTAAACTAACTACTGCAGTGCTTCAAAAGCCCGGACAAACTGCAGCATCTCTAAATGCAAGCGGTTATGTTGTTGCACAAAGAAAAGCTGCAATTGCATCTAAAGGAACAGGCAGACTTATCTATCTTGGAGTTGTTGAAGGTGATAAAGTAACAAAGAATCAAATTATTGGTAAGTTGGAAAACACGGATATTGTTGCTCAACTTGATGAAGCAAAAGCCAATCTCCAACTTTATAATGCTGATTTAATTAGTGCTGAGAACACTTACAATCGTGAAAAGGAATTATTTAATAAAGGATTAAGTTCTCAGCAAGTCTTTGATCAGGCAGGAGCAAATTATAATAGATTGTTAGCTTCTATTGATGTAGCTAAGGCAAGGATAAAACAATATGAAGTTGCAATTGAGAATACATTAATTCGAGCTCCATTTGATGGAACTGTTTTAACAAAGAATGCTGAGGTAGGAGAAATTGTTGCTCCGTTTGGCGGAAGCACAACATCCAAAACTGCAGTTGTTACAATTGCAGATATGAAATCGCTGCTTGTTGAAGCTGATGTTTCAGAATCCAATATTGAAAAGATTATTGTTGGTCAGGATTGTGAAATAATTTTAGATGCATATCCGGAAAAAAGTTATTCTGCTTTTGTTTTTAAAATCGTTCCTACTGCTGATCGTTCAAAAGCTACTGTATTGGTTAAGGTTGGATTTAAGAATTATGACAGCAGAGTGCTTCCAGAAATGAGTGCAAAGGTTTCATCCTTTACAGAAGCTGTTGATACTTCAATTACAAATCAGAAACCTATTCTCGTAATTCCATCATCTGCTGTTAGAGAAGATAATGGAAAGAGTTCTGTATTTACAATTTCAAATGATAAGGCTGTCAAAAATGAAATTGTTATCGGGCAAAAATTAGGTTCTTATGTTGAAGTGATTTCAGGATTACAATCAGGACAAAAAGTGATTGAAAAACTTGATGAAAAAATAAAAGATGGTGTTAAAGTAAAATTAGCTGAATAAAAAAATTTGTCATTGCGAGTCCCGTTGGGACGAAGCAATCTAATGAAAAACTCAAGATTACTTCACTCGAAGACTCCTTCGCAATGACTTTAATAATAAAAAATTCTTGGAGAATTAATGGCAGAATTAATAACTGTTAAAAACGTTTCTAAATCTTACTGGCGCGATAGCATTGAGATACCAGTATTAAATAATATTACTTTAAATGTTGATGAAGGTGAGTTTCTTGCATTGATGGGACCTTCCGGCTCGGGTAAAACCACTTTACTAAATCTGATTGCTGGAATCGATAAACCGAGTAATGGAAATATTGTTGTTGCTGGAACCGACATTTCTACTTTAGGTGAGTCATCACTTGCAAAATGGAGAGCAAACAATGTTGGATTCATATTTCAGTTTTATAATCTTATTCCAGTGCTAACAGCATTTGAAAATGTTGAGTTGCCTTTGTTACTTACTAAGCTTTCTAAATCTCAAAGAAAAAAACAGGTTGAAACTGCATTAACTTTAGTTGGACTTGGTGATAGAATGTCGCATTATCCAAAACAACTTTCAGGTGGACAGGAACAGAGAGTAGCAATTGCAAGAGCAATTGTAACTGATCCAGTTTTACTTGTTGCAGATGAGCCAACAGGTGATCTTGATAGACATTCTGCAGAAGAAATTTTAACTATTATGGAAAGACTGAATAAAGAATTCCAAAAAACAATAATGATGGTAACTCACGATCCTCACGCTGCAGAACGAGCGAAAATTATTCGTCATCTTGAAAAGGGCGACTTAGTAGGAGTATAATATGAAAATATTAAAATTAGTTTTTAAAAATGCTTTGCGGCATAAACTTAGAACTGCTTTAACAATATTGGGTATTGTCATCGCAGTAGTTGCCTTTGGAGTTTTAAGAACTGTAGTAACTGTGTGGGATTCCAGCGTAGATGCCGCCGCAGCAAATCGTTTGATAACAAGACAAGCCGTATCATTTATTTTTCCACTGCCATATTCCTACAAAGAAAAAATTCAAGCGGTAGATGGAGTAAAGACGGTTAGTTTTGCAAACTGGTTTGGCGGAATTTATAAAGATAAAAATAATTTCTTTGCTAGATTAGCTGTTGACCCTGAAACCATATTTGATGTTATGCAGGAGTTTTTAATTTCTGGCGAAGAGCTTGCTAATTTTAAGAAAGAAAGAAATGCTTGTGTAATCGGTGCTGATATTGCAAAACAATATAAAATTAAAATTGGCGACCAAATGGTCCTAGATGGTGATATCTTCCCTGGAAGATGGGAATTTGTAGTTCGCGGTATCTATAAACCTAAAAATAAAAATACCGATGGTACTCAGATGCTCTTTCATTGGGCTTATGTTGATGAAAGAATGAAAATTGAATCACCTGTTCGTGCTGGCTTAGTCGGATGGTATATCGTTTTAATTAATTATCCAGAAAAATCTGCTCAGATTTCAAATCAGATAGATGCAATATTTAAAAACTCTTCTGCCGAAACTAAAACTGAAACTGAAAAAGCTTTTACACAAGGATTCGTATCAGCTTCCGGAGCAATAATTACGGCAATGAATTTTATGTCCTTTGTTATCATTGGAATTATCATGCTTGTACTTGCAAATACAATGATAATGGCTGCAAGAGAAAGAACTCGTGAATATGCAGTATTAAAAACTTTAGGATTTTCTGCTTTTCATCTTATCGGTTTGATATTGGGAGAATCAATGGTAATTGCAATAATAGGAGGAGGAATTGGTGTTGCATTAACTTATCCAATAGTTGCTGGCTTTGAGCAAGCAATTCCTAAAGGATTTTTCCCATTCTTCTACGTAGAACCTATTACAACTATACTGGCAATGAGCGCCGCCATTTTGATTGGAATACTCGCATCAATTTTCCCAATACAGCGAGCATTAAATACAAAAATTGTAGAAGGATTTAGGTTTGTTGGATAGAATATCAATCTTCATTGCGAGTCACGTTTAGTGACGAAGCAATCTTTTTAATTGGTAGATGGCTTCACTTTATACGCAATGACAAAACGAATATGAATTATGAAAATTCCATTTAAATATACTTTTAGAAATTTTAAAGCCAGAAAACTAACAGCAATCATAACAGTATCTGGCATTGCGATGGTTGTATTTGTTTTTGCTGCAGCACTAATGATGGCTTATGGAGTTGAGAAAACTCTTGTTTCCACCGGATCGGCTGACAACATAAAGATACTTCGCAAATCTTCTCAAGGAGAAATTAGCAGCATCATTGATGGCGACACACAAAATATTATTCGTGCACTCCCTCATATTGCAAAGGGCAGTGATGGTAACTTAATGATTTCTGCTGAACCTGTTGTCATTATTAACCTTGAGATTAAAGGTGGCGGGATGAGCAATGTTACTGTGCGCGGAGTTTCACCGCCAGTTTATCAGTTAAGATCACAAATAAAATTAATTGAAGGAAGATTATTCAATCCTTCGTTAAGAGAATTGATCGTTGGTAAATCAATCAATAAAAAATTTCAAGGGGCTCAAATTGGAAGCAAAGTAAGATTTGCAGGCGATAATTGGGAAATTGTTGGAATGTTTGAAGCTGAAGGAAGTGGATTTGAATCTGAGATGTGGGGCGATGCGCAGCAGTTGTTAAATGCATTTAATCGTGAATCCAGTGTTTCAACTTTGACATTAAAATTAGATGATATGGCGAACTTTGAAGATTTTAAAAGATCATTTGAAACAGATAAACGATTATTGGAGTTTGAACCTAAGATCGAGCAAAAATATTTTGAAGAGCAATCCGAATATCTTGCAGGTTTTATTCGTGTGCTTGGAATTTTTATTACTGTGATTTTTAGTTTTGGCGCGACAATCGGAGCGATGATAACAATGTATTCTGCAGTTGCAAACAGAACTGTTGAAATAGGCACGATGAGATCACTCGGTTTTAGTAGAAGAAGTATTCTTACTGCATTTTTATTTGAAGCATTGTTAACTTCAGTTGTTGGAGGAGTTATTGGAATATTTCTTGCCTCATTCTTACAGTTTTTTTCTATCTCAACATTAAACTGGAATTCATTTTCAGAACTTGCATTTTCATTTTCACTCTCACCATCAATAGTTTTTTCATCATTAATTTTTGCATTGGTAATGGGTGTGCTAGGAGGATTTTTACCTTCAGTGCGTGCTGCAAGATTAAATATTGTTAATGCTTTAAGGGCAGGTTAGATATTAATATTCCAAATACAAACCCGGTTTCTCTAAGAAACTGGGTTTGTTATTATATTATCTAACTGTCTCTTCAATTCTTCCTTTGCGGATTTTGCTTGCTCAAAAATTGAATCAACTTTTGCAAAATCAAAAACACGTACATCATAAATTTCTGGTTTAATGTATATATCCGGCTGAAGAAATTTTAACCGTTCTTTAATTATAGAATTTTGCATGGTTTGATAAGTTGTAAATACAGAGTCAAATGTTGGAGGAATATCATTATGACTTTGAACTTTAACTGCAGTAACATCAATCGCAATTGTTATATCACAACGATTTTTTATTAAATCGAAAGGTAAAGGATTTACAGTACCGCCATCAATAAGAATTCTATTTTTAATTTTCACAGGTGTGAACAAACCCGGCATAGAATAGCTTGCTTTAATTGGTTGAATCAATTCACCTTTTTCAAAAACGACTTCTTCTTTTTTCCAATAATCAGTTGCAACAATTTTTAATGGAACTTTTAACTCTTCAAATCTGGAAACCTTTAAATGAGTCTCCATATATTTTTGAAACTTTTCACCTTTTATAAACCCGGATTTTATGAATTGCGGATCAAACATTGTAAAAAGTTTTACAATATCAGATTTAAGAAGAAAATCAAAAACGGAATCACTTTTTGGATTTACAAGTTGATTAAGAATTTCTCTCATCTCCTTACTTGTAAATCCTGCCGCATAAAATGCTCCAACCACAGCGCCAATACTTGAACCAGAAATAATTGATGGCTTCAATCCAAGTTCTTCCAGTGCTTCAACCATTAAAAGATGAGCTATTCCGCGTGCCCCTCCGGCACCGAATGCAATACCAATAGTCGGAGATTGCGCGTACAGTTTATCTTTTGTCATCTTAAAGTTTCCTGATCAGCGAAAATCCGTTCAATCCGTGTCATCAGCGTTCTATTACGTTAGTTTTCAACTTGAAAGACAGAATCCAAAATAGTTCCATCAACCCATTTAACTATTGCTACAACCTTTTCTTTGTTTACTTTCGGTTTTGCAGGAACACCACCGCAAATTTCATCAACTTCTTTTTTGATTTGCTTAATGTCTTTTATTGGAAGTCCTGAACCTTTAACTGCTTTTAACAAATCTTTTCTTCTTGGATTTATTGCAATTCCTCTTTCCGTAATGATAACATCAATTAATTCACCAGGTCCACAAATAGTAGTAACATCATCAACAATAACAGGAATGCGATCTCTAAAAGAGGGAATAGCCAGTATTGTACATTTTGAATAAAGACAATTCTGCCATCCGCCAATTCCGTGTAATAAATATCCATCGGAGTGTGTAACAACATTTGCATTAAACTTCACATCAACTTCTGTTGCGCCAAGAACAGCAGTATCAACTATTGAAGCAAAATTTCCTTTACCATGAAAATTATAGCTTGTAAAGGGTGAAGTGTTTACATGGTTAGCGTTTTCACGCATACTTCTTACACCTTCAAGATCAAAAGTTTGTCCATCAAGAATGTAATCAGTTAATCCTTCTTCAAGCATTTCTACTAAATATTTTGTACTTCCGCCGCGCATAAATCTTGCTTTAACACCTTTAGCTTTCATCTTCTCTTTTAAGAAAAGAACAAAAGCAAGATTGGTTCCGCCAGCACCAGCCTGGAGTGAAAACCCATCTTTCATAATTCCTGCAGCATCAATAAAATCTGCAACGTATTCAGCAGTCAATAATCTGTCTGGAGATTTTGTTACTTCAGTTGTTCCGGAAACTATTTTGCTTGAGTCACCAAGTGATTCGACTTGCACAACATAATCAACATTGTTGCCTTGAATCTGCCACGGCACACAAGGGAAGGGAATAAGATTATCAGTAACAATAATAACTCTATCTGCGTATTCAGAATCACCAAGCGCAAAACCTATTAATCCGCACGCAGATTTTCCACGATCACCGGTTGCATTTCCAAACGGATCAGCAGTTGGTGCAAGTATAACTGCAATATCAACGTGAACTTCACCATCTTGCAATGATTGATATCTTCCACCGTGAGAACGAAGAACTCCCACGCCGCGCATCTTTCCTTCAGTTGTAAATTTACCAAGCGGTCCGTTCATACTTCCTTCAATATGATGTATTGTTCCATCTTCCAAATATTTTATCAAGTGGGAGTGAACTGGAAATGAAGCAGAAGGAAACCAGCGAATATTTTTGATTCCCATTTCTTTTACAGTATCAAACAACATATTTGTTACAGCATCACCATTGCGTAAATGATGATGAGTGGAGATTGTCATTCCATCTTTTAGTCCTGCTTTCTTTAAAGCAGTTTTTAAATCTTTAACAACTTTATTCCCGTCAGGTGGATAATCAATACAAGTACGAATTGGAGTCTTTACTTTAACTCCTGCTGGTTTGTATTTATCAACCCCTTTAAACGGGATTTGAGTTTCTCCATTTACTTCTGTCGGAACAAATCTTCCTGCTGCGTTTTTTACTAGTTTCATATTTATATCCTCATTCTTAAAAAATGGGACACTGATTATTATGATAGCTATGATTTATTATGATCTTAAAAAATCATAATAGATCAGTCAAATCAGTGTACTATTATTCTTTCTTCCAATTTTTATCTAATAAATTATTTAAGATTGCTAATTCGATAGTGTTGATCGCACGTTTAACCACAGGCGGATCAATCATCTTGCTTCCAAGTGAAACAACGCCCAAACCTTTTTTCTCAGCTTCTTCAAATGCTTGAACAATCTTTTTTGCTTTTTCAATTTCATCAGTGGTTGGAGCGAATGCTTGGTGTATAACTTTTATTTGTCTTGGATGAATGCAACCTTTGCCCTCAAATCCAAGAGACTTTGCTTCGATAACACTTTGTCTTAATGCTTCCATATCAGCAACATCTGAAAATACAGTATCAATTGCCTGTATGCCAGCGGCTTTTGCAGCATTAACTAACATCTGTCTTGCAAAAATGCTTTCGCGTCCTTCGTTAGTGCGTTGAGTTCCAATATCTGCGGTATAATCTTCAAGTCCGATTGCAAGTGCACAATTATGTTTTGAAGTAGAAGCAATCTCAAATGCTTTAATTACACCAAGTGCGCTTTCAATAATCGGCATAAAGAAAATTGGATTTACAACTTTGAGTTGTTTTTTAAGTTTCTCAACTTCTTTTTCAAGTTGATGAATTTGTTCAGCAGATTCGCACTTTGGAAGTAAGATTACATTTACATTATTTGGAACGATATATTTCAAATCATCCAAACCTTTTGGAAGTTGATTGATTCGAACCATTCTTTCTGCTCCATAAAAATCAACAGAGCGAAGGGCATTGCGTACAATAAGTTGTGCAGCATCTTTTTCCGATGGTGCAACGCTGTCTTCAAGATCAAGAATAATTCCGTCCGGTGAATGAAGTCCCGCATTAACAAAAAACTTTGGTTCATTTCCAGGTAGATAAAGTCTGCTTCTTCTTAACTGATCTTTTTTTGTTGAATATAAATTCTTTTTGTGGAAGGGAAGTAAGTATTCTTTTTTAATGTCAGGAAACAATCTTTTAACAGCAAGCTCAAATCTTGCAGCCAAAACAAATGGAAGTGCTCCATTATCTTCCAACAAAATCTTTGCATCCTTCAATCCAAAGAATTTGGACATATCGAGAATCATTTGTTTGATTGATTCTCCATACATTGTTTCCACTTTGCTTTTTAAATCAATTTTAATTCCGCCAGATTTTTTTAACTCAATTTCAAAGTAGCAATCGGAACGAACACTTTCTCCTCTTTTACCTGCTGATGATTTTTTCAAATTTTTAATCATTGTAATGTCCTAAAATTGAAATAATGATAATACTTTTTCGTTCTACTCTGTAAATAATTCTGTCCTTGTGTGTTATACGTCTGGACCAGCAAGAAGGATAATCATGTTTTAAAGGTTCAGGTTTTCCAATTCCTTTAAATGGATTTGTTTGAATCGATTCCAAAAGACTGGCGAGTTTAAACAAATACTTTTTATTAGTTTCTTTTTTGTCTGCTTTAATCGCATCGAGTTGTTGCATCGCTTCATCAGTCCAATCGAAAACGAATTGACTTTGCAACTAAATACCTAATGCTTCTTTTATTGTCAACCTTTTCGTTTTACCGCGTTTAAATTCATCTAAACCCTTATCGATACTCTTTACCCATTTAGGATTACTAAGTATATAAAGATTTTCAACCATGTTGTCGTAATCTTCTTTTGAAATAAGTACAGTATCTTTTCTACCCTTAGTTCCAACGATTAGATAGGGCTCGCTGTTTTCGTGAACCTTATCGATAATCTTATTTAATTTATTTCGCGCTTCTGTATAAATGATTGCTTGCATTGTAATTCCTATAAAATGTCATTATTCTGACAGAAAATTAATCTATCTAAAACTCTAAAACAAGAGTTAATTAATCAATTAAACAATGAATCAATCGAGCAATTAAACAATCAGTTTTTTCATAAATTCTCTTGCAGTCATTAACTCTGCACTAAAGATTGCATCTTTAATTTCTTTTTTTCTGCCCGCAACAAGTAATTGGGATGAAAGAGCTTCAAACTTGTTATCAAGGTCTTCCATCGTCATTGGTTCTCGTGGATCACCTTTTGGATATTCTAAGTATTCAGAAAATTCCCTTCCATCTTTTGTCCTAACAATAACTTTACTTGGCTGTTTAGCAGGAAACATTTTTTCAAACTCAATTGATGGTTCGCCTTTTATTTTATCTATAACTTCCCAAATTCTTGTATCTTTTAATTTTTCATCAGAGAAAGATTGTGTTGTTACTTTATGATCAACTAAAGCCGCTGCAACACAGTAGGGAAGTGAGTGATCAGCAGTTTCTCTGGATTCAGGACGATACTTGTGAGGATCAAAAAGAATATCATAAGCTTGTGCTAATGTTGTAAGTGTTACAGTTTCAATCTGATCGTAACTAATATTATTCTTTGTTACAACATTTAATGTTGCAGAAAGATGAGTATGAGTCAAGGCTTCAGTAGGAAATGCTTTCATTCCACATTCAAGAATTTTATATGATTCACCAAGTCCACCAATCAGTTTATCTATATTCCATTTCCATTCAGAAACTCCATCTCTTCCTTTCATACTTTGAGCTTCAACTTTTTGCTCTTTAACATTGTAGCCCAGGAAGCAATCCATAAAACCTTCTTTACCTTCAAACACAGATTCGGTTCCAGTGTATCCGCGTTTTGCCACTAGTGCTGCAAAAACTCCGGCTTGTGTTGCCATTGGGTCAACAGTGTTTTTCATCATTGTAAGTTTGCCGGCAGTAGGACAGCCGATTGTATGACTATGACTTCCACTAATTCCAATAGCGTTAACCATTTGATCAACAGTTAAACCAAGAATTTTACCTGCAACAATTGGAGAAACAAATTGTGTTAATGTTGCATGATGCCATTTGCGTTCGCGAATTCCCGGCACAGCAAACTCGCATAGTCTTTGTTCAAATTCATAAGCAAGAACAATTGCAGTTATAACTTCTTCCATAGATGCGCCAACCATTTCAGCAACGGAAAGTGCAGCAGGAATTATATCTGATGGATGTGATGGATCCTCTTTCCAGTAAATGTCATTAAAATCTAATGCACGGATCATAAGTGAATTTACAAGTGTTGCATTAACAGCAGGAATTTTATCTCCAAATCCGATTACAGTTGCTTCTTCTGTTCCGCCCATATCCTGGTAGATGTTTCGGATTATTCTTACATCTTTTGTATGATATCCACCGAATGCACATCCTACAGAATCGTAGAGATATCTTTTAACTTCGTGAATTACATTTTGTGGTAAATCTTTGTATTGCAGGTTAACTGAAAATTCTGAGATTGTTCTTGAGATTGATTTGTTCATATTATTCTATTGTTTGATTGTTGAATTGTTTTATTGTTTAATTATTTTTTCTTTTTCTTAGATGTTGCCGATAGTTTTTTAATCTCTTTTTCTAACATCTCAAGTTTTATAATTTCTTCAACATCTCCTAACTTTTTATATTTTTCAAATTCTTTGAAAGCAATTTCATCAGCTTCTTCTTTAGATATTTTACCCGGACTTTCTAGTATCTCTCTTTCGTTAATAATAAGAATATCATTTAATTTTTTAATCCAATCTTTCATATACATTACTTTTCTTTGATGTGCTTGTGATTCTGCAAAAGCAAGGAACTGTTCAACAAGCAAGTTTAGCTGTTTAATTTCATCTAAAGAAAGATAATTCTTAGCTACAATCACATCGTGTTTACGGATTTTAGCACCTTGCCAATTCGTTAAACCCAAATTTGGTTTATCGACACTTACTCTTTGTGCAATAAGTTCTGCTGCAGTATGATGATGAACCGCCCAATGAAATTTATTTTGAACAATAGCAAAGAATTTTTGGGTTAATTCAGCATTCACATTATAATCAGCAGATAAAGTATAAATCTCGCGTACTTTATAATAGAAGTTTTTTTCAGAAGTTCTTATATCTCGAATACGCTCAAGGAGTTCTTCGAAATATTTATTTAGATAACCACCGGCTTTTAGTTTTTCGTCATCAAGCGTAAATCCTTTTATAAGATATTCTTTAAGCCTCTGTGTTGCCCAAATGCGAAATTTTGTGCCTTGCAATGATTTTACACGATAACCAACCGAAATAATAACATCAAGATTATAATACTCCAAATCTCTAGAAACACTTCGATCTTTTTCAATTTGAACTGTTCGGAAATTCCGAACAGTTGATTCTTCAGGCAGTTCTCCTTCATCATAAATGTTTTTAATATGCTCACTAATAGTGGATTTAACCTTTTGAAATAACTCTGAAATTTGATTTAATGTAAGCCACACAGTATCATTCTCTAAACGGACTTCAATTTTGGTTTTACCATCTTCAGTTTGGTAAAGGATTATTTCGGAGTTTGGTTTTTGTTCTGTTGACATATCTACAGAGATTCTAACTATTCTTTCATTGTTTAATTGTTGTATTGTTTTACTTCTATAATTTTATAATATACTATTTCGATTTCAGTGAATATAATTTTATTAAATAGTAACACGATTCTTTAATATAAAATTCGTTTCAATCGCATTGTATTCTTTCATTCTTATTAACATTTTATATCCATCTATACCCATTTCATAAAACTCTTGGCTACGAACTACTGTCGTTAATGATGTTGGCAAACCTTTTAATTTTTTCTCAACATAATTTTCATATATTACCTCAGTAAGACTATTCAAAAACTCTTCTTTTTTTGATTCTAATATGTTGAGAATAATATGATTATTATCTTCAGTTTTATTGAGTAAGTTTCTGATTTGAAAGACTAAAACAGGGAGAATATGTTCGATATTATAATTAATATTTGTCTTGATTATTTTCTCAAGTTTTGGACCATTATTCTTATACTTCAAGATTTCTTCTCCTATTATCGATTCACTTAATTCACCATAAGCAGCCTTCTCCTTATATTTCCTGATCAATTCACGTCTATGTTTTTCCAGAGTTGGTTTAACATAATTTTCTCTAACTTCAAATAAAAATGGGACTAAAAGTGAAATAATATTAATAATACTCTGACTTTTATGTCTTTGAAGTAATTTTTCAAAGATTTTATATATGGGATCTCTTTGATTCGTATATTCAAAAATATCTTTATCTTTCGTAAGGATTCCAGTAGCAACAACCGGACGAAGCAATGTTAGAATATGAACCTTATCCTTTTTCTCGACAATTTCGCCGAAACGATATTCAATTTCTGTTTTATCTTTATATTTATTTAAAAAATTCTTAAAGATTTTTGATTCAAGTTCAGCTTTATATTTGTTACCAAATATATCATCAGCCTTAACTTTTTGAGTGTCATTATTTGCTTCAGCAATTAAAGTTCCTACAGTATATGTATCAGAATCTTGATCCAAATCTTCAAGAATATTATCAATTAGATTTATTTGAATCCTAATCTTAGAATTTAAAAATTCTTCTAAATCCAATGAATTAAATAGCTTTAAGTATTTTTTATTTTTAAATAAAAAATTTATAACCTGATTTACTTTATTATAACGCAAGAAAGAAAAAATTGAGACAGATTTCGAGCTATCTGTAAAATTTTTCTTTAAGAAAGAATTAATATCGTTTTGTTTTAATATAGCAGGTTCCTTTTTCCCAAAATATAGACTTAGAAAAACAACTGTAAGTATGATGAACCTAGTTTGATTACCATTTGTTAAACATGAGTCTTCATATTTAATAGTGTTATTCTCAATTGTGCCGCCTAGAAGTGAAACGATTATACCTGAATGGAGAAATCTGAATAAGTTTGTAGGTTCAGCTAATAGACTTTTTAAAATATTAATATTTGTTTTTTGTATACCAATAAACTCTCTCGGATTACTTCCAGCTTCAGTATCACGATAATCAAAAAATAATATTTCACTGAACGGGACTTCTCCCAATACTGTTTTTCGATCTTTAGCAAAATAAAACTGATCTGAAAAATTAATTTCGTTTTTAAATAAACGACTATTAAGTAGTTTTAATGTTTCCACCTGTTACTCCTAATTTTTTTCTTGTGGCTACTGAAATAAGAATAAAATTATGAAGAAGACTTTCGAAGTGTTTACCCTTATTTTTTAATAAAAAACTTCCCGGTTCAATAAATTTTTTATAAAAGTATTTTTTTTTGTAAGTGTTAAATAATTTTTTCTTTGAATATTCAGAATAGTGGGAAAGATAATTTCTTAGAGTATACGTAAAGTTCACTATTTCTACTTGTTCTAATGATAATTCTGTAAAAGGATTCAGATTAGGATTTATTATTTTCTGAAAATAACTTTTAAGCGCTTGAATGTCATGCCAATCGCGATACTTATCGCCAATAAGTATTGCTCTTATAAGATTTTCGTTCAACAGAATGTTCTGCTGTAAATTGAAGTAAACCTTAAAAGTTTCTGGGTTTAATTGGACTAATAAAATTATTTCTTTTTCCAAAAAATTTTCCCAGTAGGCACAGCTTCTTAAAAGAAATGATTCAAGTAATAGTTCTTTTAGGTTTTTGTGACTTTGATTTTTTATTTGAAAATTATCAAAGACTATTTCTAAACCATTGATTATTAGGTCATCAACATTATTTTCCAATTTTTTGTGGTTAAGAATAAATTCTTTCTGTAATCTCATTGTTATAACTTCCAAAAACTTTTATAAGCTATTTCTTAGTTCCTTATTATAAAATCGATGATTGCAGCCTCAAAGATTTTTCTTAACCCAATCTTCCAACCCTCCGGTAACAATTAGCTCCTGTGCTGCTTCACCAACCGGATCGATAGAGTAGGTTTTATTATCAAATGTTAAAACTGAATTTTCAAAATCTATCTTTACATTCATTCCTGATTTAACGGTCAGCTTGTCTTTTCCTCCGAAGGAGTCCATTCGGACATATTTAGATTTTAAATCATTTACTAATTGTGGACATTCAATCAATAAATAGCCATTGTTTAATGCGTTACGTTTATAAGTTTCGTTAAATGTTCCAGCAACAACAAGTTGAATGCCTTTATACTTTAGTGCAGTTGCAGCTTGCTCACGAGATGAACCAGTTCCAAAATTAAATCCGCCAACAAGAATGTCGCCACTTTTTGTAATATTTACAAATTCAGGATCGTAATTTTCCATAACAACTTCTGCTTGCTGTTGCAGAGTCATATCATCATTGTAAGTGTACTTGCCGGGATAAATACCGTCTGTGTTCATATTATCCTGATGACAGAAAATCAACTCTCCTTCAACAACTGGTTTAAATCCATTAATAATTTTTACAGAAGATTTAACAACCGTTTTCTTCTCATTAATTTTGATTGAACCTTTAAGTTCACGATGTTCTTTATTTTTCCAATCGTAATCAATCTTACCGGAAATTGCGGAAGATGCAACAACTGCTGGTGAAGCAAGATAAGCTTGTGCATTCGGCGAACCCATTCTACCTTTAAAATTTCTGTTAGTTGCAGAGATTCCAACTTCACCATCTTCAAGTAAACCGGTTCCAAGTCCAATACAGGGTCCGCAGCCCGGAGGAAGTGGAATTGCACCAGCTTCAATCAATGATTGCCAGTAACCATAGCGTTCAGCTTCTTTTTGCACTTCACTCGATGCAGCCGCAATGTAAAACTTAACGTTAGAATCAACTTTCTTTCCCTTAACAACAGCAGCAGCTTCGGCAATATCGTCAACTCTGCTGTTAACACAGGAAACAAGATATGCTTTGTCGATTGCAATATTTTTTTCTTTTAATTGTGAAACAGCAGCATAAGTTTTTACAGTGTTTGGTCCGGATACAAAAGGTTCTATGGTTGATAAATCAATTGTTAATTCTTTGGCGTAGAAAGCATCTGCATCTGCTTGGGGAATATTCTGTTCAAGTTCTTCAATTCGCTTATGATTTATTCTTGGATGTTGTCCTTTTCCATCATTATCTGAAAAAACTCCTTCAAGTCCGCGATGCTCAATAAATCTTTCGCGTTTTTTCAACCAAAGAATTGTTGCAAGATCAATTGGAAAAACACCAGCAAGTGCGCCCCATTCCGTTGTCATATTTGCTATAGCCAAACGTTCATCAATTGTTAGATAACGAATTCCATCACCAACAAATTCTATTGCGTGATTAAGAACTTCATCGTGATTGAAATAGCCGCACAAAGCAATGATAACATCTTTACCAGTTACACCTTGTCTCAAGCTTCCTTTTAACTCCACTTTTGCGATCGGAGGGACTTGCCACCACGTTCTTCCGGTTGCCCAAATTGCTGCAGCATCAGTACGAACGATAGGCGTTCCGAGACATCCAAGTCCGCCGTACATATTTGAATGTGAGTCGGATGCAACAACCATTGTACCGGGATAAGCGTATCCTTCTTCACACATTATTTGATGTCCGATACCGCGCCCAGCAGGATAGAAATCCGCACCCATTGATTTAGCAAACTCTTCTATCTTTTTGTACTTCTCTAAATTCTTTTCAGTTTTATCCTGAACGTTATGATCAAGAGTGTTTACAACTTGTCGTGGATTAAAAAGTTTTGTTGCACCTATGGATTTAAATTTAGGAATTACTGCACCAGTATTATCATGCGTCATTACATAAGCGGGTTTGATGGAAAGATAATCACCTGCGTGAACTTCGTGATTATTTTCTAATCCAACAGCAAACTTCTGTGCTATTTTTTCGATTAGTGTTTGAGCCATATTATTTCTCCTTTCACAAGAAAGTCATTGCGAACCCTGATTCATCGGGGTGAAGCAATCTCATTTTATTTTATAGATTGCTTCGCTCGAGGGCTCGCTGCTAATGGTATACTTTGTTTTTGTCACTGCGAGGAACGAAGCAGTCTCACGCTTAAAATTTATTAGATTGCTTCACTCGAAGACTCGTTCGCAATGACATACAAGTAACAAATCTATTTATAAATCTGATCAAAGTTATATAATTCTTTCCAGTCAGGATTAAAGTTGTCTACAAGTTCTATTTTCTTTTTTCTTGATCCAGCTTTTAATTGTTTCTCTCGTTTTATTGCATCACTAGGATTATCAAATGATTCAAAATAAACTAACTTATTGACATTATATTTTTTCGTAAATCCTTCAATCAATTTTGATTTATGTTCCCAAATTCTTCGAGCAAGATTATTTGTCACTCCTACGTAAAGAACAGAATTATTTTTATTCGTTAAGATGTATATGCAAAAGTTATTCATAAACTTTAACAGATTGCTTCACTCGAAGACTCGTTCGCAATGACAATGAAATATTATGCTTTAAACGGTTCAAATGAAACAAAGTCAGCGTGATGAACTATTATTGCCTCGATATTTCGTTTTGCCAGATCACCTTCTTTTGCGTGATATGCAATAATGTGCTGAACTTCATAAGGTAAACCGAAACGATCTGCGATTGAAACTCCGCTGAATGGATGACGAAGAAGATGACCAGCTTTACTTGTTACAAGTTTGCCATCAACTTTATCGTATTCAATTAATTTTCCAATATCGATTAGTATAGCTCCAGCAATTAATAAGTCCATATCGATTTTTATTTCATCACCAAAGTTTTCTTTCATACGTTTTGCAATATCAACAGAAAGCTGAACCGCAGTACGTTTGTGATTCATAAAAGATATTTTACAATCTTTAATCATTAGAGAAAATGGAATCACTTCTAAATCCTCTGGTGATAGGACTGAATTCTCGATTGCATAAATCCAGCAGTTTAAAACTTTTTCTTTTAATTCGGGATTTTCAATCCAGTTTATTTCAGGCCATATTTTTAAAACTTTTTCTTTCATTCAAACTCCAATAATTAATTTAATAGCATACAGATTACACAGATTAAACTGATCTGCGCTGATCCGCTCAATCAGCGCAATCTGCGTTATATTGTTTTTATATAGTTTCTTTAATTAGTGTTTTTCCATTAGTTAATACGCTGTAAGCTTTTATTCCTAAAAGTACAGCAAGTGTAAAAAGTAAAACTGATATAATTGATAAAGTATAATTTGTAGCAATGAAGTTTGTGTAAATCAGCATACCTAATGCTGTTAGAGTTACAGCGAACATGAAAATCATTGGAATCATTACAAACATAAATCCTTTTTTAAGATTAGCAACCCAGACTGTAAGTGCAAGCAATGCCAGCGCTGCGAGTAATTGATTTGCGCTTCCAAATACAGGCCAGATTGACATTGTTTGTCCGCTAAAAGTTAGTGCTGCACCAAATGCAACCGTTATAGCTGTGGAAACATATCTGTTTGTTACGAAGATAGATTTCTTTTCACTTTCTTTATCCTCAAAATATTCCTGAAACATAAATCTTGCTAAACGTGTTGCGGTATCAAGTGATGTAAGTGCAAAAGCAGAAACTGCAAGCGCAGTAAATGTTTGTGCTGATTCAACAGAAAAATTAAAAAATGGAATTGCATGAATAAATCTTGCTACTCCAAGGGCAAATGCAGGTACAGGACCTTTGGTTGTAAGTATATTAATAAACTCTTTATTAACCATAGATGCAACAGCGATGAGTGAAAGGACAGCAAGCATTCCTTCGATGAGCATTCCACCGTAACCAACAATGCGTGCATCGGTTTCCTTGTTTAACTGCTTTGCTGTTGTACCACTTCCAACAATGGAATGGAATCCGCTGATGGCACCGCAAGCAACTGTAACGAAAAGAGCGGGAAAGAGGTATCCAACTTTATCTAATGAAAAAGTATTGAATGCAGGAATATTTATTGTTGGTGCTGCAAAGATTACTCCCGCCAATCCAGCAATCATTAATGAGTAAAGAAAAAATGAATTTAGATAATCACGCGGCTGTAATAAAATCCAAACAGGAGTAACAGAAGCTATAAAAATATAAGCAAGTAAAAATAATTGCCAGTTGGAAGCACTTAGTTGAATAGGAAATAAATCACCTGCAGGAATTGATAAGAAAAGTAATGTTACTCCAACTAACGTTGCTATCCATAGTGGGACCTTCAATCTATAAATTGCAATTCCAAAAAAAACAGCGAGTATCATAAATAAAATTGATGAAGTTCCCGCACTTGGGATATGTGTGAATGTATCTGCAACAATAATTGTGAATACAGCAATAACAAGAATCAAAGTTGCCCAGGCAAAAACTAAAAATAATTTTTTACCACTGATGCCAATATATTGTTGAATGATAAATCCAATTGATTTACTTTGATGACGTACAGATGCAATAATACTTGCATAATCATGAACACCTCCGATAAATATTGAACCAAATACAACCCACAGATAAACAGGAATCCAACCAAACCCTGCGGCTATTACTGGACCAACAATTGGACCTGCACCAGCAATTGATGCAAAGTGATGCCCAAGTAAAACCGGTGCTTTAGCAGGGCAGTAATCCACTCCATCCGCCATTGTGTGAGAAGGAGTTTCGTTTTTATTACTTACATCTAATCGTTTTGTTAAGAAGCTTCCGTAAAAACGATATGCAAGTAAAAATGCGATCAATGCGAATACGACTAATTCTATTCCGTTCATTTTTTTCTTTCTTAGTGAAACTAATTGAACTTCGTGTCTAAGTGGTAAAAAGGTTCTTCTACCACTAAGACACTTAGAACACAAAGAAACACTTAGAGATTTTTAATAATTTCATCTGTAATTTGTTGCGTTGTACAAGCTCCGTGTTTAAAAACATCAGCGCCGCCGCGTAACTTCATCATGTCGTAAGTTTTTACTTTTCCTTCCTCAACAACTATTGCGATTGCTTTTCTAATCTTATCAGCCTTTGCTTTTTCATCAATATGATCAAGCATCATACAGGCACTTAGTATCATTGCGATTGGATTTACGATTGATGGATTTAACTCCTGGTATTTTGGTGCGCTGCCATGAGTTGGTTCAAAAACTGCTACTTCTTTTCCAATGTTTGCACTGCAAGCAAAACCAAGTCCGCCAATTAATCCTGCAAATCCATCCGAAATAATATCACCGAACATATTTTCTGCAACGATGACTCCATAATTTTCAGGGTTTTTTGTAAGCCACATCATTTGTGCATCGATGTTTGTATCCCACAAAGCAATACCGGGATATTCTTTTGCAATTTCTTTTGCTTCTTTAAACATCATGCCTGAAGTTTCGCGCAGTACATTTGGTTTTTCGCAAAGAGTAAGATTTGTATAACCATATTTTTTTGCGTATTCAAATCCAGCACGAATAATTCTGCGTGAAGCATTTCTTGTAACGATTCTTGTAGAGATTGCCATATCTTCACTCGGAACATCTTTAAAGAATTTCATTTTGGTATGAGTTTCAAGTGCATCACGAACTTGTTTGGGAGGATTTGTCCATTCAACTCCACCGTATAGTCCTTCAGTGTTTTGTCTAAAGATGACAGTATCAACTAATGGTTCTTCATATCCACCTTTGCCATCTTTGCGAATAAAGTTTAATGGATTTCCTTTGAATGATTGGCAGGGACGGATACAAATATCTAGATTAAAATGCTGCCGCATAGAAACGATAGGAGAAAAGTAAACATAACCTTTGC
>JAVHOU010000229.1:0-8411 GCA_036170275.1 Ignavibacteriaceae bacterium
GTATTACCTTTATAACAGAATTCAATATTAAGCGTTGCATTTGAGGTTGAATCGTATATAAAATAATCTTGGGATTTATAAATCGATGAGTCGCATTCTTCGCTAAGTGTAACTAATACATGATTGCGATCCGTCATAATCGTACTTATTAACCGTGGACTTAAAGTATCTATCTTCTGAAGGTAAAAATTCAAACCCGTAAAAGATGAATCAATTCCGGTTAAAGAAATATCTTTAAATTGAATCCCAATCAAATCCTGATCGGCCTGAAATTTGAAATCACGCATTTGATCTTTAACTGCAAATACTCTGTAAACTGATTCAGCTAAACCATTCAGTTTGTAGCTTCCATTTTTACCAACTTGAGATATGTAATCTGGTTTTTTTAAGAGATACTTAGTTGTATCATCAGAATATTTATAAGCAAAGATAAAAGTACCCTCAATATCTTTCCCATATACGCTTCCATCAATAGTACGTTTATCAATTTTATTTCCGGTTGCAAAAGAAAAAGAATAGGAATTTGCCATCCGGTTTTTGTTGTTTACATCTACAACGTCAGTGCCAATTGTAACAACATAAGTTAAATTGTTTTTTAATCCTTTTGGAAAAACTATCCCAACTGATTTACCACTCCAATTTATTTCAGGCTGTTCCTCAATTGCAGGAGAAATAAATAGCGCCTCTTTGAATGAACGTTTATCAACATATTCAGAAAATTCTATTTCAATATAATCTTTAACATAATTTATCGTTCCATTTTCAGGAAAGGAGGAAATTATTTCAGGAGGAATTTTATCCACTTCTCCCCCACCCGGAGGCAATTGATTTGCACAACTAATTAAAAATGAAATCGATACAAAAAGAAAAATATTAAGTGAATAATATTTGACCGCGATCATCGAACTATTCAACTTTATTGATTTGTCATTTCGAAGAAGTCTTCGACTGAGAAATCTTAAGCTATTTAAAGGAACAGATTTCTCTCTTCGTTCGAAATGACATCCATCTCTTCTCAAAAACATTAGATAAACTTTTTCAATTAATTGTTTTGTTCTTCTATCCATTTTCTATACTGCGTTACATTCCTTAAATGATCTGAATATGTTTTAGAAAACTTATGTCCGCCATTTCCATTGGCTACAAAATACAAATAATTATTCTTATCCGGATAAAGTGCAGCCATAATTGCATTAGCTCCGGGATTATTAATTGGTCCCGGCGGTAAACTAGAATACTTATATGTGTTATACGGCGATTCAATTTTTAAATCCTGATATGTTAATCTACGCCAACCACCCGTTAATAAATATTGTATCGTTGGATCAGCTTGAAGGCGCATACCAATTTTTAATCTGTTATGATAAACGCCTGAAATTGCTGGCATTTCTGAAACTAGATTTGTTTCTCCTTTTATGATTGAGGCAAGAGTTAAAACCTGGTGAACTGTGAACCCAATTTCTTTTGCTCTTTGCCTCAAAGAATCATTGAAGAAATCACTAAAACCTTTATAAAAAGTTTTAATTGCTTCTTCCGGAGATGTTCGTTCATACATTTTGTAAGTCTTTGAAAATAAATATCCTTCTAAAGTAGAAACATCTAATCCCAATGATTTTATAAACTCTTTGTTTGTAGCAAGATTAACAAATGCCGCCGAATCAATTTTAACATCGCGTCTTACTTTTGCGCCAAGCCATTTCAAAGTCTGTCCATCATTTATTTTTATTGCTCTTAAATAATCAGCGGGACCATTAACTAAAAGGTCTAACAAATCAAGATAACTCAAATCATTCTGGATAGAATATCTTGCCGCTTTAACTTTCCTCTCTGCCCCATAAAGAAATGCTGCAACTCTAAAATTAAACTTATTCGGAATTATTGATTGCTCATAAAGTCTTTCAACAACACTTGAAAAAGATTCGCCGTCTCTAACCTCAAATCTTACTGGAGAAACTTGCTTATAATGATTTGCGGTAAAGAATGTAAAATATCCAATAGCAACTAATGCAATAAAAAAAGCAGTGATGATAATTAGTTGGGCTTTGCTTAAAAGATTATGGAGAATGATTTTCATACAAAGATATTTTACGACAAGATTTATATATTGATTTTAATTAGAGATTTGGATTGCCACTAATTACACGAATTAAAAAATAAATTATCATTAGTGTTAATTAGTGAAATTCGTGGCAGAATAATAATTTTTTATTTTGTTATGCAGCTTCCTTAGTAAACCTTTTAGTTTCATATTGCATAAATTATTTCTCAAGATGCAATTTCATTTGTGAAAAAACTGTTTTTATTTTTTTTCTTCCTTCTTGTGTATCATAGCAACTAGTTAATATCGTTTCTATCTTAAAAATCTATTGCTTAAGATTTCTTGGATATTCCTTCTACCGTCAATTACTGAATGAACATATATTAAATCTTTTTCGATTTCGTAGATTATACGATAAGGTTTGTAATGTATCTCTAAATATTTTTTAATTCCGGTAGATTTTAATTCAGGTAGAATGTGTCCACGTTCCGGATATTTTTCTAACTTAAAACAAGTTCCCTCTAAAGCATCCAACAATTTATTTGCAGATTGGAGACTATTGTTCGCTGCTACGTAAAAAAATATCTCTTTAATATCTAGTTTGGCTTTAGGATCAATAATAACTTTATATTTCTTACTCATCTATCAGATTTCAATTCATTACGAAGATCATTAAATGTCTCTTTAATTCCTTTACCTTCTTTGCTTCTATCACGAGTCATCGCAAGTAATTTCAGCATCGCCATAGTTTCTTGGGTCTTTTCATAAACTTTTATGTCCTGCACAATTACTTTTGCTTCACCATTTTGTGTAATAACAAAAGTTTTTTGATTCTTATTGATTTCCTCAATCAAAGCAGCAGCATTAGCTTTTAGATAACTAATCGATTTTACGGCTTCACTTAATCTCATAACGTAGTCCTTTTTTAGACCAAATATAGTCTATCAAATACATATTTTCAAATTAATATTAGCGTATATATCAGCATTATGGCTAACAAAGTTTACACCGTTTTGCAGTATTGTTGCATTGAGCCACTTGCTATTTGCGTTTTGCTTAAAAGATTATGGAGAATGATTTTCATAAAGTATTAGTGTGCAAATTATTTTGAAATAACTTCACCAAACTTGTTAGAATTAAATCCTTGATTTTTTAACACAGTACCTGGTTAAGCTTATGTTAATCGTGTAGTAATATCTATTTAATAAAAAAATACATACCAATTGAAACAAGAACTAAAAATATTAGTACAAGAATTAAAACATTTTGTTTCTTATATCGTTTTTTCTGTTCTTCAAATCTATCATTAATCTTTGTAGTCAGTAAGTTTATACTAGAAGTAAGAGTAAATTCAAAAACTTTTTGAATTTGTTTCCCTTCATCTCTTATTTCAAGCTGAATATCAGATTTGTGTTTTTCTAAACGAGAAAATATTGAACTGTCCAGTTCTTTCTGAAATTTTTTATTATCCTCATAAATCTCTTTTATTCTAGTATTCAAAACAGATTCAAGTTTTTCGAGCTGCTTAAAAGATTCTTCAAGATGCTTTTTTATTTCTTGGATAATACTTGATAAGGTAGAATTATTTTGCTCCAATGAAATTAGATTGTCTGAAATATCCTTTTTTAATTTACCTATTTCAGCATATACTTTATTAAATTCAACTAGATTACTCGATTGATTATGCAACTCATTTATTGCATTATCCAGCTTTTCTAAATCCATCAGAAATCCTTTTATTTATTGTTTCTAATTTTTCATTTGTGAATTCAAGAATGACTTTCAAAGAATAATAATCTTCGAGTTCCTTATAAATTTTATATAGCATTTTCGATGAAGGGAAATACTTATATAATGACATCGCGAGTAAATTTTTATTTTTTTTGTTAAGGTTCTTGCCAATGATGAGGACATTTGAAGTAATAAATTCTATCCCATCTTCTTTGTATTTTTTTATCTGTTCTAATGAACTTTCAAAACGATTTTTGCCGTCGACATTTTCGAAATCATCAAGCAATAATCTTAAAAGACCACTTATTAAATCCAATCCGGTATTGTACATATAACTTTCTAGAAAGCGGCTTAAATTATCTCTTAAACTTTCTTGTTGTCTTTTAGTTATAAATTCATTGGACACTGTATTATTTTCTATTTGATAGAAAACTTCAAACCACTTTTCAAAATCATTGGGATTATCTGCAATATGCTGAAGAGTAAAACTGGATTGAGTAAATTTAAAATAGTTCTCTAATCTTAACTTGAATTCTTCTTTGGTTATTATACCATCTGCAAGTGCACACGAATTTTCATATATATTCTTAAGTGATTGACGACGGTTATATGCAAAATTATCATAAGACCATTGAAGTGAGATTAGAATATATTTGTCTATTTCTGAATATCCTTCTGGTGCATACAATATTTTTTTATAATTTATATATTTTTCTTCAGACTCAATTGCGGATAGTGAGAAATCGGAATCATACTTAGTAATTGTCTTTAATAAAGATTGTTTAATAGATTCATCTGAATAGTTTGTGTAATCAACCGTAAAAACTCCTCCACCATAAAAATTATCTATTGTCCAATCTTCTACTATCCCTAACTGGTTTAAACGATAAATTGCCTTTTCAAGTATTGATTTTTTGGTATCTAGACTTTTACCATCAATTACAACCCCCTTCTTATTCGGGATAGAATAACTAATGTGAAGGTTTTTAATCAATTGAAATTCGTCTTTTATTACTTTAAGACCAATTGAAAATAAAAAAATATTTGTATTGACATCACCTTTTATTTTCTTTTGTAATGCGTGGATACGAGATAGTGTTGTTTTGCGATTCCATATTTCATTTAGCATTTCGCTATCATTTGTTTTAGTCAAGAGAACAAAGCAAAGGGCATTTTGCTGCTTAAAGATATACTTATCCCGTCCAGCTCTACCAGCTTCTTGATACAAGGCTTCCATTGAGCTAGGAATTCCATAATGAAATGTATAATGAATATTCCCTTTGTTAATTCCCATTCCGAATGCCTTCGTGGCTGTTAGTAAAGGAAATTTATTTTTCTTGAAATCATCTTGTGTAATTTTTTTTTGATCATCATATTCTTGATCTGTCATTATTGGTTTCTTATTAATTGTTGGAATATTCCCAGAAAAATATCTAACATCTTTTTGAAAATAATTTTTCAATTTCAATGATAATGGATAACAGCCTTGTTTTCCGTTTACTGTGGGCGTGAAAATTATTCCACATTTTGCATAATGACTTTGCAATTCAAAAATAGAATAGTTTTCTTGTAATGTGCTTAAGTTTTGTAATAATACCGTTTCTTTATTGTTATTATCATTGATTACATTGAATTCCAATTCTTTTCTACTGTAATCAATAAGAGTTTTAACATTTTCTTGTGATATACCAAACTCAATTTGAATATCCTTGATAACATTTATAGATGCTGTTGCAGTCAATCCAATAAAATTAAAATTTGAGCATAATCTCTGTATCGTATTCGCTAAGTTTAAATATGCCGTGCGAAAATCGTGCCCCCATTCCGAAAGACAATGTACTTCATCAATTACTGCATAGGCAATATCAAAAGATTTTGTTACTGTAATAAAATATTCACGAAAAGACTTTACTTGAAATCGTTCAGGTGAAATGAAAATGAAAAAGTATTTTCCACAAGTGAATTCATTTTGAATTCTTTCTTTATCTTCGCCATCGTCATCACTTGTAATGTGGTTGATTCTTGAAAAATAAACAATATCTAACTCAGCTTTTTGATCGTACATTAATGATTTTATTGGGCAGACAACAAAACTTATTGACGGCTGCAAAATTGCGGCTAATTGATAACAAACGGATTTCCCACTACCAGTTGGAAGAAGACCAATAGTATCTTTTCTTGCAAGTGCATTTGCAATAATCGGGAGTTGACCTTCATTAAAAGAAAGATTATTGGTTTCTTGAAGGAATATATTATTTAGTAAAAATAGTAAGGATTGAGAATCTGAGTTATCATCCCCAAATTTCAGATTATATTTAACTGGTGTTGTGGTGGATATGCTGAAATAATCGTAATCTAAGAATGAGTGAAATACTAAATTATTCCCATTACCTTTTTTGAAATAAAAATATCTGTCAAGGTAGTCAGTTCTTACAAAAATTATTTCGGATTTGGTCTGGAATTCATCAGTATATCTCTTTAGTAAACTGAAATCAATCTTAATAATTTGGGAATCGTTTGAAAATTCATCGGTAGATTCAATACTTCTTAAAATATATTTTGGTTTTGTGAATGATACTTTTTGTAGTTTATAAATATGACCAAACCATAAAAACAAATCGTCAATAGCTTTATCAGCAAAATTTTTTATATCCCTTTCTAATACTTCAATTTTCCAGTCATTGTAAAAATTTAATTTACCATTTTCTAATAAAGATAAAATAAGTATTTGAAAACGCATTATTGCTGTAGCAATATAATTAGGGTTAGTTGTATCAATTCCTTGTTGATAAACTTGCCTATAATTTTCGAGAGAAATAAAAGTAGCATCTTTTTCCCTCAACTCATTTTCTCTAATAATTATTTTTTCAATTCTCTTACTAATAGATTTAACTTTAGCTTGAAAAACTTCGTTTTCAGATTCGAGTTCATTTGTGGTAATTCTAACTGTCATTATTCCATATTTACTTAAATGCCGATCACGTTTATTGTCATTAAAATAATCTCTATGTTGTTTACCGTCTATTTCTATAACTAAAAATACTTGTGGTAAATAAAAATCTACTTGTTGATTTATAAATTCATCAACTGGGACTTGAGTTATTTCATTGATTGGCATTTCGGGTATTATTAATTGTTGAATGAATTGATGATTCGGAAAATATTTGGGAATCAATTCTTCATAAAACTTTTTAGCTGGAAAGTAATTGCCCTTATCATCACCTCTTATAATTCTTTCCCATTTTGGTAATTCTGCGTCTATAAGGGCATATGGTTGAATAAACTCATTATCTTTATGGATAGCCCCGATTTGGGTTTGTAAATATTTTGATAATAGTGTTGGTTTCCCTCTTTGTAGTATGTTTTTTAAAATATAGATTCCAGCAAGATATTCATTTTCTATTTTTTCTCCACTTAAATTCTGGATTACAAAATTGTGATTGCTATATGAATAATTTGCCGAGTATTTTTTCACTTAATTACCACAATATTTTATATAATGACAAGTAAGAAACTGCATTACAACTAATCCCCTATCCAGGACTTTTTAAAGTCATTAAATTCGTCTGATGTGGTGAATTCTTTTATAACCTGCAATCGCTGATCAATTACTCCAGCTGATAAGCTAATCAATGCTTTTGCTTCTGGTAATAATAATATCTTCTCAGAGTCTAGATTAATTTCTTTAGATAACTCTGTATAATTGTCCTTAACCTTTGACAGGTATCCCTCATCAGATTCAAGATCAGATATGAAATGTTTGATTGATGCCTGCAGATCTTCGACAAGCACAAACAAATTGATGAACCAACGATAATGATTAGGCTTACCTTTATTACACAAACATTTCAAATGCCATTTACGATTAAGTAGCTTCGATGAGTTGTTTGCACCCCAATGAATATAAAATTGTTCATTAATACTAGAGATTACTTTAGGATCATATTCATGCACTGTACCTTGTCGCCACATGTAATACAATAGTTTGCATTTACCAGAGTACTCAGGATTAATTTGAGCCAAATATTTAACCATGAATGCAACAGCATTATCACTTGTGTTCTTACCGTCAGCTGCAAGTGCACCAAGATAGTCTAAATAACAGAAGACTTGTCGAGATATACTTAGGAAGCCACCGCGATTCTCACGTTCATGAACCCTCAACGCGAGCATTAGATCCGATTCGATTGATTCCAATATTTCGATAAGATGGATTAGTACTGAATTATTCTTTTCCATATTTCTCTGCACATAACTATTACACAAACTGTACTAAATTACTAATTAAAGAACAAATATAAGTGTGCAAATTACCAGCCTTTGGTGGGCTGCATATCCATATTCCAAACTTTCATAAAATTATTTCTTATCCTAATCCCTAAATTCAAGAAAATGATTTGCATTTAAAGCCGGAAATGGTTTACACGATAATGTATCCCTCACTCCGCTTTCATAAAGTGATTTACCTCCGAATGCAATCATCGCAGCATTTTTACCACAAACTTACCCGCCTATAATGCTTTAAGAATATTCTATGGCATTGAAACTAATTCAATTTCTTCGATACCAGAAAAATCTTTTTGATTAACTGTAGCTATGTTTTTTATTTTGTTTGATAGTGCGATACTTATTATTTCGTAAT
>JAVHOU010000230.1:0-8410 GCA_036170275.1 Ignavibacteriaceae bacterium
TCAGTGTGACAATGGTTATGTATTTACTACACGTCATCCTGAGCGAAGACAAAGGATGGCTTTCTTTTAAACAGCTTCTAACACTCGCTGTAATTTACTTTTTACTTCTTCTGCGATCGCTTTCATACTTGGGTTATCAATTACCAAAGTCATAATTCCGGGATCGAAAATGGAAACAACCGTCTTATCATTTTTTTCATAAACTATAATGTTGCATGGCAGAAGTAATCCTAATTCTTCTTCAATCTGTAATGCGCCGTATGCAATTTTGGGATTGCACGCGCCAAGTATTGTGTACTTCTTAAAATCAACATCAATCTTTTTCTTTAAAATATCCTTAACATCAATTGTGGATAAAACACCGAACCCTTCTTTCTTTAACTCTTCGGTTACTTTTTCAATTGCCTGCTCAAAGTTGTAATTCGTTGTTTTTGAAAATCCGTATTTCATTAATTAATATCCTTTGTCTTTTTAATTTTATTTTTATTAAAGATTGATTTCCAATCAACAAAAAGAAATCCTGCAAAAGCACCATACGCGGTACTTATATATGGATTGCCCGAAATTGGACAAGTGCCGTTGCATCCAACAAAATTGTAGTATAAAAATCCGCCCAAAGCTCCGGCTGCAACCGGGAAAATGCTTTTAGTCCATTTCCATATTATTTTAAACCTGATGCGTTCCAACGAATCATCCCTCCACTTAAGTTACTTGCATTGTATCCCATCTTTTTAAGTTTAGATGCAGCAGTCAGACTGCGGTTTCCGGTATGGCAATAACAGATTATCTCGGCATCTTTAAACTTTTTTAATTCCTGTTCTCTTGCTTTAATATCTATCACCGGAATATGATAGGAGCCCTTTATAAAGCTTTGTTTTCTTTCCTTCTCTGTCCGCACATCAAGAAAAACGACATTTCTTTCTTTCTTAACCTTGGCTGAAGCATCAACAGGTGAATATTGTTTTATTGATTTTATCAAATAAATCTTTTTACCAACATAATAGATGATAAGAAGAATAAATAAGTATAGAATAATCTGTTCAGTTGTCATAAGTCTTCAATTTTGTGATTAGTTTGATTTGAAATTTACGAAAAGGATTCAGTGAAAAACGTGAAAAATATCACTCTGACTAAAGCAAATGGGTAAGAATAAAACGATTCTATACTTTAGTCAGAATAATGAGATTGCGGTTACTTTTTCTTCATCAAAGAATTGTAAACAAACATTAATATTGCAGCAGCAACTCCGATTAAACCTATAATAAGAAAAACCATTTCCGGTCGTTTTGCTGTTGTTGCAAATGTTTTGTAAAGCCAGCCGCCAAAAGTTCCGCCCACTAACCAGGCAATTGCAATTGGAAGAAAAGCGAATCCCTGGAACAATGCCGCCTGTCCTTTGGGTGCGAGATCGGCAAGATATTCATAAAACCTTGGAGCTTGAGTTTGTTCTCCAACTGAAAAAACAAATATTGTTGCAATAATTAATCCTATTCCAATAGTAACTCCTGCCATCTGTGCAAAGTATAAAAGGAACCAGCTTAATGCTGCAAATATAAATCCAATCATAATTGCAGTAGGTGTAGGGATATTTTTTGTAAATCTATTAATTGGAATTTGAAGAAGTATAATTGTCCAAGCAC
The DNA here is from genome assembly GCA_036170275.1 of Ignavibacteriaceae bacterium. GTDB lineage: Bacteria > Bacteroidota > Ignavibacteria > Ignavibacteriales > Ignavibacteriaceae > IGN3. The sequence continues at coordinate 1,641 of JAVHOU010000230.1, forward strand.
CCACAGAAAGAATTAATTCAATAGGTGCCTCAGGAGAAATATAATCTGAAACATAAAATGGAATCACAATAAAAAATTCCCAGAACACTATCCAGTAAAGCGCGAACAGCATAAGGAAAAACATAAACTTAACATTCTTTACTACGGTTAATAAGTTTTTTAAAACGGTAACGATGTCATCACGTTTTTCGGTTAGCTTAGCTTCTGGTTCTTTAAAAATAAAAAGCGTGGTAAAAAACATCAAAGTACAGCTTAATGCAGAAACAAGATAAACGAATTCGATTCCAAATGAATCTCTTACAAAGAATGCTAATAAAGGACCAATTGCAGCGCCAATATTTACAAGCCAGTAATAAATTGCATAACCAAAAGATTTTGATTCAGGCGTTGTAGTTAATGCAACAGTTCCTAACACACTGGGTTTAATAAATGAACCACCGATTGCAGTGAAGACTAATATTATTGAAAGGACTAAGAAAAGATTTGTATTAGAATACCAACCGGAGAAGGCAGCCATTCCTGTTGAGCCTATTAAAAAGTATCCGATAGCCAGAACAAAGAAAGCGAATGAAAAAGCTTTTTTAAATCCAAACTTATCTGCAAGGGCACCAGCAAAGATTGGAAGAAAATATATCAGCCCGCCAAAGATTGATGAAAGCTGTCCTGCTTGCACTTCATCAAATTTAAGATGATCTCGAAGGAAGACACTAAGGATTGTTGCCTGCCCGTAATATGCTAATCTTTCAAATAACTCCATTCCATTTGCAATCCAGAATGAAGGTTGGAAACCAGATTTTAGTTTTTGCAAAATGCCGATTTGTTTCACAAGCTATCCTTTCAAAAATAGTGCGAGCAATTTAGTTAGACCGATTTTTAGTAACAATAATTTTTATCTGCGTTAATCCGTCAAATCTGTGAAATCCGCGTTCTATTTTCTAAAAATACTAAATGACAAAAACCAAAGAACAAATAAAGTACAAGCATCATAAAGCATAAACGATTTGAGATTTTTATTTTGGTACTTAATAATCTGTGCGCTTTTTTGTTCACAAAGATTACAGTAAAAAGGACATATTTGTAGTGCCAATAAAGAATACTTGAGATTTTGCGGCATCGAAAGGCGGAACGATAATTGAAGCGTAAGCAAATGAAACAAAAATTAGAACCGCAGTCCCTGTTTTTAGGAAAAGTTAGAGGATAAGAAAATAAAATAAACTAAATTGAATTTGAGAATAATAATTTTTAAACGTACATAAACAATAAAAAAAATTTAGAACAGAGGTTAATCAAAAAATGAAAACACGCTTTATAATATTCCTACTCTTAATATTTACTGCATCAATAAGTTTTTCACAAAATAAAAATGCTGTTATATCCGAATTAAATAACAACGAGGTAAAAATTAAATTGCACCGGTTAATTGAGTTTAACGATTCGAATGCAAAAAGCGGTAACAAGTTTTTAGTTGCGGATATTACAATAGAAAACATTTCCAGCTCAAGCATAGAGATGGGTGCAGAGTACACAATGAGCATTACCATAAAAGATGCAAACGGAAATGAATATCGTTCAGGTTTAAAAGGCGAAGGAATTGTTTCAAGTTATCTAACCAAAAGCGGCAGTGATGGACAGGATCAGAAAGCGCATAATCTTTGCTTTAGTGATAAATTTCCTGCAAAAACAAAAGCAAGATCTTTGCTGTGTGGATTTCAAGTTCCTAAAGATGCAAAGATTGTTTCATTCGGTGTTAAGAAGAAAAATATGTGGAGTACAATTAAATAGTCTTTAAAGTTTTAGCTTTAATAAATAATTTTTTATTTGCTCTTCAGTAAAGAAGGAATATTTATTCCGCTTACTTTTAAAATACTTATCAATAAAACCGCTGCACCAATCCATTGAACAGGAGATAAAATTTTTCCGTGAACAAAGTATTCTAAAACTACGGCTGTTAATGGAAAGGCAAGTTCACAAATAGAAGCCACAGAAGCAGAAATTTTTTTTAGTCCGTAATAATAAAGAAATATTGCTGCTCCGCCGGTTGTAAAAGCTATTATCAAAAAAATAATTATTTGTTTAGTCGTTATTTCTGATAAACGAAGAGCATCGCCTGTTGCTGAAACAATGATCAACATAATTAAAGCTGAAAATAAGAAACGTAAATAGGTTCCCATCTCATAATCAACATTTCGTAATGCTCGTTTGCTTAACACAGTTGATGAACTGAAACTGAATGCAGCAAGTAAGGAAAACAGAGCGGCAATTGTAGTTTTATCTCCGGTAGAAATATTGGGTGATGATAAACCAAAAGTCATAAAGTATGCACCTACAATTGCTAATCCCGCCCAAAACAAAAACTCTTTAGGCAGTTTTTCCTTTAAAAAAATAGTTGCTAAAGAAATTGCAAAAACCGGTTGGAGTTTTTGTAATAGAATTACAACAGAAAGATTAACAAAGTTTACATAGAACAATGCTTTGGTAATCGCCATTGTTCCAACCGCACCACCGAGCAATGCAACGCCAATAAATGCAATCCAATCATTTCTTTCTAAATTCTTAAGTGAAGAAAATTTATTAATGAAAAATGGTGTGAGAAGAATTGCAACAATTGAGCTTTCAACAAACACAACTAACGGAACGGGTAAACTATAAAGCAAAGGACGAAGTACAATCCCATCAACAGCCCAAAGACTTGCAGCAACAATTACAAAAAATGGTGAAGCAAAATTATTTTTTATAAAATTATCTTTTGTACTAATCAATTCTAACTCTTGTTATGTGGTTCTGTTTTAATAACATCAATCTTTATTTTCATTAATAAAATATATACAGCAAAAAAAACAGTTAAAAGGTTTGCAATTATTATGGGGTACGATACGATTATAATTCCATAAATCAGCCATAAAATTATTCCGAATGTCATCAACGAAAACATTGCCACAGAAATATCTTTTGTGTGCTTAGTTTTATATACCTTTAATGCCTGTGGTATAAATGCTGCTGTTGTACAAAATGCTGCCAAATAACCTAAAAATGATTCCATAAACTTTAATAATAATGTGATATAAACATATGAATATTTGTTAAATAAATTGTCTTTTTAGTCATATTTGTGTTATGATTTCTGAATATAATTGAAGATTACACTCAGGTAAAAATTACCCCAAACCTTAATTCATTACTATTTTTTCCATCCCTTCATTACAAAATTTAACATAAACACAATCCTTTGATGGAATAATAATTGTATTAATTGGGATAATTATTATAAAAAGTATTTGGTAAGGATTGTTAAAAGGAAAATTTTTCTGACTAGAGATCTCCTTGAAACCAAATATTATATTTTTTTAAACAAGCTGAGGTGTATAAATGGAAAATCAATTAGCTACTGAAAATGTTTCCGGAAAACTTACAGATGATTTTGATTTAGATATTGAAAAAGTTATTAGCAAAGCTATTGTCGCTGCAGATCTTCCAAATTGGAGTAAAGCAGAAACATCATTACAAAATAAACTGCAGTTTGTTTTAAGACGTGTAAATTTATCTAAGTCACTGCTTGATGAAGATATTTCAAAATGGATGAATGCCACTAATGAAAATTATGAACTATCTTCTCTGCGGACATATTTACTTTTTACTTGTGTTAATATGCTCGGCGAAATCAGCAAGGCAGAGTCTCCACTTACATTCCTTTCCTGGTTAGACACCTCTAATTCAGTAACTACAAGAAGTATTCGCGAAGAATCTATAAGTAAAGCAATAAACTCTATTGGTGTTGTAGATGATCAAAAGAAAGCGGTAAAACTTATTAAATCAGTTTTTGCACAGTACAGGTTAAACAATTCAGTTGAATCAAATTTCTTTTCGTTCTTTACTGATGCGCTAGATACAAACACGCAAAATTGGATTGCTTCTAATTGCTGGATTTATCAGGACAATCCATTGGAAAGATGGGCTAACTTGCAGAACGTTAAAGAAGGTTACTCGAACTTAGCCTCGATAGAAAATAAAAGATTAACTAATGCTCGCAAAAGATGGGATTCATTGGATGCAAATCAAAAATTATTTGAAGTATCACAGTTCACGGAATATTTATTTAATCAATATAATTTGTGCCAGAATAATCCTCCGGTTAAATTAGATAAAGATCCGGTAGCAAAAGTTTGGAAAGATATTGATCAAGCTGTAAGCGATTATAAAGTAAACTATCTTTCCAACTCACTGTTCAATCATCTTGGAACAGATGGACAAAAATTTAAATTCAATGAAGTTCGCTGTGTATTTAAAGAAGAAGAGTTGATAGTGTTTGAAGGTGATGTTCGCGAAAAAGATAGAGAGTTGTGGTTAAAAAGACTTTCTGAATGGTTAAAAACAAAAATTGAATCTGAAAACAATTCTGGTGAGACTGTGTTTTTGATCCCTAAAAATCAAGCTTTGGTAATTGCCGAAAATAATCTTTCGATATCTCTTGAAAAATGGATTGATAAAGCGATAAAAAATATTTTGACTAAAAAGTAAAACTACGTCAACCTTGCGCTAATTTGATTGCAAGTCTTTTGGAAGTTGTAAAGTGTGTATCAAATTTGGTAATGTTTGTTTTGGGGATGTGGACGTCAATTGAGGGCTCTCCGAATAAAAATTCAAGACTAAGTTGATTGGGATTTTCATGCGTAAACTTTTTAGATCTTTTCTTTTTCATTCTTCCGTACGGCTAACAATTTTTTACAATCAATATTACTTAATCTCTTGTATCTAATCTAAAAATATTAATCAATAAAAAGAAGAAACATAAAAGATTAATAAAAATATTTTTTTAAAACTGAAATATTTTTAATTATTGTAATAACTTTTTACAACTTAGTTAAAATAAAATCTAAAAAAATTGCATTATAATTTTTGCACGGATCATGAAATAAAATATTGACTAAACTGTAAGCAAAAATAATTCATTTAAAAACACATCTTAATTGTTTCACACATTCTTAAACAAAACATCTTTTAAATAGTGTGATGGATCCATATGATGCAGCATTACATCTTTTGTTCTAAAATTTACTTTTTCTCCGGGCTGGAGTATATCGATAGTTGCTTCCGAAATTTGAGCATCAATTAAATATGTGATAACTATGCTTTTTAAAACTTTATCACTTATATTTTTAGCGGTTCCTTCATAATGTGCAAAATCTCTTGGATTAATTGCCGGGGCATCAATATCAACAGCTTCTCGAGTTTTATTATACGAAGCATTTATTTTTATCATCTCTTTTTCTTTTATAAAATTATCGTAGATCAGATAACATGCGACAACCAGGACAACAAACACTAATAACTTTTTCATAATAACTCCTTATTAAATTGTAAAAGAAAAAGTAGCCGTTTATATCTAATTGTTAACATATAAAAATAACTGCTCGTGTAAAAATATTTTTTCAAAAACAATTGTTAAGATTTTCAACATGTTAGTTTCATAACACATAATACATCATCATTAATAATCAAATATCACTGTTACCAGTCAAAACTAAATAAGGGATTCAATTCCTTGAAACAAATTAGCCGCATCCAAGTAGTACCAACAAATCCTTGCTCAAAATGTGGCAGGATATTTATTTTGTTTCATTAATAATCATTCTATTTCCAAGAAAACTCTTTGATAAACGCTTTAATAACTATTCTTCTCTTAATAAAGTGTTTATTTTGACTTTTTTCAAGCAATAATTATAAAAATAAACTCTGGCCTTGTTTTTGATTTATTCATTGAAACAAATATAAATAAGAGATAAATCTTATGGCTATTACGGAAACATCGATAGGTAATCCTCCCACAGTTCAAAAAGTGCAGGTGGAATTTGAGGATTTTACAAAAGAATATATTGGAGATGTGCTTATTGAGAAAGTTAACTTTTCAAGAGCTACATTTAAGGAAGCTAATATCTTTAAAGATAGACTTGTATTTGACATTCTTAAAGGTGATATGAAATTAATCATTGATCTAAGTGATTGCGATTATATCGACTCAACATTTCTTGGAGCATTAGTGGTGGTTTTGAAAAAAATGACAGAACGCGGCGGTGAGATAAAATATGTTATTCCCAAACCATCGGCATTATATTTATTTAAGATTACGGGTTTGTATGGTGTACTTAATCTTTATAGAAATAAAGTTGATGCAGTGGAAAGTTTTGCATAGTATTTAATAGATTTTGCAAGGAAATCCAGTAAAAATTTTATAGATGGAAATAATTGTTTTAACAATATTGTCATTTGGTATAACTGGATTTTGTTTCTCAATTTATAAGTCTGCTAATGCAAAAGATAAAGATAAAGATGAAGTAAGTAAGTTGTTTTTATAGTTAAAATTTATGAGGGTAATTGTATAAAGACCATCTAATGTGATGGTCTTTTTTTTATCTACGAATTAAAAGCGTACTTTTTTATAAATATAATTTAATAATAAAGGGTTTAGTTTTTTTACATAGCATTATCTCGATTAAACCCAAGTGATAAGGCTGTTAAAGATTAACAGTCCTGCTAAAAAATAAGACTTAGTATATTTTTAAATATTGACAATTAAATAATTAATAGTTTATATTCTTAATGCTTCTATGATTTTTTAATTATAATCTAATTTAATAAAGAGGAGTTATGAAAAAACTGTTTTTCTTGACGGGTATTTATATTTGTTTCATCTCAACAATTATAATTGCCCAGGGGACCGGTGATTCTTCCAATGGGAAAATGGATCCCAAAGCGGCAAACCATTATAACACGGC
>JAVHOU010000231.1:0-8345 GCA_036170275.1 Ignavibacteriaceae bacterium
AGCGTATGAAGTTTTTGCTGAAGATAATCTTGATACAACTTTAGCAAATCTTTGTAAATCTGTTGATGAGGAAATGTACTCAGAAAATTTTGCTAAATATAGTTCATATTTAATCCCTGGATTTGGACAATTTTATATGGGAGAATATGTCAGTGGGGCTCTTTCACTTGGATGGAATATTTTATTCGGTTACTTAACGATTAATGCCTTTATGGAAGATAGAGTGTTTGATGGAATTATGGTTGGAAACTTTTTGTGGCTTCGTTTTTATTCAGGAAATATTCAAAATGCTGAAAAGTTTGCAGTCCAAAAAAATCTTGTAATCACTAATACTGCATTGAACTATCTTCAGTATCAATATCATGGTATTAAACCCTGACGGTTTAATTATAACTTGCTGCCCAGTTTTTTTTCGATAATATTTATCCGGACTGTCCGTGTTGAGCGGCTTGATATATCCATTCTAAATAAAACGCCATCCTTCAGAACGAAATAATTGAACTATATTAATTGGCTTTATGCCAAAAGATTGACACACAATTGGGATTCTTGGTTTGTCGGCAGTTCCTTGATTTTTTTCACCCGTAATCACAATACACTTTTCTTGAATAGCTAGTGCAATGACAAATGGGTCTGCTTGAGAGCGATCTTTCCGTGAATCTATTAAACGAGGGAATTTAGAAAGTATTTCTGAAACTTTTATTTGGATTTCTGTGGAGAGAGGATAAAACATATCTTGCTTTTTTGCCCATTTAAAAACATCATCATCTTTTTTCTCTAATTCAACCAATACTTCGTCTGATGCTATTAGTCTTTTTTCTTTAATCAATAATTCAATATTTTCCCAAAGCCCCGGGAAAAGGTCGGGCGGATACCATCGTATCCAGGCATCAAGAATTGCACTCGTATCAATTGAGTACAATGGTTTATCAGGCATTATATTGCATACCCATAAATTGATGATTCAATTTTTTCTAAATGTTTTAATTTCATCCCAAGAAAATCAGATAGTTGACTTGAATTAATTACTTCTTGATGGTATGCCTCTAAAACTAATTTTATAAAACTAGTCCCGTTATTTCTCATCACTAAACGAAAATATGGAGGTGCACCCTCGGATTTTTCTTCTTCAAGTTTTTTATAATATTTTATGTATTCCTTCCTTTTATTCTCATAAAAACTTTGGGTCGTTTTACTTAGTATTAATAAACGTCTTAGAATCACCTCTTGACTAACTGAATATATTTTTGATAAAATTGATAAATCTTCGGGCGACCAAGTTTCTTTTGAGCTTTGTTTTTTCACAATATCTTCGTTTAATATGTTCTCATTTGGAACAAGTATTTCACCCGCAACCATGTTGCAGAAAGTCTCGATTTTTTGATCTTCAGTTTGTGGAGAATCATAGTTGGCAAGATCACAGATCCCGGAATTATGCAATAGAATATGAACATATTCATGAATTAAAGTGAATATTTTACCATGCATCCTATCTTTTGAATTGATTACTATAACAGGCAATATTTCTTGGCTTATTGAAAAACCTCTCATTTCTCCGACATCTATTCTACTAGTATGACTGGTTTGAAAAACTAATATGCCTTTTTTTTCAATCACATCTTTCCATGAATTAAACGCATCATAGGCATCTTTCCATTTTTTTTGAGTTTCATAGGAAATTGAAAGTGTTGCTCGGATATCTTTAGCAACAATCTCATAATTGTTTGATAGAGAAATTGTTTCTTTAAATAGATTATAATTTTCGCCCATATCTTGAATCAATTCTAATGCAATATCTCTTTTATAGTAAGCTCTCCTTATTTCAACAAATATTGATGGTGATTGTGATATATGATCAAAATCTGCAATTTTTCTAAAATCTTTCATTGCATCAAAAGTTTTAGGTGGTTCAGGTAAATAAAAAATAGCGATTGGTCGTTTTAACACTTTTGCGATATTACGTAACTGACTTATTGTAGGTTTAGATAAGCCGGTTTCCCATTCTTCAACTTTTTTAGGAGAAGTATTTATTTTCTTTGCAAGATCTTCTATTGGCAAGCCAACACTATTTCTAGCCCATACTAATAACTTTGGATTTATTTCAGCTTCTATTCGATTTGACATAAAATACTTAATATTTTTTCGTAATAAAGATAATAAACAACTCAATAAATTGTTTCTAAAAAAATGGGTATAACTACTTTATTTTTAACCCGCCGCCCGGAACTTAAATACCGAATAGTTGCAATTACTTTTTTATTCATTAAAATGTTTCTTAGAATTCAGGGCGTGAGATAATTTTTATAATTATCTAACACTCTGTTTATTTTATAATATTCTTCAATGAACATAACTTTCTTTTTATCTCACGCCCCAGGCTACCTTAAAGAGCAACTTATCCGCTGCGGCGGATTGCAAACGCAATACAATAATTAAAATAATGCTCCACTTAAAAAACCTATCCTTGTTCAGCGGCTTATTATGCAAATTTTATTTCATCAAAATCATTTTCTTTGTATCAACAAAATTTCCTGCTTGTATCCGGTATAAATAAACGCCACTTGCAAAGTTGTTACCATTAAATTGAATAGTGTAATTACCAGCAGATTTTTCTTCATTAACTAAAACTGTTACTTCTCTACCCAGAATATCATATATCTTTATTTTCACTAAACTTTCAGATGGAATCGAATATTTGATAGTCGTTGTAGGATTAAATGGATTAGGATAGTTCTGGAATAAATCATATTTATCAGGCATAATTGAATTACCAGAATTATCATCACCTTCAAAAACACCTGTAATGTTATCGCCATTAATACTAAAGTAAATAGTATCTTTTAACCCTCCATATTCAATTATAGCAAAAGTTTCTCCATCATTTTTACCTGTGAAACCGATTGAAAGCGAATCCCGTGACACAATGTTCGGATCATTTATAGTAACTGTCAGATTAGAATTATTATTTCCAACTTTTGTCACAAAACTTGTATACGTTGCATAATAATCGGGGTATGCTGTTTGGTTCTTTTTCAAAAACTGGATTTCAGGGCTTGCAGTAAAACCTTGTACCGGCTGATTGACAGACACGCTTACATTTACTGTGTCCGATAAAAACTTCGTAGTATCGCTAACATCATAAACGGCAGTAGCAACGATTTGCTGGTTCTCTAAAAATTCGCTTTTCACCTGAATATTAAAATTTATAAATGAATTAATAGAAGTAGTCAGATAACTTTCTCCCTGAAAATTCAGCTCAACATATTTTAAATTTGCAGTGTCTTTAATCTGAGTCTTGATTATTAAAACACTATCTGAAGTGTAATTAGAAAAGTTTAATGGATAAAGTATCTTTATTTTATTTGTATCTATTTCTGATATAATCGTTCCAAGTGTCTGAATAGAGTAATTTTTAGAAAGAATTGTATTTGTACTAGCTGGAATGTCGCCGAAAAGTGGACCGTCAATAGGCGAATTAATTAATTGAAAAGCCCTATCACCGACTTCTAGGTCGCCAGTAATATTTAAATGGTTAGCATAAAAACCAGAGTAAACACTTACGTTAGTAGTATTTAGATTTGCAACCTGACTGCTTAAATGAACAATAAAATCTCCATCTAAAATAAAATTAGGAGTGCCCAAATAAGCACTCACATAATAATCAAGAAACTTTACTGCTCTTTCTGCATTTGAGTTAATACTTGCAAAAATATTTAATTGTGCTTTTTTTGCAGGATCTGTTTCTAATGCTCTCAGTGCTTGCCAGTAAGCATTAATGAATCCTGTGAAGAAAGGTATCTGATCAGTTGTATTCCATACATAAGGATCAATAATAGAAGAGTTACCAAACACATCGCCCGCTATCAAATGAGATGGCATATTCGTTTCTCCCATATTCACCCCTGGATCATTTACTTCTAAATCTTTTATTGCATCACTTGCTTCAAATTCATCATAACTTAATGTAACGTAATTATAATCACCAATAGGATGAATAAAACTAGACAGTTCACTGGTAAAAAGATTATACATATCTGAAAGTAGATGCCTGACAATCCACTCTAAATAAGGAGTTGTTTGTGTAACCAAATCACCTAGAGGTGACCCGTTATGCGGCGTATTTAAAGTTATAATCTTATGAACAAAACCCATTTCATAATTTTTGTATGGACTATTGGCAAAATTCCCTGTTACGTTAAAAGCATTTGGAAATAAATTAATAGTTTGTCGTATCACATTTCCACCCATGCTATGAGCAATATAATCCACTTGGTTTGCAGCGTAACCCTGCGTCCTCATTTTTTTTATAACTCCTTGCAAAGTATTGTAAAGCGGCTGTGTACTGCTGGGAACAACTAAGCCAAAAGCATTATCAATGAAATGTGCACTCGGGGAGATACGTATTGGAAATACTTCGTGAAACAAATAATTATAACTGCTGAGATACTGAACAGGTAACCCATTTGGTGAAGTAAATGTAAAATCATCCCAGGTCGAAGGATCACTCGCCAATCCATGTACCAAAGCAACAGGTGGTCTTACTATTTGTATTTTTTTTGTGAATGTTTCTATAAGACTATTTTCATAATTGACGGTGAAGGTAGCAGTAACAAATCGATATGAGTTGTCGATATCTTCGGGATCAGCACCGGCAAAATCATCGGGAGCTACATACCAGAATATATAATTAGATTTATTAGGTGTATTATCTTCATCAGTTATTGTCTGTATACCATTCGCTTCTAAACTATAAGATGTGGTTTGAGTGGCAACCTTAACTCTACCAAGTTTAGATGCATCAATACCATTAACATTATTATCACTTAGAGTTACAGAGACACTTGAGATGTTAGGCCCTGTATTGCCATTGATTTTCGAAAGGTTCAAAAACAATCGTGCGGTGCCATCAGCAGCTATTCCGGCAATTGGTGCAGATGGCTGCGGATAACTATGATCCCAATCTAATTGCACTTTTAAATTTCCGGTGTAAGTACCACTACTTACTGTAAAAGTAGGAGTACTTTGTGTGTTGTTGGTATTGTAAAAATCGGTTATCCGTATTTTGTAGCTACTCCCCGGCGTTGCAATGGCAGTGTAGTAATGCAGCATCACCCAGTTTCCGATATATTCCTGTCCCTCAACTGTGCCTAATGTTTCCCAGGTAAAACCGTTGTCATCTGAAAGCTCAATAGTGTATTTATAAATTCTTTGAGAGCCGATAACCATGTAGTTGCTCCCGGTTACCATCTTATCTTTCCATTCAATCATAAAGCTTTCGTTAGCTTCCACAGTAAATGTCTGTGTTGGCCAGGTGATATTAAGATAAATAGTTTGACCAGACGCAACATTTAAAGTAAATGATTTGGTTGGAGCGGTAAGACCAGTTGTATTATCAGTTACCTGTACATTATATATACCAGCAAGCATTGAGGTGGTTGTTGCATAGCTATAAGTTAAACTACCTTGAGCATCGGTACTAATATTATTGATGATTTGAGAGAAGCCATTATTACCATAAATATTAATATTTGCTGTTCCATTAGGTTGAAAATCAGTCCCAGAAATAGTGATACTCTGACCGGCATTAATCGATCCGGCACTTAATGAAATTTTTGGATATAATATTATATTAGTTGGAATCATCTCCTCCAGTGGGCGACGCCAAACGCCACTACCACTAGTACCTGCAAAGAGATACGTACCTGAGACCACAAGAGTTCCAATATGATTGTTTGTCAAACCAGCATTAACCGCACTCCAGTTTGCGCCATTGTTGGTAGTTAGAAAAACACCGCCGTCAAGAGTCCCAGCAAAAAGATTCATTCCTAAAATGGTAAGAGCACTGATATTAGTATTAGTCAAGCCTGTATTAATGGCATTCCAACTTGTACCGTTGTTGGTTGAAAGAAAGACTCCGTTATAAGCCCCGGCAAAGAGATAAGTGTCGGAGACCGCAAATGCACGGACATTGCCAGTGTTCGTAAATCCAGTCGCATTCCAACTTGTGCCGTTATTGGTAGAAAGAAAGACACTCGTGCCAGCCCCAGCAAAGAGGTTTATTCCGTTGACGGCAAGAGCAAATACATGGGTGTTTGTTAAGCCAGTATTGACCGCACTCCAGTTTGTGCCATTGTTGGTAGAGAGAAAAACACCGCCGTCAAAGGTCCCGGCAAAGAGATTCATACCCCGAACAGCAAGAGCAGTGACATAAGTGCCAGTTAAGCCAGTGATAACCTCTGTCCAGTTTGTACCATTGTTGGTAGAGCGAAAGATGCCGTCTTGAGCCCCGGCAAAGAGATTCGTTCCAGAGATGGCAAGAGCCTGTATCCAAATATTCGTCAAGCCGGTATTGACTGCTGTCCAGCTTGTACCGTTGTTGGTGGAAAGAAAAACCCCATCACCAAGAGTTCCTGCAAAAAGATTAGTGCCTGAGACTGCGAAACAAGAAACATAACCACCATTGGGTCCATTGGTTTGTACCCATTGTGCGTTAGTTATTCTTGTGGCAATTAATAAACAGATGAGAAAACTGAGATATAAGTTGTTTGTTTTCATTAATTACTCCATAAATATATGTACGTAACAGCGCGTTATGTGTAAAAATAATTTAATCTAGATTATCATCGAATTAAAATCAATTTCTTTGTTTCCGTAAAATTACCTGCTTGCATTTGATAAAAATAAATTCCACTTGAAAAATTACTTGCATCAAATTCTACTTCAAAACTTCCAGCACTTTTTTCTTCATTGACGAGAGTAGCAATTTCATTTCCTAAAATATCATATATTTTTATAGTTACTAAACTAGCTTTAGGTATTGCATACTTTATTGTAGATGTCGGATTAAAAGGATTAGGATAGTTTTGAAATAATTCAAATTTAGTCGGGTTTACATTTTGAAATTCATTAACAGAAGTCACTATGTCACCAGTCAAAATTGTTTCCCATTCTCCAGAGATATAAAATTGATTATTTTTTAGAAATGTTATGCAAAATAAATCATTGTTAGTTCCGCTAACTCGTTGATTCCAAGTTGAACCACCGTCTGATGTTTGAATAATCAATCCATCTTTCCCAATAATAATTCCATTTAAAGAATCTAAAAATGAAATGTCGGTGTAAACAGGATTGTAATTATTTAAATTGTCATCTTGCAATTGCCACGTATTCCCACCATTAGTCGTATGTAAAATAATTCCTCTAGACTTATCAAAATCATAGCCAATTATTGTACCGTGACTTATATCGCTGAAAGAAACACCTAATAAATACACATTTACTAAATAGTTTTGTATTTCCCAGTTAACTCCACCATCAGTTGTATTTAAAATCATTCCTCCACCATCCCCAAAATTGGCACCGACCACAAAGCCATTTAAAGAATCAATAAATGTAACATCACTAAAACTATTGTGTTCTCCTAAACTACCATTTTGTTGTAGCCAAGTAATACCACCATTAGTTGTATGTAATAATAAATAATTCCAGTTATTACAATCAGTTTCAGTACCGACAGAACCAACAACAGTGCCGTGCATTAAATCACTAAATGAAGAATTTATAATTTGAACTTCAATTTCACTAATAGCATACCCGCAATGTATATAAATAGCATCACGTTGATTCCAAGAATTTCCTCCATCACTAGTATTAAAAATAAATAAACTGTCTGAGAGGCTAACTAAAAAGCCATTTAAAAGATCAATGAAGGATAAGTTACCATAGTAGCTTCTTACGGGACTATCTTTTTGACTCCAAGTGATACCACCATCATTTGTACACAAGAATTTGTTTTTACTGCCAACAATATTCCAACCATTAAGATTATCTTTAAATGCTATGTTTTCAAGATCAATTGGAACTAAAATATAATACCAACCTCCACCAGCGCTTGCAACAAATGAAGTATCAGTGAAGTTAATAAAAGTCCGTGGTTTGATAATTTCAATATTAGTTGGCATTTCTGGCGTGGTAAAAGTGTAATCGTTACTAAATGTATCTCCGTATGAATTACTTAAATGTATTCTAAAATGATAGGTAGTATTCGGAATCAAATCGGATACATATGATATCGCGCAATATTCTTTAATACCTGTAAAAATATCGGGATATTCTTTAACATGACCATAATTTAAATCAGTGCCATACTCCCATTTAACAGTAGTATTAGAGCCATTAGGAAAAAAATAAATTCGAAAGCGAATTGAATTCCATAATTCATCTAGAGTATAAGAACTGTAGATATCAATTGGACTTCCGGGCGGCTCAAGTATTGATACACCATGTGTAAACTTCTTTAAAATTACTTGGTATGAACCAGTATCACTTAAACTATTGCTTTCACT
>JAVHOU010000232.1:0-8189 GCA_036170275.1 Ignavibacteriaceae bacterium
GAACCACGCGCACCAGGTGGATATGAACTTGATGCTACTGACTTAAAAGTTATTTCAGAAGCACACGATTATCCTATCACACCAAAAGAACATGGAATTGAATTCTTACTCGATAATAGACATTTATGGTTACGATCAAGTAGACAGGTTGCTATTTTGAAAATCCGTCATCGCGTAGTAAAAGCAATTCGCGATTTCTTTGATAATAAAGGATTCACATTAATGGATCCGCCAATTCTTACTCCAAACGCTGTGGAAGGAACATCCACACTATTTGAAACTCCATATTTTGATTTAGGCAATGCGTATCTAACTCAATCGGGGCAGCTTTACGCAGAAGCTGGTGCAATGGCACTTGGAAAGGTTTATACTTTCGGTCCGACTTTCCGTGCTGAAAAATCAAAGACGAGAAGACATTTAACAGAATTCTGGATGGTAGAACCTGAAGTTGCATTCAACGATTTGAATGATAATATGGATTTGGCAGAAGAGTTTTTGGAATACATAGTTCAAACTATCCTTATAGAAAAAGCTGAAGAATTAAAAGTGCTTGAGCGCAATACAACGAAACTTCAAAATGTTAAACGTCCTTTCCCGCGCGTTCATTATGATGAAGCTGTAGAGATATTAAAAAAGAATGGAATTGATTTTAAGTGGGGAGATGATATTACCGGTGCTGATGAGACAATTGTATCCGCACAATATGATAGACCAATTATGGTTCATCATTATCCTGCTGAAATAAAAGCATTTTATATGAAGCGTGATCCAAGTGCTCCAAAGTATGCGCTTGCTGTTGATGTACTTGTACCAGAAGGTTATGGGGAAATTATTGGCGGCAGTCAGCGTGAAGATAACTTAGATTTTCTTTTGGAAAGAATTAAAGAACACAATCTTCCTCAAAGTGCATTTGAGTGGTATTTAGATTTAAGAAGATATGGCTCGGTACCACATTCAGGTTTTGGGTTAGGATTGGAAAGAACTGTAAGCTGGATTTGCGGATTGGATCATTTACGTGAAGCTATTCCGTTTCCAAGAATGATTTATCGTAACACACCGTAATTTATTTTGTAGCTCAGACTTAAGTCTGAGGAGTTGTCAGTCTGAGCTTGTCGAAGACTGACAAGAAATGTCACACTTCGACTTCGCTCAGTGTGACAACTGGTAAAAAAAAATTTTATTTCAATGAAGTTAACAGCTCAAAAGAAAATGATTGAAATGGTTTATAATCTTGAATACATTATCCATCAACCATTAACCATCATACATTAAAAATATGAATTTAGACGTAATACTCTTCTTTATTTTTGGATTAGTTGCAGCAGTAACTGCTGTTATAATGATTACCAGAAGTAATCCTGTTATCTCAGCATTATTTCTTGTATTAAATTTTGCATCGCTTGCCGGATTATATCTTACTTTAAATGCACAGTTTATCGCAGTTACTCAAATCATAGTTTACGCTGGGGCAATAATGGTTCTTTTCCTTTTTGTATTGATGTTGTTACGACCAGAAAATGAAAAGAAGTTTTTAGAGTTGAATCCAAAAATTAAAATCTTTGCAATGATAGTTGCTTTTGTAGTGTTTGCTCAACTTGCTTACATAATATTTTTTGCTCATCCTTCACAAAACATTTCTAAAAATTTAGCAAAGAGTGTTGAAGCGGGAACAATAGAATCTATTGGAAGATTATTATTTACAAATTACATCGTACCATTTGAAGCCGCAGGATTTTTATTGCTCGCTGCAACAATTGGTGCATTAGTTTTAGCAAAAAAGAAATTTGATTAAAGAAGTTTTTATTATGACAATCCCAATTGAATATTACTTAATACTTAGTGCGTTTATGTTTACAGTCGGAGTTGCCGGCGTCTTAACTAGAAGAAATGCGATTATAGTTTTTATGAGTATTGAATTAATGCTTAATTCGGCAAACTTAACTTTAGTTACATTTTCTTCGTACTTAGGTAATTCAATTGGACAATTATTTGTATTCTTTGTGATGACAGTTGCAGCAGCGGAAGCAGCAGTTGGACTTGCAATTATTATTGCAATCTTCCGTAATAAGCTTACTGTTAACATTGATGAAATAAATATTTTGAAGTGGTAGAGTCAAAGTTTTGTCATTTCGACCGGAGGGAGAAATCTGAAAGATTTTTAAAGAAGATTTCTCATCCCGAATGCTTTCGGGATCCTTCGAAATGACGATTAGTATTAAGTGTCTTTGAAATTATAATTTTTTGAAATTTAAAATTATTTATGCGTGAATTAATTTACTTAACTGTTGTTCTTCCGTTGCTTGGCTTTTTAATCAATGGAATTTTTGGCAGTAAGATTAAAAATGAAAAAGTAATCGGAATAATTGGCAGCGGCGTAATCGGAATTTCATTCCTTATTGCACTCGGTGCTTTCTTTGAAACACTTGGTTTACCTGTTGACCAAAGACAAAAAATTGTAACCCTTTTTAGCTGGCTTGCCGTTGGAAATCTGCACGTAAGTTTTGCTTATCAGGTTGATCAGCTTTCACTTGTTATGGCATTAATTGTAACGGGTGTTGGATTTATAATCCATGTTTACTCAATCGGTTATATGCAAGGCGACAAAAGTTTCTGGAGGTTCTTTTCTTATATGAATCTCTTCATCTTTGCTATGATGAACTTAATTCTTGCAGATAATTTTGTTCTTTTATTTTTAGGATGGGAAGGTGTTGGTCTTTGTTCTTATTTACTAATTGGTTTTTGGTATGATAAAAAATTTGAAAAATCCACAACATCTGATGCTGCTAAGAAAGCATTCATTGTTAACAGGATTGGTGATTTTGGATTTTTACTCGGAATGTTTTTAATCTACATGACTTTCGGAAGTTTAAACTTTAACGAGGTCTTCTCGCGCGCGGTTTCATTCGATGTTTCTACAGCTACATTTGGATTTATAGCACTGTTTTTATTCATTGGTGCAATAGGAAAATCTGCACAGATTCCGCTTTTTGTTTGGCTGCCGGATGCGATGGCTGGTCCAACTCCGGTTTCAGCTCTTATCCATGCTGCTACAATGGTTACGGCTGGTGTTTACATGGTTGCAAGAACTTCGATCATATATGCGAGTGCACCGGATATATTAATGGTTGTAGCAATCATCGGAGCATTAACAGCTTTCTTTGCAGCTACAATCGGTATCGTACAAAATGATATTAAAAAAGTTTTAGCTTACTCTACAATTTCTCAGCTTGGTTATATGTTTTTGGCAATGGGAATGGGAGCTTTCTCTGCCGGAATTTTTCATGTAATGACTCACGCATTTTTTAAAGCACTATTATTCCTTGGTGCTGGTTCTGTTATTCATGCAATGCACGAAGAACAGGACATTCAGAAATACGGCGGATTAAAAAAATATATGCCGCGTACTTATCTAACCTTTTTAATTGCTGCTCTTGCGATTTCCGGAATTCCACCACTCTCAGGATTTTTTAGTAAAGATGAAATCCTTTGGTACTTTTACGCAAATGGCAATTTGTTTTTCTGGATTATAGGCGCAGGCACAGCAATGATGACAGCATTTTATATGTTCCGTCTTTACATCTTAACTTTTGAAGGAAAGGAAAGATTTGGTAACGATAAGCATCCGCACGAATCTCCGGCAGTAATGACGATCCCATTAATTGTTTTAGCAGTGTTAGCTGCTATCGGTGGATTTATCGGAATACCAGAAATCTTTTCTGGTGAACACGGAAATCAATTCCATAATTTCTTGGCACCAATCTTTACAAATGCTGATAGAAAACTTGCAACTTATAATATGCACACGCACTTTGAAGAAATTTTATTGATGGTTTTGTCTGTTGCCTTTGCTGTAAGCGCTATTTGGTTTGCAAGATATGTTTACTTAAAGAAACCATCGATCGCTTCAAACACTGCACAAAAGTTTAAAGGTTTGTACAACTTACTATGGAATAAATATTTTGTTGATGAAGCTTACGATACAGCAGTTGTAAATCCGATCTTACAAACATCAAGATCATTTTTATGGAAGATAGCTGACAATAAAATTATTGATGGTGTTGTAAATGGTTCAGCAAAAATTATTGATGTTATTTCAATCAACATTAGAAAATTACAAACAGGTGTGGCTCAGTTTTACGCTTTAGTAATGGTGCTGGGAATTGTTGCCGCTTTCTTCTGGATAATTTTAAGTTTATAAAATGGAACAAAACTCATTGTTAACATATTTAATTTTAATTCCACTTATCGGTTCATTCTTAATTTTATTTATCAAGAAAGAGCAAGCAAATCTTATTCGATATGCTGCATTGGGAATTTCCACTGTTGCATTTTTAATTTCGCTTGTAATTTATTTTCAGTTTGATTCAAACAATCCAGATTTTCAATTCATAAATAAAATTGAGTGGATAAAAGGATTAAACATCCATTACCACGTCGGTGTTGATGGAATGTCTTTGCTTCTTGTTTTATTAACAACGTTTCTCACTCCGCTAACATTACTTTCAAGCTGGTCAAGTATTAAAGACAAAGTGAAAGAGTTTACATTTTTCTTTTTGATGCTTGAAGTTGGAATGCTTGGCGTTTTTATTTCACTTGATTTATTTCTGTTCTACATTTTCTGGGAAGCAATGTTGATTCCAATGTATTTTATAATTGGAATCTGGGGCGGCAAAGAAAGAGTTTATGCAGCAGTTAAGTTTTTTATTTATACAATGTTTGGCAGCTTGCTAATGCTTGTTGCGATAGTGTGGCTTGCTGTTTACGCAATTGGTCCGCTTGGATATTTTACAACTAATTTAGTTGATCTTTACAAAGTTGCACCACAAATTCCTATGAACATCCAGATCTGGATGTTTGTAGCATTCGCTTTTAGTTTCGCAATTAAAGTTCCACTGTTTCCATTGCACACCTGGTTACCAGATGCACACGTTCAGGCTCCAACAGCAGGCTCTGTAATTCTTGCTGGAGTTTTACTGAAGATGGGAACTTACGGTTTACTAAGATTTAATCTCCCACTTTTCCCTGAAGCATCAGTAATTGCCGCACCGTACATTTCTGTGCTTGCAATAATAGGAATTATTTATGGCGCACTCGTTGCAATGGTTCAAACAGATGTTAAAAAACTTGTAGCATATTCATCTGTATCTCACTTAGGATTTGTTGTACTTGGTATTTTTGCAATGACGCAGGAATCAATTCAAGGCGCTGTTATTCAAATGGTAAATCATGGTTTATCAACAGGAGCATTATTCCTTTTGGTTGGAGTTATTTACGAGAGAACACATACACGTGAAATTTCAGACTACGGTGGTATTGCTAAACTCGTTCCTGTTTTTTCATTTGCATTTATGTTTGCGTCGCTTTCGTCTATTGGATTACCGGGACTAAACGGCTTTATTGGTGAGTTTTTGATTCTTCTCGGTTCATTTCAATCACCAATATTAAACAGTTGGTGGTACACTGTATTTGCTGCGAGTGGAGTTATCTTTGCCGCAGTTTATTTGTTGTGGATGTACCAAAGAGTTTTCTTTGGTAAAGTTACAAATCCAAAACTTGATGGATTAAAAGATATGACCGCAAGAGAAATATTTGTCCTTGCCCCAATTTTTATTTTTATCGTTTGGATTGGAATTTATCCGAGCACATTCTTAAAGGTTTCTGATAGATCAACTGCAAAAGTTGTAAAGCAAATGTATAATCCGGTAAAAGTTAGTCCAGTTGAACTTGGTTTAAATCAATCATCTAAGTAAGTAGTTAAAAAGATAAAACAATAATGTTTAATAACTCTCAAGAATTTTTTAATGTACTGCCGCTTGTAATAATCGGTGCGGGAATCGTTATCTCACTTTTAATTGAAATGTATTCTAAGAAAAGTGAGCTACTGCTTCCGTGGTTTTCGGTTATTTTATTTTTAGCCGCTGGTTTACATTCATTGTATTACGTTGGTGATGTTTCAATCGTTTTGCAGAATATGCTTGCAACAGGTGGCAAGGTAAATATATTTTACGCAATCTTTACGTTTGGTGCTGCAGTAGTAACTTTACTTTCCATCGATTATATAAAAAAATATGGAACTTATTTTGGCGAATATTATATAATTCTGCAATCTTCTGTTCTTGGTATGATGTTAATGGCAGGAGCAAAAGATTTATTTGTAATCTTTTTAGGATTAGAATTGATGTCAGTTTCTTTCTACATACTTGCAGGAATGAACAGAAAAAGACTTAATGCTAATGAAGCATCACTTAAATACCTTTTACTCGGATCTTTTGCAACTGGATTTATTGTTTACGGCATCGCATTGATTTATGGCAGTGCTCATACAACTTCTATTGATTTTATTACTTCAAATTTTACTCAGTTAACTAAGAATTTATTATTTATAGTTGGAGTACTTCTTTTCTTAATCGGATTTTCATTTAAGATTGCAGCATTTCCGTTTCATATGTGGGTTCCCGATGTTTATGAAGGTTCACCAACTACAGTTGCAGCATTATTTTCAACGGGGGGGAAAGCTGCAGCTTTCAGCGCAATCTTAGCAACTTTATTTGCTTTGTTCAATGGACCGGCAGGAAATTTATTTACTCCTTATCTTGCTGTCATTTCAGTTCTCTCAATGTTCTATGGTAGCATCGTTGCGATTGCGCAGGATAACATCAAAAGAATGCTGGCTTATTCATCAATCTCTCACGCAGGTTATCTGGCGATTGGTTTGGCTGCTGGAAATCATGATGCAGTAGCTGGAATAGTTTTCTACTTAACAGCTTATACATTTATGAATCTGGCTGCGTTTGGTATAGTTTCTTTGCTCGAAGGAAAAGATGAAACAAATCTCAGTATTAATTCTTATGCTGGATTGGGAAATAGAAAGCCATTACTTGCTGCTTTACTCGCGATAATAATGTTTTCACTTGCAGGTCTTCCACCGTTTGCTGGATTTTTTGGTAAGTATTATATCTTCATCTCAGCCGTAAAATCTAATTTAACATGGCTTGCAATACTTGGAGTAATCTCAAGTGCAATTAGTATTTACTTTTATTTGCGTATTGTAGTTCTGATGTATTTCAAATCTTCAGAAAATGAATTTGCTATTGAATCAAGTAATACTTCTATGCTTGCAATTATTTTTTCTGTTCTGCTTGTGATTTTACTTGGTGTCTTTCCAGGAACATTTTTAGATTTGATAACAAGGTTTATTTAATCATACCTTTTATCTATAGTAATAATAAATTGTCAGTCTGAGCCTGTCGAAGACTGAACTTATTAAATACTGCGTTTTGATTTTAATTAACGTCACACTTCGACAGGCTCAGTGTGACAGTTGAGTATGTAAATATATAACTTAAAATGATTCCACTTTATAATATAGCCCAAATTCGTAATCTTGATGTATTTGCAATTAAAAGACTGCAAGTTCCAGGAATTGTTCTGATGGAGAATGTGGCAATTGGTATTTATGAATCAATTACGGAACGAGTCGATAATATTAAATCCGTAGGGGTAGTCTGTGGTAAAGGAAACAATGGCGGCGATGGTTATGCAGTTGCAAGACATTTTTCTAATGCCGGATTTGATGTTAAAGTCATTTCACTTGGAACAGAAACAGATTTAAGTGAAGATTGTAAAACAAATTTTAATATTCTAACAAAACTTTCATCACAGAGAAAAAATCTTAAAATAAAATTTTATAAATCCACAAAAGATATTTCCTGGTTTAAAGATTGTGATATTATTGTTGATGCAATTTTGGGAAGCGGATTTACTGGAGAATTAAAAGGGCTTTATTCATCAGTCATCAATTCATTAAACAAAATCTCCGCCTTCAAATGTGCGATTGATGTTCCAACAGGATTAAATGCTGACACAGGATTTAGCGGCATTGTTTTTAATTCTGATTTGACCGTTACACTTGGTGAATTTAAAAAAGGTTTATTCATTGGAAGCGGATATGAATTTTGTGGTGAAGTTGTCTTAAAGGAAATTGGTATTGGCAGAGATTATTTTGATGATATTATTCCTGCTACATATTTAATTGAACCTGAAGATGTTTATTCTTCTTTACCTAAAAGAGGGAAATCAGTTCATAAATATTCTGCGGGAAAAGTTTTATCAATTGCGGGATCATATAAATATCCAGGAGCCGCAGCGTTGACTTCACAATCAGCATTAGTTTCTGGTGCCGGTGCTTC
>JAVHOU010000233.1:0-8171 GCA_036170275.1 Ignavibacteriaceae bacterium
TTTTAATGTCAGATAAAAAAGTAACTTTCAGAAATCCCTGGGCGTGGGTTCCATCTTTATATTTTGCAGAAGGAATTCCTTATGTAATGGTAATGTCAGTATCAGTGGCTATGTATAAGAAACTCGGGATTTCAAACACTGATATTGCGTTCTTCACAAGTCTTCTCTACTTACCCTGGACAATAAAATTTATTTGGGGTCCATTTGTTGATATGTTCAAAACAAAACGTATCTGGATAACTATCACTCAGTTTTTAATAAGCATAGCATTGTTCGGAATAGCAGCTACTTTAACAACTTCTCACTTTTTTGTTCTTACAATTTTTGTATTTAGTCTTATGGCTTTTGCATCGGCTACACACGATATTGCCGCTGATGGATATTATATGCTTGCTCTTGATCAATCCAAGCAAGCTAGTTTTGTGGGAATACGAAGCACGTTTTATAGAATTGCCACAATTGCTGGTCAAGGGTTGATGGTTATGCTCGCGGGATTATTAGAAAAAAATATGGGCAACCAAACTGCCTGGTCAATAGTTTTTGTTGTGATCGCCTCAATATTTTTTATTTTGTTCGTATATCATAAAAGTATTCTTCCTTATCCAACTGCAGACTTTCCTACTTTACAAGACAAATCCAAAACTGTAATTAAGGAATTTGGGGAAACATTCGTTTTGTTTTTTAAGCGAAAAGAAATCTGGACGATTCTTGCTTTCCTTCTTTTCTTCAGGTTTGCCGAAGCACAACTTGTAAAACTTGTTCAGCCATTTTTGCTTGATCCAATAAATAAAGGCGGGTTAGCTTTGAGTACCGAAGAGCTTGGAATAGTTTATGGAACAATTGGAATTGGATTTTTAATGTTTGGTGGAATCCTTGGCGGGATATTAATTTCAAAAAAAGGATTAAGATATTGGTTATGGCCAATGGTAATTATTATGCACACACCGGATCTTGTTTTTGTTTACCTATCTCACTTTCAGCCGCAGAATTTATTCATCATTATTACATCAGTGGCATTTGAGCAGTTTGGATATGGATTTGGATTTACTGCTTACATGATGTATATGATTATGATTTCTCAGGGCAAACATAAAACTGCTCATTATGCAATATGTACAGGAATAATGGCACTTGGAATGATGTTGCCGGGTATGTTCAGCGGATGGCTGCAGGAACATATTGGCTACAGTCATTTCTTTATCTGGGTTCTCCTCTCAACTATTCCGGGATTTATCGTTGCAGCTTTAGTTAAGATTGATCCTGAGTTTGGCAAGAAGAAAGAAGAACCAGTTAAAGCCTAAAACGAAAATTTATTTTTTATGATTTATAATTTTAACCAAAGGGAAAAAGAAAATGAAACATCTCATCTATCCATTCATATTATTCATTGGCTTATTATCAATTAGCGTAAGTGCTCAATCAATGAATAACGATAATCCATTCTTTAAAGAATACTCAACTCCGTTTCAAACACCACCGTTTGATAAAATAAAGGAAGAACATTACCTACCAGCATTTGAAGAAGGAATAAAAATCAAACGAACTGAATTAGATGTAATTATTAATAATTCTGATAAACCAACTTTTGAAAATACTATCGGAGCTTTGGAAAAAGGTGGAGAGCTTCTTTCAAAAGTTTCTAATGTGTTTTTTAATTTAAGTGGTTCAAATGGTAATGATGAAATTCAGAAGATTGCAGAAACAATTACACCTGATCTTTCAAAACTAAGTGATGATATTTATCTGAATGAAAAATTGTTTCAGCGTATAAAATCAATTAATGATGAAAAAGAAAAATTTAATCTTACATCTGAACAATTAAAACTTCTTGAATATTATTACTCTGATTTTGTTAGGAATGGAATCGGACTTGATGAAGCCAAGAAAACCAGACTGAAAAAGATTAACGAAGATCTTAGCATGCTCAGTTTAAAGTTTAGTGATAACCTCCGAAAAGAAACTAACGCTTTAGGATTAGTGATTGATAATAAAGAAGACTTAATCGGTTTGCCTGATGCCGTAACTCAAGGTGCAGCAGAACTTGCAAAACAAAATGGTTTGGAAGCCCAGTGGGCATTCAATCTTCAGCGATCCAGTTTTACTCCTTTCTTGCAATATTCTGAAAAAAGAAATCTAAGAGAAAAACTTTATAAAGCATATATCGCCCGCGGCAATAACAATAATGAGTTTGATAACAAAGAAATTATAAAAAAAATTATTGCATTACGTAATGAAAAAGTAAATCTGCTTGGCTATAAAACTTTTGCGGATTTTAGACTTGAAAAAAATATGGCAAAAACTCCGGATGCTGTTAATAAATTTTTAGCCGATTTATGGAAACCTGCTTTAAAAAAATCTAAAGAAGAAGCAGCGGATATGCAAAAGATGATAGATGGCGAAGGAAAGAATTTTAAACTTGCTGCCTGGGATTGGTGGTATTACGCTGAGAAAGTTAAAAAAGAAAAATATGCACTTGATGAAGAAATGCTTCGTCCATATTTCCAGATGGAAAATGTTCGCAAAGGTGCGTTTGATGTTGCAAGTAAATTATATGGAATTAAATTTGAAAAGAGAAATGATATTCCGGTTTATGATAATGATGTTGAAGCATATGAGGTTAAAGAAGCAGATGGAAGTTTTATTGGAATTCTTTACACCGACTATTATCCGAGAAGTGGAAAACGTGCCGGTGCCTGGATGAGCAATTTCCGTGAACAGTCTGATATGGATGGAAAATTTATAACTCCAATTATCGTTAATGTTGGAAACTTTTCTAAACCAATCGAAGGCAAACCCGCGTTGCTAAGTTTTGATGAAGTTAAAACTTTGTTCCATGAGTTCGGTCACGGATTAAATGGATTATTTGGTAAATCAGTTTATCCGGGATCAAAAAGATCTCCTGTGGATTTTGTAGAACTTCCATCTCAGATAATGGAAAACTGGGCATCGCATCCGGAAGTTTTAAAGATGTATGCAAAACATTATCAAACCGGCGAACCGATACCGGATAGTCTAATCGAAAAGATAACAAATGCAAGATATTTTAATAAAGGATTTGAAGCAGTTGAATATTTAGCAGCTTCAATACTTGATATGGATTGGCACACTCAAAAAAATATTTCTGAAGTTGACCCGGAAAAATTTGAGAAAGAAAGTTTAAATAAAATTGGATTGATTCCTGAAATTGCATCACGATATCAGAGTACAAACTTCAATCACATTTTTGGCGGTGATGGTTACTCCGCTGGATATTATGGCTACTATTGGGCTGCGGTTCTGGATGCAGATGCTTTTGGTGCATTTTTAGAAAATGGTTTGTTTGATAAAACTACTGCCGAAAAATTTAGAACGAACATCTTAGAAAAAAGCGGCAGTGATGAACCGATGAATCTGTATATAAAGTTCCGTGGTCGCGAACCAAAACCGGATGCATTAATTCAAAGATTGGGTTTTAATAATTAAAGTTAGCTTAAAAATTAAGTTATTTAGAGACGACATCTTTCTTATTGAATTAAAATCAGGCAGAGATAATATATTCATATAATATATTCGTAATTGTTTCATCTAAAAAAGATGTCATCTCTCTGTTTTTGCAAAGTGCCCAGAGTTTTTTATCGCTAAGTACGCAAAGAGATTATTATCTATTTCCATTTATAAAAACTGTTATAGAGTATTCTTTCAATACCGTTCTTGCCAACAGAAGTCAAAATTCTTTTTGCACGGATAAAAGCATTGTCTCTGTACTTGCTGTAATATGATTTCGCGGGATTTAAACTATTTATCCTTACTCTACCAGCAGCGTGAATAAAATCTCCATCGCCAATATAAATTGCAACGTGAGTAATTCTTTCTTTTTTATTTTCCTTTGCTTTGGTTCCAAAGAAAAGCAGATCACCCGGTTGGAGATTATTCCAGCCATCTTTTGTATCAACCAATTCACCTGTGTTTACTTGCTGTGATGCATCACGAGCAAGAATAATTCCATTTAAGAAGTAAACTGTTTTTGTAAAACCGCTGCAATCCATACCTTTAGTTGATGTGCCGCCCCACAAATATGGAATACCCATAAAACGATAAGCAGTATTTAAAATTGTTTCTCCGCTTGGATTTAGTGCATTGTACCAATCATTAAAAAGTTTTGCGTCATCTTTTTTTATGTAAGCTGTTCTTCCATCCGGATAATTAACCAAAAAGAAATTTGCATCTTCACCAATAATTTTTAAAAGATTTTCTGCAACCAAATCGGAAACCGTTTGAGATTTTTCATCAGCTTCTGAATATGAAAATCCATAAACTTTTGTGTAAATAATTTTTGGTGATGATAACCAATCATTCAATTCAGATTCATCCATAAATGCAAAGCCATCATTATCTAACCAGGAAATGTAGCCATCAGGAGTTTGGACAAGATAAAATCCATCCTCGCCTTTTTTGAGAATCTTAATTGGTGTTCCAAGAATAGATTGTGTTGCAAGCTCTGCCGGATTATCCGGCTTTGTGCGGAAATTTGCCACAGAAAGATTTATTACTCCAAATTTCTTTTCACCTAATTTTTCTGAAGGAAGTAATTCAATTTCATCAACAAATTTTAATTCAGCTTCATTCATCATTTTTACAAATTCCGATTTTGCATCAGGAAGATTTGTTTCACCTTTAACTATTATTTTATTTTCAGATTCAGTTACTTCGAGGTTAAAAATTGCAACACGTTTATCAGGTGCAAATTTTTCTTTTACCTGTTGGATAATTGAATTTACTTTTTCCATTGTATTAATTTCTTGTGTGTATGTTTGAAATGATAAAAATGCTATTAGCAAAAAGATAAATATTGATTTCATTATAAACCCTGATTAAATATGGATGAAATTCATAGCTCAAATATAAAAAAGCCGTTCATAAAAGCATCAAAATCAACATAACAAAAAATCAAATTATATACGAGAGACTTCTGAAAAATTCAAAAGGTCATTCCTGTGGAAACGGGAATCCAGTCAATATGAAATAGATTCCCGCTTTCGCGAGAATGACAGTCAATACGAAGTCTATTTTTCAGAAGTCTCTACGAATATTTTTTGTTTTAGAAATTTCTTGATACAAATTACTGCAATTTTTATTGGAATTCTTTGCCAATCGCAGTAATTTTTCGGTGCGAAATAAAAATAATTAACCATTTTGAGGAGATTAATTGTGGTCATTTCAGTTCCCAAAGAAATTCTGCCTGGCGAAAACCGAGTTGCTTGCATTCCCGATGTTGCCGTAAAGTTGATTAAAGCCGGATATGAAGTGCAAATTGAAAAAGATGCCGGATTAAATGCCGGATTTACCAATGAACAATTCACTGCAGCAGGTGCAAAAGTAATTGATAAAATTGAAGATCTTTATGCAAATGCAGATATTGTGTGCAAAGTGCAGCGCCCAATTGATAATCCAAATCTACACAAACACGAATTGGATTTAATGAAAAAAGGAAGTTTACTAATTGCGCTGGCTTATGTTCGACAATATACAGAAGTTTCAAAACAATGTGCTGAAAGAGGAGTGGATTTTATTTCAATGGATATGATTCCAAGAACAACCCTTGCACAAAAAATGGATGCCTTAAGTTCACAGGCAAATCTTGCAGGATACAAAAGTGTTTTACTTGCTGCTAATGAACTAAGAAAAATTTTTCCGATGTTGATGACTGCTGCCGGAACAATCAAACCGGCTAAAGTTGTGATTATGGGTGCCGGCGTTGCAGGTTTACAAGCTCTTGGTACCGCAAAAAGATTAGGTGCTGTTGTTGAAGTTTCAGATGTTCGTCCCGCTGTAAAAGAAGAAGTGCAAAGTCTTGGTGGAAAATTTATTGAAGTTGAAACTGATGCAAGTATGCAGGATGCCGGTGGTTATGCAAAAGAAGCATCAGAAGAATTTTTGAAGAAACAAAAAGCTGTAATCTTTAAACATGTCACTGAAGCTGATATTGTCATTACGACCGCATTAGTTCCGGGAAGAAAAGCTCCGGTTTTAGTAACCGAAGAAATGGTAAAGAATATGAAACCCGGAAGTGTTGTGCTTGATATGGCAGTAGAATTCGGTGGTAATTGTGAGCTTAGCGAATTTAATAAAACGGTTGTAAAACATAATGTTACAATAATTGGCGAGGCAAATTTACCAAGTCTTGTGGCTACTAACGCCAGCGAAATGTATTCCAAAAATATACTTGCACTTATTCTTCATCTGAGCAAAGATGGTTCATATAAACTTGATGAAAATGATGAGATTGTTCGCACAGCTTTAGTTGCTTACCAGGGAAATAACAGATTAACAATCTAAAACTGAGTTTAAAATTTAGGAGATTATTTATGATAATTCGAAATTCACTATTTACTTTTTTAATTCTAATTTTTACTTCCAATTCTGTTTTAGCAGCAACAGCCGAAGTTACAACACCAGATTACTTAGGACTTTTGTTCGTTTTTATGCTTGCTTCATTTATCGGATTGGGAGTAATTACAAAAGTTTCAAGATTACTTCACACACCATTGATGTCTTTGACAAATGCAATTTCTGCTATTGCCGTTGTTGGTTCTATTATTCTTACCGGGCATGATTATCCCACCTACATTACAATCCTCGGCGGGGTTGCCCTCTTTGCCTCCATGACAAACATAGTGAGTGGATTTTTGATTACAGATCGAATGCTCAAGATGTTTAAGTCTAAGGAGACGAAAAAATCATGATTTACTCAATCGTACAAGTTGCATTCATAATATCAACAGCCTTATTCATTTTTTCTCTACATTGGATGAAAGATCCAAAAACTGCCAGAAGAGGAGTCTTTGCGGGTATTGCAGCAATGGCAATTGCAATAATTAGCACGATGATTGATCCAAAGATTGTAAACTGGGATTATATAAGTCTTGCAATTGTTATTGGCTTTGTTGTCGGCATTCCACTTTCCAGAGTACCATTAACTGCCGTACCACAACGAACCGCATTATCTCACGCATTTGGTGGACTCGCTGCAGGATTGGTGGGAACAGCAAAATATTATTTATGGCTTTCGGAAGGTGTTGAGAACTTAAATACTTTTAGAATGATTGCTATCATCACAGAAATTATTCTTGGATTTTTAACTTTTACTGGAAGTTTAATGGCTGCAGGTAAATTGCAAGAAATAAAATGGATTCCGCAAAGACCGGTTACTTATAAATTCCAGAATGTTATTAATCTTGGATTATTAGGAATTGCAATTGTTAGTGGAATACTTTTGATTATTAATCCTGTTGAATATAGTTATCTCTTTCCTATGATTATCATACTTGCATTATTATTCGGTATTCTGCTTATCATACCAATAGGCGGCGCAGATATGCCAACCGTTATTTCACTTTTAAATGCCTACGCAGGATTATCGGCAGTAGCAATGGGATTTGTCCTCGATAATAAACTCTTGGTAACTGCAGGCGCACTCGATGGCTCCTCCGGTTTGATACTTTCAATAATTATGTGCAAAGCAATGAACCGTTCGTTTACAAACGTACTGTTTGGTGGTTTTGGTCAGATTAAAGCTTCTGCAGCGGATGCGGAAAAGAGAACAGCTAAAACTGAAACACCTGAAGGTGCTGCAGAAATATTAGAACAAGCAAGTAAAGTTGTTATAGTTCCTGGTTATGGAATGGCTGTTGCACAAGCTCAATATAGAATTAGAGAATTATATGATTTGCTCACAAAAGCCGGAGTTGAAGTTAAGTTTGCAATTCATCCAGTTGCGGGAAGAATGCCCGGACATATGAATGTTCTGCTGGCTGAAGCTAAAATTCCTTATGAGCAATTATTTGAGATGGATGATATAAATTCTGATATGCCGCAGGTGGATGTTGTTATTGTTGTCGGCGCAAATGATGTTGTTAATCCTGCCGCAAGACATGATAAAACAAGTCCAATTTATGGTATGCCGATTATTGATGCCGATAAAGCTAAAATGTGTTTTGCAATTAAGAGATCAATGAATCCTGGTTTTGCAGGAATTGAAAATGAACTTTACTATGCAGAACATACTTTTATGTTATTCGGGGATGCTAAAGCCGTTATCGGCGATTTGGTTAAACAACTTTCCGGTGGCGGCGGACATTAATTAGTCAGCCCTTAAAAACCCAAATTTCTTTTGGGGAGTAAATAACTTCATT
>JAVHOU010000234.1:0-8154 GCA_036170275.1 Ignavibacteriaceae bacterium
TTTCTCAGTCGAAGACTTCTTCGAAATGACCCTTTCAGAGTTGTGCAACACACTCCGGTAGGCAGGTTGGTAGGAGTTTATTATTTGCTAAACCACAATCTATAGTTTCTGACTTTAATAAGAATTAATTACTAATTACAATAATTAATTTTCTATACTCTTTGAGAACAAGAGCAATTAAGGACGACTTTAGAAAACACTATAATATTCATTTAGGACCACATAGTCCACTGAGTTACAAACCTTTATCACCTGAGGCTGTACTACCTATTCAATTTGCAAGTGCCTGCCTGAATTGAGAGATACTTATAGCAGCATGAATTGCCAGAATAAATGTCTCCATTTTTTTTCGTTACTATTTGTGATATATGAATTTATTTAAAAAGTATTTTTAAATAATATTTTTATAAGCTAAGTCTAATTCCTGCATTCACAAATAAGGATTTTGATTTTCCAACATCAAAAGAAGTAACGCTGCTAACATTAGTTAAAGACCATTCATATTTTAGATCTACGAAGAACATAGAGACATCAATACCGGCACCAAGAAAAACACCCCAGCTTGCCTTATTGAAGTCATCTTTTGTTAAATCAAGAGCATTTACTTTTGTAATAATAAAAACCGAAGCACCGCCAAAAGCGCGCAGACTTACTAATCCACCTTCTTTGCCAATCAAATGATATCCAACCATTGCAGGAATGCGAATACCGCTTAACGTTGTATTAAACTTATTATTGGTAGCATCTTCAGTAAATTCATTACTCTTGTATGTCCAGAAAAGACCTCCTTCGCCATAAAACTTATTGCCTATAGAAATTGTGCCGCCTAATTGCCAGCCAACCTTTGCAGAAGTTTTTCCCGTTGTCGGGTCTTTAGAAAAATTAGTGAAGTTTAAACCTATAGCGGGTTTTAATTCTAGTTGAGCATAAGAATTGCCGGTGAATAGGACAAAAGAAAATACGATTATAAATAACACGCTGTTCTTTATCATAACAAATTCCTTTACTAAGTTTTATAAAATATAAATGATTTAAGATTTTTAATTGATATCCACTTGATGCCGACAAAACAAGCTGGAGAAAAGTTCATCTTTGTGGACTTCCTTTACGTTTTAATTTTGATGATAAATTATGAAGAACAATAAAATAGTTCAATCAGGCAAAGGGATGAAAATGGAACTACATCTTAAGGTTGAACTTGCCCGTCATCTTGCTGAGTTATTATAATCAAGGCTCCCTTAACAACGAAAGATGTTGTAAGTTTTAATAAATATTTTAGATAAAATTAGTTAAATAAACATTAATTGTTTTTAACGATTGACAATTGAAACAACACAGACTATATTTTAAAAGAGTAATTAATTAAATTCCCACCAATTTTGATGTAGCCGTTTTAAATAACTATTATAAAAAAAATATCAGGAGGCACTATGAAAAACATTTCTAAGTTCATATTTATTTTCAGCATTGCATTATTTTCACTATCCACTTTTGCGCAGGATATGGATCAGGATGCAATGATGAAAGTATGGCAAAAATCTATGACGCCAGGTCCAGAACATAAAATGCTTGCGAATATGGTAGGAGAATGGGATGGCGAAATTAGTATGTGGACAGATCCAAGCCAGCCGCCGCAGACTTCAAAAGGTACAGCACAATTTGAATCAATTTTTGATGGCAGATATATTGTAGGGAAATACACCGGCAATATGATGGGAATGCCATTCAGCGGAATGGATATAACTGGTTATGATAATGTAAAAAAAATGTTCTTTACCTCCTGGATCGATAATATGGGAACAGGAGTGATGTATGTGGAAGGAACTTATGATAAAAACACGAATACTTTCAATTACACCGGTGAAACTGCAGATCCGATGGGAAATAAAATGAAAGTAAAAGAGGTAATTACTATTATAGACAAAGATCACAATAAATTCGAAATGTTTATGGATACGGGTAAAGGTGAAATGAAATCTATGGAAATTAAATATACCCGAAAATCGTAATTATCTTTTCGTAATACAGTGGTGTAGGAATAATTAGATCAGGGATTTAATAAAATAAAACCCCGATATTTGGTATCGGGGTTTTTTATTTATAAAAGTATTATCTACAATGCTTTAAACTTGTTATTTTTGTGGAAAGTTTCTATTGCAGTGGAAAATAAAAATAACAAAAAGCTAAATCCTATTGAGTTAGAATCTTTAAGATCAGAGTTGATTGAAAAGACTCTTAATACTTCTTCTAATAACCTTAGACTTTACCTTTACCAAAATTATTTTGAAAAAATACTTTTTTTATGTAACCCAAATATTGAAGAAGCTTTCTTAAAAGAATTTTTTGACGATTACATTTCTTGTATTTGCAAGTTTGAAGTATGGGGAGTTGAACCTGACATAACAAAGGAATTACAGGAACAATTTAAAAAAGTATCTGCCTTAAAAATCGCTTTTGAAAATACCAACTTATTAAATTCTGAAATTGATAGAATTGAAAAGCAATTAGAGAAATTAAATTTAATTCTTGATGGAAAGGATGTTGAGGATGATGAAACTCATAAAGCATTCTTTCCATTGATTGATAAAGATGCACCGGTGGAACATCCCTATGGGAAAGGTTTTTATGGAATAATTGAATCTATTACAGTAAGAATTAATAAAGCTGTTACAAGTGATAAGTTTATTATTGTCCCGAGTGAAAAAGAGATTGAGAAGAAGATACTTGAGCAGTGTCAAAAATCCTGGCTGTTGGCGCTTGGTCTTTCAAAGAAGTACGTAAAGAAACCATTCAAACATCACGAAGTAATTATAAGTTTTGATAAGAAGCAAGGATTTTATGAAGGCAACTCACTTGGTATTGCATTAACACTTTCATTCCTTGATCAAATATTAAAATTTTATAATCCTGCTTTCATTATAAATGTAAAAGAACAGAGTGCCTTTACAGGTGGAGTGACAGAAGCTGGCGAGGTTTTATGCACAAGTGAAGATATAATTAAAAGAAAAGTTGCTGCAGTTTTCTTTTCTGAAATAAACTCTTTCGTTTTTCCTAAGTGCGAAGAGACTTACGCTTATTTTGCCTTAACCCAATTAAAGAATAGTTATCCAGGCAGAAAACTAAAACTTATTCCTGTTGAAGAAATTAACGATGTACTTAATAGACGAGATGTTATTAAGATTAAAAAGCAAAAACTAATTGTCCGAACAGGAAAGTTTATTAAAAAAAATTGGATAAGTGCTGCTGTTACAGTTCTATTGGCAATATTATTTGGTTACTTGTTTGTTGTGGATTTTGATGATAATCCTGCAATGGTATTTTATAATTCAAATCAAATATTTGTAACCAATAAAAATTCAAAGAAGTTATTTTCGTTTCCGTTTACCCTACAATGGGGGAAAATTGAAGAAATTAATAAATATTTAAGAATTCTCGATATCAACAATGATGGTAAAAACGAAATATTATTTGTTGAATCTCCAGAATCAGCCAATAGCAATAATCTAAAAATGAGTAGTTTAAGTTGCTATGATAAGCATAAAAAATTATTATGGAATTATAACTTTGATGAAATAGTTTCTTCTAACCGTGAAATTATGATACCTGAATATGGAATTGATTTAGTTGATACGGTTAATGAAAATGGGAAAATGGTTCTGGTAGCTTATGCTTGTAATGCTGTATCTTTTGCATCGGCAGTCTTTAAAATTGATTTATTAAAAGGTAAAAAAATTGGTGACGCATTTTGGTGCTCTGGACATATTAACGATGCAATCCTTACTGATATTAATATGGATAAGAAGAAGGAATTTATTGGCTGGGCATCAGATAATGGATTCGAACAACCTGTTATTTGGGCGATGAACCTTGATACTTTGCAAGGCGCAAGACCAACAACCCAAGATTATCAAATACACGATAAGCAGGAAGCAAAATTATTATTTTACATCAGAACCCCAAACACAGACTATGACCGTTTTGCAAATCATAGGCAAGGAATCCCCGCTTTTATTGGATTATTTTATGAAGAGCAAAATAATACACTTTGCTTCCAGACAATTTATAACCTTGCACAACTGAAATCCGCATTAATTTACCGACTAAATGTGAAGAGTCTAGAATTAAATATTTTTATTGATGATAATTATCGGATTTCACGAGATACACTTGTTGCTAAAGGAAAATTGAAGCCACCTTTTACCGATACTAAAGAATACATTACTAATCTTAAAAACCAAATTCTCTACTGGCAACCTACCTCGGCGATCAACAAGAATGGTAAGTGGGTTAAGAGAGAAGAATTAGAATGATTGAAAATAAAAAAGCTGCCGTAGCAATGCCACGACAGCCACCAGAACCTTATCCCCTTATTTAGAACTCACCTAAGCAAAATCATCTTTTTCATTTGCGTATTATTTTCAGTTTGTAGTCTATAGAGATAAATCCCGCTAGATAGACCATCAGCAACAAAAGTTATCTCGTAATTGCCCGGATTCTTAAATTCATTTAATAATGTACTTACTTCTCTTCCGAGTAAATCAAAAACTTTGATAGTTACATAGCCTGCTTTAGCAAGAGAATATTTTATTATTGTGGATGGATTAAAAGGATTGGGGAAGTTTTGGATTAATTCAAAAGAATATTTAT
This sequence comes from Ignavibacteriaceae bacterium, assembly GCA_036170275.1. Classification (GTDB taxonomy): domain Bacteria; phylum Bacteroidota; class Ignavibacteria; order Ignavibacteriales; family Ignavibacteriaceae; genus IGN3. Next base: position 4,648 of record JAVHOU010000234.1, read on the forward strand.
TAGCAGAGTAATTTTGATCTTCAATTCCAACGACAATTTTATTTAAACTAACCCAATTATGATAAGCTTTACCAGCAGAACCTGAAGATCTATCTCCAATAATTATTTTTCTGTTTTCACTAAAAACTGAGCTAGCTATGGGTTGAGTACCAGTATATAAAAGTACATTATCGACATAAAATTTAGGCATTCTATTTTGATCAACTTCGATCTTCATCGTATGCCATCCATTTGCGTATTGATCAATATAGATAGGGGCAACGCTCAAATCTCCTATCGTTTCCCATCCACCACCATCTATAATATAATCGCCGTAAAATATCGTGTGCCCTTGAGTAGGAACAGGTGAACCCCAACAAGCGTATCCATTTGCTTGAATACCAACGGTTAAATATGGTTCATAACCACCCCAAGATGATTGGTAAGTAGGATTAGCTATACCAACTGAAGCACCAGCCCAGCATCCATTTATATCGCTAAAATCAAGATAAACATTTGACTCTAAAACAAAACCAGAACTTAAATTAAATGTCTGATTACTAATACCACCACTGTTATTATTCGGATCTCCATTATTATCGAAAATACCATCCTGCCCAAATATTGAAGATATATACTGTGGTAATGGGTCTCCAAATAATGTCCATCCATCTAAATTATCAAAGTTGTCTGTCAGTAAAGTTGTTTGAACATAAGGGCTCAGTTTAACCCAATTATGATAAGCTTTACCAGCAGAACCTGAAGATCTATCTCCAATAATTATTTTTCTGTTTTCACTAAAAACTGAGCTAGCTATGGGTTGAGTACCAGTATATAAAAGTACATTATCGACATAAAATTTAGGCATTCTATTTTGATCAACTTCGATCTTCATCGTATGCCATCCATTTGCGTATTGATCAATATAGATAGGGGCAACGCTCAAATCTCCTATCGTTTCCCATCCACCACCATCTATAATATAATCGCCGTAAAATATCGTGTGCCCTTGAGTAGGAACAGGTGAACCCCAACAAGCGTATCCATTTGCTTGAATACCAACGGTTAAATATGGTTCATAACCACCCCAAGATGATTGGTAAGTAGGATTAGCTATACCAACTGAAGCACCAGCCCAGCATCCATTTATATCGCTAAAATCAAGATAAACATTTGACTCTAAAACAAAACCAGAACTTAAATTAAATGTCTGATTACTAATACCACCACTGTTATTATTCGGATCTCCATTATTATCGAAAATACCATCCTGCCCAAATATTGAAGATATATACTGTGGTAATGGGTCTCCAAATAATGTCCATCCATCCAGGTTATCAAAGTTGTCTACTAATGTAGTTTGACTGAAGATTGCACTAGTAAATAACATAACTAAGATAGTAAAGTGAACCTTTTTCATAAGTACTCCTTAAGAATTATTGTGAAAAAGAACATTGAATTAATTAATCCTAAGAACTGTAAAATCTTAATTAGAAAATTTTAATGTTTTACCTTTGGGTTATTATCTCGTATTCGATCATTAAATGAATACTTCTAATAAAACTTTAATAGATGGAAAAATCCTTCGCTCGGAAAAAATTCTTCCTTCATTTATTTTTTTTTCTTAACTTTCCATCCAGTTATGGAAAGAAATATAGAAATACTTCCATTTTTCACAAATCCTGATTCTCAGCAATCACAGTTGCTGCTTAATTCCATAATTGAAAAATCTTATCACATTGCCATAAAGTATCTTCATTATCATCAAAATAGAATTATAAATCTTCTATTAAGAGAAGATATTACTATTCAGGAACTTGCCATTGATTCAATTGCTGATTTGTTTGTTAAGGATGATGACAAAAACCTTAATACATTAATACATTCATTCCATAGTTGGCAGCCGGAAATTAAATCTAACGAGGATGCACTATTTTTTCTTAATAAGATTGTTGCAGGCAGAGTTGAGCAGCATATTTTCAAATTACTCAAGGAAGAAGATCCATTTTTCTCAAAGCTTCTTGATTCGATTAATTATCTAATTAAACAGAATGGTTATCATAAATTTCATTTTCTTGGTAAGACCTTTATCACTGAAATTAACTCAGAGAATTTTGAAAAGGAATTTATTTCTACAGATGAATTCGAAAAGTTTCCTTCGAGCCTTTTTCACCAAAAGAAATTTTTATTAAAAAGTCTTTTTAATTATTTAAGACTAGAAACGAACTTTAATCCCGCAATCCCCTTGAATGATCTGGTTTACAGGTTAAAGAATATAAATTTTTCTGATTATCAGGTAATTGATTCTGATAGTAGTTTGTCTAATAAATTAGAAATAGATGAGTTTATTAATATTGGGTTCAAAGCTGCCTCAGACAAGCTGAACTCCACTTATTTAAATAAAGATAAAATAAATCCCGAGGAAAAAACTGCGCTGGAAAGTGCTCTTAAAGAAATGGTTCTTGATCTTTGTAATGGAGGAATTTCTCCCAGGCTTTATGGATATCTATCGCCGCATATTCAGAATCTATCAGAAGAAGATTATAAGCAGAAGTATCACAACATTCTTGAGTACCTTTTAAAGGTGATGAAGAGCAAGATTGCTGAAACATTAAAAGAGAAAAATTGATACATTTTTCCGAGAGAGAGAATTTTTAAAATATAATTAGGTCAAGAAGTAACATTTAAATGAATTCACACTTCAACTTCCCGTCTCGCCGATGGCGAACCGAGGCGTACGCTCAGTGTGACAATAAAATAATCAAATAAATTAAATTGAAAATTACTGAACGAGACATATTTAACTTTATATTTTACACGGATATGGTTCCGGAAGAAATAAAAACATTTTTATCTGCAATAGAAAATTCTAGTGATGCAATAATTTTTTATAAAGAATTAAAATTGGGATTAGAAAAGAATTTGTCTGAAAATATAAAAAGTAAAATTGCTGAAAAGATTCCTGCATATCGCTTGGAAAAAGAGATTCTCCTTTATCCGTTAAAAGAACCCAAAGTACAAAAACGGAATGGTAATCGTCTTGCCGCAGCTTCTACTGAACTTAAGCTGAAGACGAGCACTAAAACTTTTATTGATAATGATAAAGAATACCTGATAAAGGTTTTGAATTATGGAGAAACGACAAAGGTGTTTGTGTTTTCCACCGAAAATGAAGTTGTAAAAAACTTTGATATAATCATTGAGCCGCAAAATTTAAAATATCATTTCGATGATAACTCAGAGCCGCTAAAAATAAATCATTCCATTGAAGCTGAGAAGATTGAGATAAAATTTAATTAAAATCTACTTTGAAATTATAAAGTACCCCAAATCCCTTTAGTACTTAAAACCTTATACTTTCGTATTAAGGTTCTTTTATATGCGAGGTGAAATCATTGGAATCCTTCTTAGATAATTTTCTTGTCCTTTTAAATTTTAAGTAGTCGCAAATCAAGAGTCTATCCGAATACTGACATTCTGAATTTATTTCAGAATCTTATCCTTTGGAAATGTGATAATCTTAAGACC
>JAVHOU010000235.1:0-8123 GCA_036170275.1 Ignavibacteriaceae bacterium
ATTGTAAAGCAGCTACACTTTTTTCATTAACTTGATCAGAAATAAGAATTTTTTTCATCAGTAGAAATTTTAAAAGCTGAACGTTGTAGTAATAATCTTAAAGCGCCGACTCTAATTTTTGTTTAATATGCACTTTAGGAACTGCACCAATTATTGTATCCATAACCTTACCACCTTTAAAGATTAATAAAGTTGGGATACTTCGTACTCCGTATTTAATTGCACTTTCTTGATTATTATCAACATCAAGCTTTCCAATTTTAGCTTTACCCTCATATTCCGTAGCAAGTTCCTCAACAATCGGGGCTATGTTTTTGCAAGGACCGCACCATACTGCCCAAAAATCAACAAGCACTGGTTTATCTGATTGTAAAACTTCGTTAGCAAAATTGTCATCAGTAAAAGTAATTGGTTTCATTTTTGTTCCTTTAAAATTTAATATAACTTTAATTTGTTAATTTTTATTTCTCAACATAGTTAACTATATCCTCACCGCCATCAGCGTGAATTAAACCACCGGATATCCACTCACCACCATCCTTACAAATAAGTGAAATAACTTTTGCAACATCTTCCGGTGTAGTTAATCTACCGCGAGGATTTTTTCTTTTTGCCATATCAATCATTTCTGCATTACCGGGAATTTTTCTTAACGCAGGTGTATCCGTAACACCAGCCATAATTGAATTGACTGCGGCATTCAATGGACCGAGCTCTACTGCTAATTGTCTTACGTGTGATTCTAATGACGCTTTTGCTGCAGACACAGTTCCATAATAAGGAATCGAGGAGTGACCACCGGAACTTGTCATTGCAAATATGCGGGCGTTTCTGGCTAATAAATTATTTTTTACCACATCCTGAACCCAATAAACCAATGAATGAGCCATTACGTCAAGTGTCATTTCCATCTGAGCTTTGTTTATTGTTTGTTCATCATTAAATGATACAAATGGTTTTAGAGTTCCGAATGCTAAAGAATGCATTATAACTTTAATGAGAGGTTGATTACCAATTTTATTTTTTATTGATAAAAGAACTTCATTTCTTTTAAATTCATCAGCAGCATTTACATTAAAAAACTCAGCTTCTACACCATTTGATTTTATCTCGTTTATTATTCTATCAACGTTATATATCGTTGCCTGCCTATCGAGGTGAACGCCAAAAATATTAAACCCATCCTGAGCTAATTTTACTGCAGCAGCTCCACCAAACCCTGATGAAGCGCCAAGTATTAGAGCCCAAAATTCCTGCTTATCAGTTCTCTTCATTAAGCTTTTATCCTTTTATGTTATTGTTTATAACGGAAGCAATAATACAAAATCAAACAAAGTGAAACAACCAAAAATACTCTTCAGATTATTTGGATTTTAAGATTACTGAATCTTCACCAAACAGATTTATTATTGATTTTATAAAATCGCTGTTAATCTTAACACGTAAATTTGATAATGAAAATAATTTTCCTCTCATCGATCCATTTTCTAAAAGATGAATAAAGACAGGTATGCTTCCTTCGTTGTTTTTTAGAATATTTTTCAGTTCAAATAAATTTTCTGGAGCAGTCTTATCTTTGTTAATGATAAGTTTCAAACTTTCAGTAAGTTCATTTGCAGCTTTCTTAAGCGGAATAACTTTTTTCACTTGCATTTTGATAGCGTCCCCGCTGCTTTCTAAATTACCAACAATAAAAACAGTTTCTTCTTCTTCAATAAACTGTTCATATTCTGCAAAGACTTTTGAAAACATTAAGCACTCGCACGAGCCGGTAAAGTCATCAAGTTTAAAGAATGCCATTTTATTACCGGCTCTATCGATCTTAGTTTTTAAATCTGTAATTACTCCACAAACTTTTACATCATCCATCTCTTCAATTTCTTCTGTCTCGCCAAGATGAACTGAAGCAAAAGATTTAAATTCAATTTCATATTTTCGTAATGGATGATCAGTCAAATAAAAACCAATAACTTTTCTTTCCTGTGATAGCGTTTCTTTTTCAGTCCAAGGCTTTGTTTCGCTCAGCTTAGGTTCGCGCATAATAAAATCTTGTGTACCTCCGAAAAGAGAATCAGACGAAGCCAGCTTAGAATTTTGAAGCTTGTGAGCAAAATCTAAAGCAGTTTCAACAGCTTCAAACAGTTTAGCTCTGTCCGTTTCAAAAGAATGAAATGCCCCTGCCAGCACCAATCCTTCAACTGCTCTTTTATTAACTACTCTCGTATCAACATTTGCGCAAAAATCAAATAATGATTTGAAGTCTCTTCCTAATTTATTTTTGGCTCGCATAATTTCTTTAACGGCAGGCACACCAACATTTTTTATTGCAGACATTCCAAATTTTATTTTACCATTTTCTGCTTCAAAATGAAGAGATGGATAATTAACATCCGGCGGTAGAACTTCTATCTTAAGTTTTCTGCAGTCCTCAAGAAACTTGGTAACCTTGTCAGTATTTTCAAACTCATTTTTAAGGTTGGCTGCGAGAAACTCTGCGGGATAATATGCTTTTAGATAAGCCGTTTGATATGCTATAAAGCTATATGCAACAGCGTGACTTTTGTTAAACCCATAATTGGCAAACTTAAAAATGGTCTCAAAAATTTCGAGAGCATTTTTTTTATCAACACCGTTTTTAATTGCGCCATCAACAAAAACTATTTTTTGATCTTCCATTACTTTTAGATCTTTTTTTCCCATCGCTCTTCGCAGAAGATCAGCATCAGCCAAACTCATTCCGCCAACTTTGTTAGCAATCTGAATAACTTGTTCCTGATAAACTATAATTCCATAAGTTTCTTTCAAAATTGGTTCAAGAATTTGGTGAGAATATTTAACTTCTTTTCTTCCAAATTTTCTATCAATAAAGTCATCTATAAATTCCATCGGACCGGGTCGATATAATGCATTCATCGCAGCCAGATCATTTAAAGACGTTGGATGAAGCTGTTTTAAATATTCACGCATCGGGGCAGATTCAAATTGAAAAATGCCTGTTGTTTGTCCTTTTGCAAAAAGTGCAAAAGTTTTTTCATCATCAAGCGGAACATTATCGATATCAATTTCAACCCCATGATTTTTTCTAATCATTTCAATCGCATCACGGATTATTGAAAGAGTACGCAAACCCAAAAAATCCATTTTTAATAATCCAGAGTTTTCAATATCCTTCATATTATATTGAGTTACGATATCCTGCTGCGAAACTGCATTTGCCAGAGGGACATAATTACTAACATCATCGGGTGTGATAACAACTCCGGCTGCATGCTTGGATGCATTCCTATTCATTCCCTCCAAAACTTTTGCATACTTGATAAGGTTTTGAATATCTGTTTCTTTCGATTCCTTCACCCACTTCAACTCAGGAACCTCAGCAAGCGCCTGATCAATCGAATAAACTTTACCAAATTTTGAAGGAATATACTTTGTAATTTTATTTACTGTCGGGATAGGAATTTTTAATACACGTGCAACATCTCTTAGGACCGCTTTAGATGACAATCTGTTAAAAGTTATTATTTGACTAACACATTCACTTCCATATTTTTCACGAACATAATCAATTACTTCACCACGCTGATCATCAGCAAAATCAACATCGATGTCAGGCATTGATCTTCTGGCAGGATTTAAGAATCTTTCGAAAAGAAGATTGTAATCAAGTGGGTTAATGTTTGTTATGCCAAGTGCATATGCAACTAAACTTCCAGCAGCACTTCCTCTTCCTGGTCCAACAGGAATATTTTTTTTCTTTGCTGCATTAATAAAATCCTGCACGACAAGAAAATAACCGGGAAAACCCATTTCCTTAATTGTCCTAATTTCAAAATTAAATCGATCCTCAATTTCCGAAGTAATTTTTTTAAACTTCTTTTCCAACCCTTCTCTTGCAAGAAGTTCCATATAATCATCCAGAGTTTTTGCTTTGGATTCTTTTGGAATTGGAAAATTTGGAAAATGATGACCTTCAAAATCAAGATGAAGATCTATCTTCTCATCAATTTCAAGTGTGTTCTCAATCGCTCCTTTAAATTTCTTAAAAAGTTTTTTCATCTCTTCAGATGATTTAAAATAAATCTGATCTGTGCCGTATCTTAATTGAGTATAATCTGCACCATTCTTATCTGAAAGGAGTAATAAAATATTATGTGGAATTGCATGTTCGGGTTCGATATAATGGCAATCATTTGTTGCAACTAATTTAATTCCAAGCTCTTTAGAAAGTTTTGGCATTCCCTCAAGGATGGGCTTATCCAAATCTGTATTATGATCTTGAATTTCCAGATAAAAATTTTCTTCAAATATATCTTTAAACTTTTTTGCAACTTCACGTGCTTTTTCATAATTGTTGTTTACAAGATGTGCTGATACAACGCCGCCTGCACACGCTGTCGTACAAATTAATCCTTCTCGATATTTTTTTAATATTTCAAGATCAATACGCGGTTTGTAGTAAAATCCCTCTGTATGTCCAAGCGTAGAAAGACGGGAAAGATTATCGTATCCTTGTTTGTTTTTTGCAAGAAGAATTAAGTGGTTGTAATGTTTTGTTCTTTTTTTATTAGATGTTTCTTCGGATTTTCCTCGATCAAAACGACTTCCATCAACAACAATGTAGGCTTCCATTCCAATGATCGGTTTGATGCCTTCTTTTTTTGCTTTCTTATAAAACTCAGCAGCGCCATACATAACACCGTGATCAGTAATTGCAACGGATTGCATTCCATGTTTTTTAGCTGCATTAATTAAACCTTCAACGGTACAGGCGCCATCCTGCAGGCTGTAATGTGTGTGATTATGGAGATGAATGAAGTCAGACATCGTATATCAAAGTTTTAAAATAATATGAAAAGTTTTTTTGTAAGTCTCACTTCGAAGTTAAGGAAATCAGAGGTGAAAATCTAAAAGACAAAAATTAATTTTATTCTTAAAACTCTTGACAAGAAATTATTTACTACTCAGAAATTAAAAATTCCATTACTCCAAATCACCAACATTCCAATCTGTAAATTTACAAACCCTTTAATCTTTCAAACTCGCAACAAAATATCCTCCATCAAACATTAACCATCTACTTTTCCCCCGCCAAAATTTGCAAATGCTTAACAGCAGTTATGTAATTTTCGTATGCATTTCTATTACATAATTACATTCTCACTTGTAATTGTTTGTTTTTTTATCTTCTTTTGAACGGAATAATTATTGATGTTTTAATAACACAGCAGGAGGAGAATTAAATGCTTAAAATAAAAAGTTTTCACTTATTTTTTTTCTTTCCTATAGTTTTATTTTTACAGTTTACAACAAGCTGCAACACCACAGAGCCGCCAAGTAACCAAACGCTAACACTTAAACTAGCAGACGTAAGTTGCACCGAAGCGTGGTTACAACTAACAACGTCCAATCTCCAACTGCCAGCAGCAATAAACATTTTAAAGAACAACAGCGTAACTCAGACCTTCAGTCTGAGCACTCAAGACTCTCTACTCTATATCGATTCTCTAATGCCTAACCAAAGCTATAAGTTTAAGGTTGTTATAAATACTACCAACAACCCACAACCAACCACTAACGAAGTGTTGGCGCAAACAATGGACACAACAAGCCACAACTTTACCTGGCAAACTTTTGAGTTTGGGCAACACAGCAGCAGTGTACTTTACGATGTAGCCATAATAGACGAGAACAACATTTGGGCAGTTGGTGAGATTTATATGAATGACTCACTTGGAAACCCTGACCCAACTTCCTATAATGCAGTTCATTGGAATGGCATTAAGTGGGAATTGAAGAGGATAAAAACAAACGCTTGTGGTGGGGTAATCTATCCCCCGATTAAGGCGATTTTTGCTTTTTCATCAAATGATATATTATTTGCTCATATTGACGGCAGTATTTCTCATTTCAATGGAGTAGACTTTACAAATGATTGTTCTTTAATAACACAATTGAATGGCTCCGCAAACAAAATTTGGGGTATATCGAAAAACGATTTCTATGTTGTTAGTGGTAATGGATTCATTGCACACTACAATGGCAGCAGTTGGACAAAGATTGAGAGTGGAACGGTGCTTAATATAAATGATATTTGGGGTGTAAAAGACGATACTGGTAATAATTTAATCTATTGTTCAGCTTACGATTTTGGAAGTGGGGGAGAAAAAAAATTACTAAAAATGGAGAAAAATAAAATTGGAGAGGTTAATTGGGCTCAAAACAAAGAACTATATACTTGTTGGTTTAATACTCCTCATAAATTATACGCAGGCGGAGAAGGACTGTTTTATAAAATTTATGAAAATTGGAAAGAAGAAGTCATATCTCATTATTTTATATTTCGAGTGAGGGGAAACGGTTTAAATGATATTTGGACATCAGGCGGATTTGGATTTGCTGCCCATTTTAATGGAAACAGTTGGAAAATATTTAATGAAATTTCCTTAGTAGATGGAAATTATATCGGATTAACAGTAAAACAGAATATCGTTACTCTTGTGGGTCAAGAAACTCGTAAAGCGGTGATAACTATAGGGAAATAATGATGAAAGAATTACAAACAGATAAGCCTCCACCAATAGAATAATCAAATAAAAAATGGAGACAGTGCAGCAACACTGTCTCCGAACAAGCAAATAAATTTGGGTCAGAGCTAAGAATACCAAATAGGAATGCTCTTTTTATTTGCAATAGTTAAACTATAAAAAAATGTTATTCAAGAAAAGGTGAAAAAATGAAAAAAATATTTTTTATTACAATATTTTCTCTAATGCTTACTTCTCAATTTGTATTTGCTCATACCAGAGAAATGATGATGCAAATAGTAAATAACACAGGGGCGCCAATTTATAAACCTGTCCAACTATACATTGATAGGGGATTATTTTATGAGTTATATAGGACAGGATACTCAACATCCTATTGGAAATGGACAGCACCAAATGCTAATGTTGCTTGTGATGTCGGCGATAGCAACACTGTTCAACCAACCTGGACATCTATTGAACCAGGAACTTATATTCTAAGATGTGAAAATAAATATGCAATACTTACTGTAAATTATTTATCATTAGACACATTAATTTTAATGCGAGATGGCGGCGGAGATGGAGACTTTAACATCAAATATCAAAATGAAGTATTTAGTTTAGTACTAAATAATAGAGGGGTTTCATTAGGTACTACACAAAATTGGGTTAATAAAATTGCCGCCAATTTTAAGCAATTTAAATCAGATGGTCTTTCCGCAGTCGGAACAGTTGCAATTGGAAATGGGTCTAATTTTTCTAATAGATATACAGCACCATTTGACTTTTACGTAAGCCCAAATCAAAATTACTTATTTCACGCAGACACAAATATCGTTACTTCTGAGAAGTATTATAATTATTTAAATATAAGCGATGTTGTAAATTTTAGAAATCAATATCTCGGTTCGGTAGATTATAGTACAAGTGCAAATTTTAATTCAACTGCACCAAGCGTAGTTATTAAGAATTATTTTTTAGAAATACCGATATTAAATCCCACCTCTGATATTATTCGATTTAAAGATCCCTGGTTAATAGACTATAATGATTCTCTTCACGGTTACAAAAGGCGTAACCGCGGGATGGACAATACAGGAGATGATTCATTAATTTTCAAATCCCATACTTCTCCTTTCTATCCGGATTACTCAACAAATTACGGTGGTGATGTTTACAAAGGCATCTTCTTAAATCAGCCTTATACTGGTAATAATCCGGTTTACTACTCCGTAAAAACAGATGCAGTGCAAGACATACCATTAACGCAAACAGGTAAAACACACAGGTTTTATTTTCAAAACTGGTCGGGCACAAATGTAAACTTTCAAAATGCCAATGCGCTTGAAACTCCTGTCGTATTTACATCAGATGGTGCAATAGCACAAGCAAACTTAAAAGGCACGCAGCTATCAAACACTGCAAATGCTTTTAATAGTAACAGCCAGCGTAAATATGTAAAAACAGAAGACGGCTACCTGCACCTTATTTACGAATCTATGGGTTCCGTTTGGTATGAAGTTAGCCCGGATAATGGTGCAACCTGGTATATTCAAAACAACGGAAAACCAATATCTACGGTAGGTACGATAGGTA
>JAVHOU010000236.1:0-29819 GCA_036170275.1 Ignavibacteriaceae bacterium
ACGAATATTATAAATCTTCTTTTGAATTTCAGAAGAATTGTAAATCGTAATATTTGAATTAGACTTTGCCATATAATATTAACCGGTCGCATTTTACGACCTTAAAGAATCATCACTTTTTTTAAGGTGCCAATTTGGAACCTCAAAGAATCGCATTCAGCTTCAGAAATTATTCGAGTTATAATTGCTTTCATAAAATTTTATTTCGTAACGCAGACTTCAGTCTGCGTATTGCTTATTTAAGGATAGTATAATTTTAATATTAACTTTCTCAACTGAACAACTAAAACACAGTCACGAAATGTTTCGTGACTGCCGAGTAATTAGACTTTGCCATAAAACATTAGCTGGTCGCATTTTGCGACCTTAAAGTTTTAACTTGAGGTCACAATTTGTGACCACCTAGATCGATATTCCTATTGATCAAATTTCATTCTCACCCAAACAACATCCTAACAATAAACAAAGCACCAAGCACACCGGCAATATCTGCTAACAATCCTGCTGCTAAAGCGTGGCGGGTGTTTTTAATATTTACAGCGCCAAAGTAAACTGCCAGCACATAAAATGTAGTTTCAGAGCTTCCAAAAAATGTTGAAACTAAAATCCCGATAAAAGAATCCGGTCCGTGAACAGCAATAATATCAGCCATCACACCAAGTGAACCGCTTCCTGATAGCGGTCGCATCAGCGCCATCGGAAGAGCTTCTGCGGGCATTCCAATTGGGTCTGTAACAATGCGCAGAACTGGAATTAACCAGTTATCCATCGCACCACCGGCTCTGAATATTGCAATTGCAACAAGCATTGCAACAAGATAAGGGATAATTCTTATTGCAATATTAAAACCTTCCTTAGCACCTTCAACAAACTGTTCATAAACTTTAACTTTTTTAAGTGCTCCGTATCCAATAAAAACAAAAATGAAAAACGGAATTGCAAGTGTTGATATAATCTGGATCATATCTTTAAAAAATGTCGGCGGAAGAAAACTAAATGCAGAAGCAATCACCGATGAAAATCCTGTAGCGAAGGTCAATATCAAAATAGAAATTAAGGATATAACAGTTATCAAAAATTTAAGATTGCTTTTAAACCAGGCTCCGTATCCATTTTTTTCAATCGGAAATTTTTCAAAAAGTTTTGCAACTGTAATTCCTGTTATTGTAGCGCAGGTAGAACCAAATAAAGATGTGGCAATTATTATTGTCGGATCAGCACTTCCGGCAGCGGCACGAATTGCAATTGCCGTTGCAGGAATAATTGTCATTCCCGCTGTATTAATTGCTAAAAATGTTACCATAGAGTTTGTTGCCGTACCCTTATTTGGATTTAACGTATCCAACTCTTCCATCGCTTTTAATCCAAAAGGAGTTGCGGCGTTTCCAAGTCCCAGCATATTCGCCGATATGTTCATAACCATCGCACCAACTGCCGGATGATCGGGTGGAACTTCCGGGAATAATCTTTTAGTAATTGGAGTAAGCCAGTTTGCAATAATTTTAATAAGTCCTGCTTGTTCTGCAACTTTCATCACACCAAGCCACATAGCCATTATTCCGATTAATCCCAATGCTATTTGAACCGCTGTGCCTGCAATATTGATTGAATCGTTTGTTACCCGCTTCATCGAAAGAAAACTAATTTTTTCAAAATAGATTTTTGCGAGATAGGTAACGGAGTCTTTTTGAGATCGGATTATTGCGTGCGCAAGAATATCATTTTCTTTGCCGGAAGCTTTAGCCATCGTTTGCAAAAACTTTGGTGTTGCTTCATCCGTCGTAATATATAATTGAACAGACTTTTTATCCTCAGCAAAAGAGCCAACACCTTTAACCAAAACATCTGAAGTATCTTTTGCATCGAAAAATTTATTGTAATCTGCAGAAGAAACTTTAACATTAAAGTTAAAACTGTTTTTAGAACTTGCCCCGTCTTTTTGCAGAACAATATTTAATGGGACATCGTTTTTGTAAGTGTTTTTGGTGAGATCTGAAACATCAATATAAAGTGCTGATGCTAATCCAAGAAACAGGAGAGAAAGCCAGACATAATTTAACAATGTAAAACTCCCTGGTAAAAATTTTAAATTGATTAGTACAAGTAATATGGACTTCTAAAAAATAATCTATGAAAAGTCATGCTGAATTCATTTCAGCATCTTTAAAGAGATTTTGAAATAAACCTTTCTGTTGAGTGTGTTTCAGAAGTCAAATCAGTGTCATTTCGACCGACCTGCCCGCTGTCGCAGTCAAGGCGGGAGGGAGAAATCTTATTCGTTGTATAATTGAAAGATTTCTCAGTCGAAGACTTCTTCGAAATGACCCTTTCGGAGTCATGCAACAGATTCCGCCGATAGACAAAATTCAAAATGACAATCTATTAAAACTTAAATCTTCAAATGGATCAAATAATTAAATTCCCTCTTCCACTACTGATTTAATTTCTTTGGTATCAAGAATTACAGGTTTAAGATTTTCGCTTAATTTATATTCTTCCGCCTTAATTGCTTGTGAATATTTTAATCTGTAAAGTTCCGTAATCTGATCTATCAGTTTAACATCATCAACTTCTTTTATTTCACCACTAACAGTAATAAATGAAAGTTTATAGGTAATGTTATTTGTTTTTGAATTAACTTTTTCATTATTAAAAACAGTAAAGCTTCCCGCCGAGCCGTATTTAACATATACATAATTTTCATCGGAGCTGTCTAAATATGTGTAAATGTTTTTATCGAGATAAACAAAATTGCAAGCCATCTGCATCATCTTATCATTTGATAGATGTATGCACAGCACACCCGTTACTGTTTCGCTTATTTGCTTTTCAATTTCATCAATGTTTCTTATTTGTGTTATTTCTCTTTTCATATTTCCCTTAATGGAGAAGATTAATTCCCCTTAATTTACAATACATTTTTTTGTAAAGCCCGAATATGCACACATAGAACAGTGCGCAGTATTTTTATCATTATTCTTTTGTCTGATAGAATTAATAATTGATTTTATTTCTTGCTGTAAAATTTTTATTTGAGAAGCGTCATAAGACACTTTTACAGGATTCTCCGGATGTTTGATAAAAACAAGACAGCCCTCAAAAATCTCAAATCCTTCAAATAACCTGCTTGCAATATATAAATAAAATTTCAATTGCATTAAATAATAATCAGCATGTTTTATGATATCACGTTCTTTTACGTCATCTGTTTTATAATCAAATATCTTTAGAGTTTTACCGTCAAAAGCAAGTTTATCAATAATACCATGAAGAAAATAATCATCATCCTTAACATATATTTCAAATTCATTTTTATAACTTTTTATACGATGTATTTCTGAATAAGTATTTGAATCCAAATATTTCGAAAGATCTTCCTTTAATTTTTCAGATAAAATTTCATTAGGTGCGGAGTTATTCTTTAACTGATCATTCAGACCTGAGATATATTTATCTAATTCGTTCATGCCAATCTCTTTTTCTAATAAGTTGTGAACTATTTTCCCATACTCCGCTGAATCAAAATCATCAGAATCTTTTTGCTGGAAAGTAAAATCAACCTGCTCATCATTTTCATTTTCAATTTCGTTTAAATCTGTTTGATTAATATTTAAGATCAGATTTTTAGAACTTAGTTTATAAGAATTTAGCTTGCTGAAACCATATTCATAAGTTAAAAAATACTTAAGCGGGCATTGATTATAAATTGATACTTTTGATGCAGAAATTATTTCGCCTTTTTCATCTGATGAAAGATTCTCTATTTGAATTTTAATTTCTCTTGAAGGATTTCGCTCTTCGATTTCAGAAATATTTTCAGAATCAATTTGTTTAATTATTGGAATAGTTATTTCAGAGATTTTCATTTTTGTTGAATATTTCCCATCAACAAAAGTCAGGTAATCAAGATTTTCTTTGATTATAATTTCTTCCTGCAAAAGTTGATCATCCAACCCAATACTTAAAAGCGAGAGGAATGAATCTTCGCTAATTTTTTTTCCTTCATCAATTGAAGCACTAATATAAAGCTCATCCTTAGCACGTGTAACAGCCACATAAAAAAGTCTTTTTAGTTCAGCAAGATTTTTTTTCTTTTCAATAAAATTATGTATTGATATAACCGGCGCTGCACGGTACTCTTCCAAGTAATTTCCATCAATCGGAACTTTGGCTAATAGTCCTAACTTTTTATCGATCTGAATTTGTCCTGATTTTAAAGTACCGGATACTCCAGTTTCAGCAGATTTGTAGATAAACACTATTGGAAATTCTAATCCTTTCGATTGATGAATCGTCATCAACTGAACTGCATTAAGATCTGAGGAAAATGCTGCCTGTGCTTCATCATTCAACCCTGAAATTGAATCTTTAAGAAATGTAATGAAGTCATATAAATTTCTAAACCCTTTAGAATTAAAATTTCTTGCTATCGAGATTAACTTATCAATATTTGCCGATTCCTGATGACCATCTTTCCGAGCAGATATAATGGCAAGGTAATTCCTATCAGTGATTATTTTCTTTAGCAGATGAGATAACTCGATAGAACTGCTGATTTTAATATTTTCCTCGAGCAGTATTAAACAATCCTGCAAATCTTTTTTTTCTGTTACATAATTCTTAAGCTTCCGCCAAAAGCTGCTTCCCTTAAAAATAGATATCTCAAATAACTTGGAATCTGAAACTGAAAAGAATGGCGATCTTAAAATTCCAACCAATGCCGGACTATTATTCTCATCAGCTAAAAAAGATAAATAATTATAAATATCACTAATGGTCTGCCGCTGATAAAATCCTCTACCGCCAACTATCGCGTAAGGTATATTATTTTTCAGGAATGATTTTTCAAGTTCATTAAAATTTTTTCTTTTGCGAACAAGAATGCAGATATCTTTCCAGGAATATTTTCTTTCCTTTATTATATCCGAAATTTTTTGAGATACAATTTCTGACTCTACTTCTTTTGCAGAGGTTTCCCCCAATGGGGGTAAAAGAAATTCAACTTTACCTTTTGTGTCATCAGCTCTTGCACAAACTAAATCTGTAGGCGGTACTTCACCATAAAGATCGTCTGATATAAAAAATAATTTGTTAAAAACGTGATTGCAAAATGTGCAGATCGCAGGTGTCATTCTAAAACTATCAGGTAAATTTAAAAGATTATTATTGCCGGTTTCTCCTTTAATATCATTTCGTGTTCGATTAAATATTTCAATTTCTGCATCTCGAAACTTATAAATGCTTTGTTTTTCATCGCCCACAATAAAAAGCTTACCGCCTTTCAGATGATCAAGAATCGGAAGAAATATTTGATATTGAATTTCGTTCGTATCCTGAAATTCATCCACCATTATAAATTTAAACTTTGCTGATAATGATTTTTGAACCTGTTCATTCTGCAGCAATATTTTTGTATGAATCAGAATATCTTCAAAATCAATAAAGCTTTCTGCTTTCTTTTTTGCTTCATAAATTTTTAATGCTCTGTCAAAAAAGTTTAGAGTAACCAATCCAAATTTTGCAAGTTCAAGTTCAACTTTATTATGATCGTTTGGCAGTTCAAAATTCTTCAACTCGCTAATTATGTTTTCAGCATTCACGATTTTATCAGGAATAGATTCGCCCAACCCTCCTTTCAGATAGCCAGTTTTACGCATTGTTAAATTTTTAGTAAACGCCAGAAGCTTTATGCTTTCTAACAACGTAAGAATTTGCGATGTATCTTTTTCATTATTCAGATTAAGTAAAATATTTTTTATCTCATTAGCAGTTTGATTTTTACAATCGTTATTTAATACAAGTGAATTTATAACTGTAAGGCAATTAAGAAAATCTTTTTTCCCTTTTTCCCAAATCATTAAAAAGAATTTTGAAAAAGTATTACTGAAAAATTCAGCGATTGTATTTTCATTTTGATTATAAATATTCTCTTTAATTGTAAAAACATTTTTCCGATTCTTAATCAGTCCAGCAATTTCATCTTCAAGTCTGGTTTTAGATGCAAATATCCGGATGAGATATTTTAAATCTTCTTTAATCGTTTCATCTTCAAATGCAGCTCTTATCATCTCTTCGACAGACAACTCAATTAATTCATTAGCAAGATTTTCATCAATAGGTACAAAGTGCGCATCGATTTGAGCTTCCACCGGAAATTCTTTAAGGATATTAATGCAGAAGGAATGAATAGTTGAAATGTTAGCGGAAACAAGCTGCTGTCTTATCTTTTGTAATTTTTTCTTTTCAGCATTTTTTAATGATAATTTAATTTGTTCATCAATCAATAAAGATATTTTATAATAAAGTTCACTAGCAGCTTTTTCTGTAAAAGTTATTGCCGCAACATTTGTGCTTTCAACATCTTCGTGTAATAATACGGATAGATATTTACGCGCAAGAACAAAAGTTTTTCCCGAGCCTGCATTTGCTGTAAGAGCTAAATGCCCTTGTATGTCTAAAGCTTTTTGCTGGTGTGGGGTAAGTTCACTCATTTCTGATTATCGGATAACTTATGATAAACAGGAATGGTGATTAAAAATGTGGTACCTGATTTGGAAGTTGAATGAAGTTTGATATCTCCCCTAATGCTTTCTAAAAATCTTTTTGCTAAACTTAAACCTAATCCCATACCTTGTTTTTTAGTCGTAAAGTTTTCGTTAAATATTTTTTCCTTGTCGGCAGCATTTACTCCGCTTCCGTTATCAGAAAAAAGTATTTGATAATTATTCCCTGCTTCTGAAAGATCAATCGTTATTTTTGCAGCATCAGCTTGCATTGAATTACGGATTAAATTTATGAATAATCTTCGTAACTGGCTTAAATCAGCTTCAATATCAGCTTTAGATAATTTTGAATTAATTATAATTGATGTCTTTTCGTGGATAAACATATTCACAGTATCATTTAATGAAGAAACCAAATCAACTACTTCAATCTTAAGACTTGGCATTTTTGCGAATCGTGAAAATTCTGATGCAATCTGATTTAAATTATCTATTTGATGAAGAACAGTTTGAGAAACCTTTTCAAACAGCTTATCAAAATCATGACTCTTATCTTTGTAAGAAATAATTAACTGCTGCAAAGCCAGTTTCATCGGAGTTAATGGATTTTTAATTTCATGCGCAACTTGTTTTGCCATCTCTTTCCAGGCAGCCTCCCGTTCCATTTCAGCAAGTTCCATCTGATTTTTCTTTAGTTCAGATGTCATTAAATTAAATCCATCAAGTAAATCTTTTAATTCTCCTCTTTCATTATGATCGATCTTAATACTCAAGTCGCCTTTACCAACAGCTTCAGTAGCTTTTGTAAGCCGCTGTATTGGTTGAGAAATCTGATTAGCAAAAAATGTACTTATAATTATTATTATGATCACTGCAAAGGAATAGATTCCAAAGATAACCACATTCACTTCGGTAGTTGAAAAGGTAATTTTAATTTTATTAAAAGCATCGTTTACGGATAAAATATAATCCAGATCATTTATGCTGATATACCGATAGTAATTATCATAATTAAAATTATTAATTTTTTCAGATGCTGTGTATTCTTTATATCTTAAATAATTTAAGTGATAGTATGTTTTGGGATTTAATTTTGTATCGAAGAAGCCGATACGATTATAAAGTTCCTGCGAATTGTACAATTGATCTGTGCCGGTATATAGAGCAAACGAAATCCCTAATTCTTTCGCTGCATTTTGACAAGCAGTTGTAATATCTCTTGTTTTAAATTTCTGAAATTGTGTTGTTAAATGCTTCTCAACATAATTCGCTCTTTGACTAAGTTCATTAAAGATGCCTTCCCGGCTGCGCTCCTTAATTGCTTGCGTGTTATACAATGCGAGAATAACAACGGGCAGGATTGATATGAAAAGAAATGCAAATAATAATTTGCTTTTAAATGTTAAATTTAATTTTCCCACCCTGCTTAATAAGATTACCAAAAATGTTAGTACTATAAATAAGGAATGAACAATAAATATTTTAAAAAAATTGAAAAGGTCCCAGGAGAATGCACGTTCAGCAACAGAAACTGTGGTTATAATTTCTTTATTATCCTTTAACTCTCTAAACAAATAAGTTTCATAACTCTCTCCTTCAAATCTCAATTTTAACCACGCATCATTATAATTAGAATCGATTTGAGTTTGAAAAATTTGTTTGATCTGATCACGCGAAGGATAAACATCACCATATAAACGTGAAAGTCTTGAGTCCACAAACTGAAAAATTTTTAGTTGACTTACATCAATAACCCGATTTAAAATAGAAAGATTGGATTTGATAAAATCAGGAGTATTATTTGCACCAATTGATTCAATATCAAAACTTACAAATGCAGATATATAACCCTTTGTTATTCCCCTTTCTTTTAACTTAATAATTCCATCTAAATATTTTATTGATTCATTATCTTCGGAAGAAATTTCTACAATTGTTGGTTCGTCTGTATCGTCTTTAATGTATTTAAATATTTCTTTCCCTGGATCTAAGCCAACTTGATATCCACCTAATAAATTTTGATTCCTGTCGTAAAATCTGATACCGGAATTTACAGATTCACGCTGCATTGAACTTTTACCCCAGAGAACAAAAGCAATTGCATCAAAGTTTGCATATCTGTTACTCAAAAACTGATCTGTGTTTTCCTGATTATTTGCACTTCTTAATGTTTCATTCAGCATAAAAGTTAAAAAGTTAGAATCTGTTCTGTTTATTTCTATTGCTGTAGTCTTTAACGATTCTCTTTCTAGCTTAGTATTAAAATAATTTAGTAATGTAATCGAAACGACAGAACCAATTACTAATGCAAATAAATAATTATAAATGGAATTTGGTTTATTAAATATTATTTGATAATTGATCAGGAAGATCAGAAATAAAAAAACAGCTAATAAAAATGGAGTGATAAGTGGA
This sequence comes from Ignavibacteriaceae bacterium, assembly GCA_036170275.1. Lineage (GTDB taxonomy): Bacteria > Bacteroidota > Ignavibacteria > Ignavibacteriales > Ignavibacteriaceae > IGN3. Next base: position 8,919 of record JAVHOU010000236.1, read on the forward strand.
TCATTACTAATAAAGAAAGCTATGTATTCAAGTATAGTTATAGAAAATAGAATTAGAATTAACTTTGCTTTATTAATTTTATCAGGGTCAATGTAAAATAACTTTAGGATAATATTTATAAACCCGGCTATTACAATTACTACCGCAAAACCAAGAAGTAAAATATTCAAGTTCATAACAAGCGATGGTAAATCGGGTAAGATATTAGGTTCTTTAAAGTATCTAATTGTGGAATCAAATATTACACTTCGCACCGCTGCACTAAGTCCTCTTATCAAAAGAAAAATAAGCGCAATAAATATTATAAATAAAATTCCCCTGCCGATCTTATTTTTCAAATATCTGCCGAAAAGAAAATATTTTTTTGAGTATCTGAAAATTTGTATTGCAAGAATAACTATTAAAATATTTGTTGTAAGGAATTCAAGCGGTGATTTTACTATTCCCCACGCAAATGCCGATGAAAAATATGATGGATCTGTAAGCGGTCCTGAAATAATTTTAGAAGGCAGACCAACCATAAACAAGATAGCGCGTAACAAAGAGAAATAAAGAAGCAGCAATGAGAACTTAAGAATTCCGTTATTTAATTTTTTAAAATCACTTTTTAAACCTAAGCCCGCAAATATGAGTGCAAAGAAAACAAGAAGAGATTGAATTTTTGATGATTCTTCTTTTATATTATTAATTGTACTGATTAAGGAAGGTTTGACAAAAGTTACCACACCAATTTTATTTTTTTGTCTGTTTAATAATTCAAACGAATATTTTCTACCGTCTTTACTTTTTTCACTGTATGGAGAATAATCAATATTGAATTCCGTTTGATACTTAAGAGTAACTTCATTGGTAAAGCTTAATGTCGGGTTGTATTGATTAGCTAATGAAAATTTTTTCTCTATTGGTTTTGCAATAGTTAAATAAAAAATATCTGACTGAATATGGGCGGTATCGATGATTGTCAAATAAGTAAGCAAATAATCAGAAAGAAAATAAGTTTCTCCCAGCGGAAAGTTTAATGGAAAAAGTTCATTTGGATTTATTGCCAACGATTGATTCCAGGCAATCAGTTTACCATTTGGTGCAAACACTTCAATAGAATAATTATCAAATTCTTCATAGTTGATTAGCTTAACTAATTCCTTGTAAGATTCATTTTCAGGAAGTAAGGTTTTGCGAAGATCTCTGCGGACGATATTTAATTTAGAGAGCAATTCATTTTGTTTATCATCAAAATCATTTCTAACAGATATTTCTAATTCATTTACTTTTTGTGTTAAATGATTTTCCCAATTTTTTTTAGTTTCATTTACAATTCTCTCGGTAATTATTCCGGAGGCACCAAGAATTATTAAAATAAAAAAGACGATAGAGAAATATTTTCTATCGCCTTTAAATTTGTTGATAAATTTTCTTAACATCAATTAATAGTTAGTTGAGTAATATTCCAATTATTTCCGATTTTTTTTAGCGAAATATAAACTTGAGCAATACTGCGTTTTCCTCTATTATCATAACTGTATTTACCTGTTGCATAGGAATTGTTTTTATCATTCTTAATATGATCAAACTGAAAAGAGGTAACTTTATAAACCTTTAAAAAATCTTCTAAAACATAAAATGCCTGATTGGAACTATAATATCCGCTTATCCCGTTGGAAAAACTAAAATAAGTTTGTTGCCCAAAATATTTTGATATCCCGGATATATTACCTTCTTGAATATTATTTTCTATCTCACGAAAAATATCGGAATCATTTTGAGTATTTCTATTGGGGTACGATTTGGGTTTGAAATTCGATTGTTGAGCGAAGGAAACTGTTGAAAGTAAAATTATTAAGATTATGTAAATGATATTTTTCATACTAATAAAATTTGTCGTGAACCAGAATATGAAGTTATTGATATTACAAGTCCACGACAAAATTAATAAAAACTGATTTATCTAACTAATCTCTCTTTATTAAATACACGTTCTGATCTATCTTTTAAAGAAGGTTTTAATTGAGTCTCACCTTTAACAAGCTGGAAAGCCCAATCAAATACTATTCTTTCAGAAGTAATATTTTTAACTCTTATCTTAGCATAATAATTATCCAATGTCCAGATTACATAAGTGTGTCCAACTATCGCTATAGCATCTTTTGTGGTAGACCATCCTGATGTTGGTGCGTATGGAATATCATAAATGTCTGTTGTATGTCCCATGTCTTGAATATCTGTATCATTCCAAACATCTAAATAAAATGTACCTTGATAATTTTCAAAGAAGAAATCAGCATATTTATCATCATAAGGAACTACAGTGTAATCATAAAATGAAAAGCCACCTGAGTTAGGGAATGATCTATAATCATTAATAGCCTGATTAAATCCTTCAGGTCTTGGTGTAGAATAAATTACATCATAACTTAATTCACTTTCGTTTCCATTATAATCATATGCTGCAACTGCATAATAATATTTGGTTCCATTAACAGCATCTACATCCGCAAAATGAGTTCCCGTGGTTGAACCAATCAAAGTATATTTTCCGTCATAAGTGTAATTGTAATAAACATTGTATCCGGCAACGTCGGATTCTCTGTTCGGATTCCAGTAAATGTCAACTCGATTATCACCATTGAGAACCTGAATTCCCGAAGGCGGGGAAGGCGGTGTGTAATCATTGTAATAATTAGGATCATTTACATTGCAAGAGCTCAGCAAAAATGCTGAAAGAAATAATGCGGTTGTTAATATTATGTTTTTCATTTTGTTTACCTCAATATATTTACAGTTAATATTAGCCAAAATGAATGCCATAATAATTCTTTGATTTTGCTTTGTAATGAATGGAATATCCTATAAGCTGTATAAATAATTGAACATTAACGAAAGAATTCAAGGACATCTTCACTCAAATGTAACTTGCCATCGAAAAACGGAAATATTACCATCATAAAACGGAAATTTGAAAATCCAATTTAGCTATTTTTCCCTATTTTTCCCTATTTCTCTTCAATTTAAACTATCAAAAAACACTGTTTTAGAACCATTTAAACTGCATTTTATTACCAATTGAACGAACTTTAAACCCTCATTTATTTTTACTTTTCTTAATAAATGCTAAGTTAGTCCTAAACTTTTAATTCTATGAGGTATCAGTATGGACGACAAAAATATTGAAAAGATGTTAAATAAACTTCTTACTGCTCAATCACTGATTCTTGGAAGATTATTAAAATTAGAACAAGAAAAAAAAGGCGTAAGATCAACTAGTGATCATTTTTCTGAAGCATTGCGTCTCATTAATCAGAAGGAAGAAGAAGTTCTTCGCAAGCTTTAACAAATAGTTCGTTTTTAACATCAACTTTATTTGTGTTGGTTATTATCATTGAACACTCTTTTAATATTAATTGTGCTTCAATGAGAGTAAGCCCATCAAATTGTTTTACTATTCCGATAGCTTTTTTTGCTGTTTCTTTTTCGTTCAACATAACGTTTCTCCTTTAAATAAAATACACTGATTATTCTCACTCATTTATTTATAAAATCTATCACTATTTGTTTGAGATCGCTCATCAGTTTATCAGTAAAGAATAGATACTTCCTTTGTGGAATTACAATCTTATAATTCTTTCCACCTTCATAATTAACTGACTTAAACGTCTTATGTGCTTTCCCCTTTCTACCATCTTTTGAGCGTGCGAAAATTGCAAGCTTAGGATATTTTTCTTGCCTCTCTAGTTTGCCCGATCTTGTTGTTCTAAGTCTAACCATCCCCGCTTTTAGAACTCTGTTTATTATTCCGCCAAACTGATGAATGCGTGCATATTTAATCCCTGCTTTAACACCGACGACGACCTGGGTTTCATTAGAATTTTCTACAATATTTCTTCTTAAACTATCAAGTCTTTTTCGATTAAGTATAGGCCCTTCACCAAAACCTTGAGCAACTCTTTGTCTTCTTGTTTTTGCTTTTAATGGAGTCCAACCGGGGCCTTCTTGATCGAATGTATCTTGTACGTGTAAAAACATTCTATATCCAAGAGCCGATGTTAAACCAGTGTTAGGCTTTTTTCCAGAAAGTGCAATCTTCTTTGTTTCAACATTTATGAATGACATATAGTCTTAACCATTTGGTGAACCATAATACTTTCTTCTGTAGCTTGCTTCCTTGCGCTGTGTTAAACGAATATCTTTGCCTTTTATTATGCTATCAAGAATAATAGTTTGAATAATTGGAGAGTTAGAACCACTGGCTCCATGATAACCACCACCTGCATACTTTGGTGCATAGTTTATGGCACTAAGCAATGGCAAAAAACGTTGTGTCGAATTTGAATTTACTATAAATTCACCATCGCTTAATCTTACTAGATTTCTGTCAACACCTGAAGATCCTCTGAATAAACCACCGTTCGCAAAACCTGATGAATTTCCAGTAAATAAACCACCATTTGAAAAACCGAGAAGACCACCAATGAACCCAAATCCCGCCGTTATGGCTTTAAGAATTAATGCCTGAGCAGCTGCTTGTATTAATTCATTAATAAAAATTTGCAATAAACTATTTGCTGTTTTGAAGGGCACTAAACTTGCTGCCATTGCACTTGCAATTGCATTCCCTGCCTGATTGAACGAATCAGTAAGCATATCAGATAAAAATAATGATCTCTCAAGTTCAATATTTGATCTTCCAATAACATCAGGTTTTGGTACTTTCTCAACAGGCTTTATTTCAAAGGGTCCCTTTAGAGACTTTAATTTCTGTAATGATAAAGTTTCAATATATTCTTTGGTTCCCTTTGTTAATAGTTTTTGCAGTTCTATCCGGTTCTTTATGTTTTGAACTCTATCACCTCTAAAATCGGGATCTGCTAATTTAACATCAATCAGTTTTATTTCAGCACGAATCATTTCATTTGTTAATCCTAAATGTTCACGTCTGAATTTTATTTCTTCAGGTGTTTTATCCTTAGCTGCCTTTTTTGTTTTTTTGTCGTAATCGTATAATTTTTCCAGAGCTTTTATTTCTGCATCAATGTCTTTGATTGCAACTTCGCTTCTTAATCCTTTCCTTTTTTCACGCAACTCAGCAATTCTATTCTCCTGCTGGCTAACCAATCCAAGCTTATCCTGATATTCCGTTATTACTTTTAGTCGCTCTCTGGCCAGGTTCACTTCTTCCTTTGTCTCTTTAGTGCCAAGAGTGGATTGATCAAGAGGTCTATAGTTTTTCTGTGCCGCCTCACCTTTAATCTTTAATTCATATTGTTCTTTGATAAGTTTATTTTCAGCATCCATCAATTTTATTCTCGCTTCGATTTCTTTTTGTTTAAGCGTTTGATAAGACGCACGTTCCAATTCATTTCGCAATCCTTTTACAGCATCTTTCATCTTCTCTGTTTCCTCTGCGCCTTCTGACATTATAGAAGAAACCGCCTTTATGGCAATCGTAATTAAAGTGAATGCAATAGATAAACCACCAACACCAACCAAGCCTGAGGTAACATCACCGATAGCACTTTTCCAACTTACAGTAGGAGTCTTAGCGCGAAGCAAATCATTTATTAGTGGGTTAATGTGGTTTGATACTGCAACAATTCCCATATCAAGATTCTGGAAAGCAAGCGGAACATCACTAACAATATTATTTAAGCTCTGTGCACTTTGTCCAACATTATTAAATTGCACACCCACCTGGTGAATCTTGGAGGGGTCGATCGGCACTTCTAAAGATTTAACAGTACCAAAAATCTTTTGAACTTGATTTACAGTTTCCTGCGATATACCGGGTATCTTTGCCAGCGATGCAACAAACTGCTGAAGATCTAGAACTATAGATACTTCAGTTGTGGTCGATTCATTCATTTTATTTACTCTCTATTCTTTTTGTTAGTCAATTAAATCAGCTTCACGAAGTAACGTATTCACCTCGTCCTTTTTTGTTTTCTTCTTTTTATCGTGAAATCCAAATTCTCTTACCCAGCTATAAACAGTAACTTCATCAACACCTATAATGCGCGCCAAAGTTTGCGCCGGTATTTCTGTTATCTTCTGATGAACATAAACTCTTCTAAGATATTTAATTGTTGTCTCAGGAAATCTTACATTAGTTTTAAGAAAAGCAGAATAGAGTGCTATATATGCCTCAACTCCACTTTTTCCCATCAATATATCAAACATCAATTTCAGATCTACATTATCTTTAGTCGCAATCGTTATGTGTTTTTCCAGATTATCAATTTGTTTTATCCATTCAAAATTCATTTGTCACTCCTCTGCTTTTCAATCTTTAATTACCAATAAAATTATAATTAACTCCCCTGTAGGCCGTTCATTCTCTAACCAAGAAGTCCCTTCATAAAATCTCTTTTGCTTGTTTGCTTTTTATCATTGCCTTTCCTTTCTCTTAACCAATGGTAAACAGTCGCTTCATCCAGATTAATTTTCCGCGCCATTTTTGCAACTGGTTTTTCTGAATTTTGAGATACATAAATTTTCTTTAATCCATTAAGCGGCTTCTCTGGAAATCGGATTGAAGTTTTCACAAAACATTCAAATACTTTTATAAAACCTTCGCTGCCACTATTGTTATTCATAATTTCATTCAATGAAAAAAGATCACTGTAGTCCTTCAGAACTAAGGCCAAGTGCTTTTCATAATCTTTTATCTCAAGTATCCAATTTAAGTCCATTTGTCACTCCTCTGGTTTTCAATCTTTAATTACCAATAAAATTATAATTAACTCCCCTGTGAACTGTGTTTAATGCTTACTGAATAAACTCTCTGGAATTCTCAATCTTAAAAAGTATTTCTTGTGGTATTACTTTCCCGATCAATTCAACAATCTTCAAATAATTGTGCACCCTTGCCAGGTTGTTATAAGGATACTCATATCGAAATACGAGAGTGCTTGAAGGTGATAATCTTCTTTTAATTTCAAGAACTTTTTTGAGCTCCAGCAGAGATTCTTTTATCTTATTTATAGGATCCTGAAGCTCCAATCTCAATTCTTCAATATAAGAATCAACCTCATTACATATTTCTGTTGCCGCTAGATCTTCAGCTAATTTCAATTCTTCTTCAAGTTTTGCTAAAGCTTGCTTCTTCACACCCCGCACTATCGGGTTGTTTTCGCTATTGAATTCTTGAAGCTTATCCTGAGCTTCTTTCATAGATGATTCAATCTCAACAAATTGATTATTATTAATTTTGCCAAGTCCTTTTTTAACAAGTGCATCTTGATAATTCTGAGTTGTATCATTAACACTTTTACTTAGTGTCTTATCTTCGTTATCAACTGAATTGATCGCTTGTTTTAAACTCGCAATGGATTCTTTTACCTTGATCACATTGGTATTTTGATCAACTGTTTTTAATTCGAACGTTTTCATTTGGGAACCTCTTTCTGTTTTTGGTTTTTACTTTTTTGTGATTTTAGTTTATCATCTAATTTCAGTTTTAACTTTGTCAATCGGTTCAGATTATTTATTAACGAATCAATCTGCAATTGGATCTCTTTTCCTTTTCTTGGTAATTCGTTATAAATAAACCTGTTCAATGTTCTTTCTGCTTCGACCAGTTCAAGATGCTTTTGCAATAAATCGTTTTGAGAGATCTTGTTTTGAACATGCAACTCTTTTGCATCTTCAAATTCCTTCACTGTTTTTGCTGCTACTTTTTTAAGCTTAAAACCCTCCGAATAAAGCACGCGTATTTCACGTTCTTTTTGTTCTATTAATAAATAGAGTGTTGCAATCCAATCAACTACTAATGATGTGTAACTCATTTTTTACCATACCTGCAGATGTTTAATGCTTCATCATAACTTACATTTTCTTTTTTCTGGACCGCTAAAATCATTTTGTGTAATTCGTTTCTATCTTCAGGTATTTTTGTTGGTATGATAGAATTAGTTTCACTCATATATATCTTAGCTTCATTAACCGAGACTCCTGCAATTTCAAAACTTGATTCTCTGGCAAAAGAATATCCTGGTGAATTTTGTTTTATAATATTGTGCAGCTTCTTTGTTTTAGCTATTATTTCATCAAGCAAATCAAAATCTTTTTTATAGTCTCGTTTGATTTTGTGTTTACTATCGAATTCAATTTGCTCTTTAATCCACTGTGATAATCTTGTACCACGCACGATTAATTTGCCAGCTAAAGCAATGGCTTTTTCATTATTGTTATTCATAACAATCCATTGTTGATTTTATGTTTATTGTAAGTGTTGGAATGAATTGAGGAAGGTTATAAAGAAGGCAACGCTATCTCTACAATCCTAGCTCGTATCATCAAACACTGTATTTAAAGAACCATTTAACTCTGTTAAAACACTGCAATAACTACAGTTTTTAAAGTCATATAGACTTACCATAATGCTGCTCCCTGTACCTTTTAATAAATAATTTTATAGTTACCTTTAACCCTGGCTCAAAAATTATTTTGAACTTCCCCTTAATTTACAACAAAAACACGCTCCCTGTATAGTTTGTTAATTGAATGCCGGTTGCTTTTTTCGCGGCGGCTGCCAACGTTCAATTTTCTGTTAACGCCAATTCTTCTTGTTCTACAGCTTTATCTCGCAAGGTCCTAAATATTTCCGACAATGATTCACTATCAGATTGCTCATATAAGTGTTTACCAAATTCCAACATCTCGTTTAAAAAATCTTTGCGATTTCTTTCTGAAAAGAAACTTGGATCAACATTAAATATTGTAGTTTGTTCATATAGATTTACTTCTTTTTGTCTTTCCTCATTATATAAAGATAATTGGCTTTCAATAATAGAATTCAGTGTATCAATTTCATTTATCACATTAAACAATTTTATCATATTATCTTCATCAATGATTTTATCTAAAAACGAATCACATTGAAGATGCAACGCTTTTAAGTTTTTCTCACAGTTTAAAAGATGATAATATAAAGTATAATCTTCATCTGCTTTACAAGCATAACCAAGTTCGGCAATTTTTAAAACCGAAACTGATTTTTGTATTGAGCTTATTTTATCAATGAACTTTTTCATTTTAGATTTTAAATCTTCCAAAAACTCTTTTTCCATTTTTATAACTCCCTGTATGTTAAATTTTTTTATTAATTATTTGATTCAACTAGTTCTAACTCTTCTTTCTTCGAATTACAATGAGTATGAATTTCATTTAAAGTATCTATAGAATCCGTTAAGCTTTCATAATCAATACTGTCTACAAGCTGTTTGATGGTAAGGAATAAAGATCCAATATTTTCCGTTGTATCTTGTTCCCAGTTATTTTTTTCATAGTCATATTGTTTAGCACGTACAAACAATTGGAGCGTAGTCATCACTCTTGCTATGTCTCTCTCAATAACCTCAAGAGTCCATTTTGATTTTAAACTATTGTTTTCCCCTGTCAAGTTTTCTATAAGAGCCTCCGTTTTTTTTATTGTTGCTTCTGCAATTATCACACACAACTCAAGAACATCATCCTCCATAAAATAACCTTCGATATTATCGACTAAGTTCATCTCCGCTGTCATAGCCATTTTCAACGGTTGTATAGTTTTAGTCAATGATTCTAAAAAAGAAGACAAAAACTCTTTACACTTATTTAAAGAGTTTTCTTGTTTTTGTTTTCTCATACTATTCTCCTGTTATTAATTATTAATTGTTAATTAAGTAAACCACCGGTATTACTATTATCTAAAAGTTTTTTGTACAATAATTCAAAATTTGTCTTTTCATTTTTCTTATCAGATAAATCTATTCCTAATTGAGCACCTAGCGAAAGAACAAAATTATTCAGCTCTTTTACTTTTTCTTTGTGCTCTGATTTCAACCAGCTTACAGCTTCTTTGCCTGTCTCTAATTCAGGTGAAACAAATGAAACTAATTCTTGATTACAGTGTGTGCAATTCGTGAATGCAATGTTTTCTCCCCTTAACATTGCAGCAGAAGGCTCAAAGAAATAATAGTTATAACACTTTGAGCATAATGTTTTAAATCGTTTTTCTTTTGGTGGATTGCTTCTATATCCTGGTATCATACTGATTGCAAGAGTTATTGTTGGAAATAAAATTGAATTAATATCAGCCTCAACTTTTACTAACTGCATTTGTAATCTTACTTTTCTCTTTCCCAACAATTTTAATTTTAGTCCGGGGATCTTGCTTCTAACCGTTATAAAAAATTTTCTCATAATAATTTCCTTTCTATTAATAAAAAACTACAGAGAGACAAAGAGGTGCGGGTTGAAAGAATTGCCCGTCTATCGCTCGCGCAAATAGAACTCTCCGTAGCTTCAAGGATGAATAAATGAACCGCACTTATTTTTTTCTGGTAAATCATAGTCTTTATAATCACTTTTTAAAAACGTTTAAAAATATTTAAATCATAAAAAATCACTCAAAACTCAAAAATTAAAGTTGCGATTTTACGCAAAATTCAAAGGGTACATTTCCCGGGTGCTCAGTGGAGCACCGTTACTACACCCATACCCGTTTAAAAGACTTAAAATCGCGTTTAAATTCAATTAAAAGGTTAGCACTCGTATCATTAGACTGCCAATTCAACACAGCGCATTTGTGTGCGAAATTTGGCAAAATTGAACTAGCCAGTTTCTGAATTAAACTAGTCAATCCTTGATTTCCAAGTTTTTGAAGGTTATTTAATACTATTTCTATCATACTTTTAAACGGTTTTTAAATTCTTATTTTCTTTTTTCTTCTCGATACTTTTCTGCCATGATGTTAGTGCCTTCATCACTTTAGAACAATCAGATTGCCTCAACCATTCCAAGCTATCTATCTTAGTAATTCTCTTCACAAATTTCGCTAATCCTTTTTCCGGTTCGCGTCCCGTTATCGATTTAAACTTTGCCTCAATCATTCTTAATGTTTGTGGTGCAGCAAACTCTTCATCCCTCCCTCTTAAATTTTCATAATTCTTTTTACCCCACGAATTCTCTTTTCCTTTTTTGGCTGCCACTGGTTTCCAACCCGCTAGTTTCAACTTCTCTAATAATTGATCTGCTTGGGTATATGATAAATCCTTTGCGCTGCTAACTCCAAAATTTTCAAATAACATTTCACGATAAACGTCTTCACTTAAATGAAGCTGAGTTTTTGCGATATGGATTTTTTGTATTTGAACTTTTACAATTTTCATCTTTACTATTCCTCTTCATCACTCGCTTTTGGTAACAAACCCGCTGCCTCTTGAATGTGATCGACTGATAATTCAGTCCCTAAATTTTCTTCTGTGAATAACATTTCTCTGCAATGAAAAATTAAATGAGATAATATCCTATAATTCTTTCGAGAGTACTTAAAAAACTCTTTCTTTATTTCATCTTCTAACCCGGGCCAATTTTTATCTAATACCAAGCAAATGTCTTGATAAGAAGGTGCTTCTAAATTTCGTGCTATTGCAATGCGATCTTTTAGCTGCTTAACTTCAGCGCGTTTGGAATTCAATTTTTTTAGAATCCCTGGTAACCCTACAAGACATAATCCAATGTTTGCCCCTTCAGATATTGTCCGTAAAAGATCAACTCCATCCGGCGAGAGATAATCGCTCTGATCGCAAAAAATTATTTTTTCTGGTCCATCAATTTCATATGAAGAGCCATCTATCCAGTTACCGCGCTCTCTGTGATCTTCTTTTAAATAATCAATAATTCTTCTTACTCTTTCGTTTGGTACTTTGCTATAACAACTACCAACAGTCTCTTTCTCTATCTTGTGTATTCCTGCCTGCAGAGTCACTGTAAGTCTATCCATACATAAGTAAAGGCCATTATTTTTTCTTGCTTCATATTTGCAAGCGGCGGTTTTGCCAACTCCAGGCAGGCCAGTAATAAGACCTATATATTTATTCTTGCAAATGGCCTCACTTATTGCGGTAAATTCTATGCTGCCCCTTGTCTCAGCACAATATTTAAGTGTTCTATTTTCTAAATCTGCTAGTTGTGTTAACGCTTCGAGAACATCACTAATTTGTTTTTCAACATTGCTGTTTATTTTAAGCTGCTTTCTTGGTAAAAGATTTAGATTACTTTCAGGAATTCCAGTTGCCCTTGAAATCTGACTCATAACAAAAGTGATTTTTCGCGGAACAATTTGAAGATAATCTTCAATCTGCTTTGACAGTTTATTATTTTGTTGAGCTTCCATTCCAACATTTACAGTAACTGTAGTCTCATCATTATATATTTTCAATGCGTTGGTAGATCTCATGATTCTTTACCTTCCATCATGCTCATACTCTTCCTCTTTCTCTTTCTCTTTCTCCTCTAACCAAATTGTTTCCCCAATATTTTCAAGTTCTTTTTTCAGCTCTTCAATAAAATATTTTATTTGTATCATTCTCTCTTTTGGACTTTTTAATAACCAATTAATTTTAGTTATCCACTCCCCTCCTTCATATAGCTTCTCTTCAAACTCCTTTGGTGAAAACCAATAATCTAATCCATATCTTGAACCATAAAACCAAAGCTTATCCCGTTTTGCGGTAACAACTAAAACTGAATAATGTGCTGTTAAACCAATCTCAATAGAAGCTCTGTTATTCATTTCTGAAACTCCCTGCAATATTTTTTTATTTACGATTTAATCTTTGATTGATTATTTGATCTATCCGGTTGACAACCTTTTTTTTATTAGCTGGTTTATCTTCAATGCTCTCAAGCACAATGTTATCCGTGCCAGTCTTGAGTAAAAATTTATTTTCCACTTCATCAACTATTTCAGCATCGTTTATTTTAAGTCTTGTAATGTTTTCTTTTCTCGCTCTATTCTTTTCAACTTTAGTATAACCAACTTTTTCAAATAGATATTCTGCCACTGGCTTTGAATATTTTTCATCAATTTCTTTCAATGAATTGAAAGTCATCCTAGTTAAAGTTTTTTTCAATCTGATTTGCTCCAAAATTGGCCTGGCTGTTTCCTCATCCCCAAATACCAATCCGATTGGATCGCATCCTTCAACCTTTTTAGCAACAAATAAAAACTTCCCGGAATTAATATCAAAAACATAAACACCATCATTAAAAACCAAATCATAACGAACGATATAGTACTTTTGATTTTTATAAAAGTAAGGATGATAATATCTAATACCCTCTATTTTAATTCCATTTTTTGTTGCTTTAATTTTTCTTTTTATCATCATTAAGTATGATAAATAAAAGTCATTTACTCCCTTACCTTTTCCAGCATTAAAAACATCAATCCTTTTTTTACCTTTATTAATTCCGGTTTTTATAACTCTGTTATTGTACATTTCCATAGATTTATTTAAAGCTTTCTTCAGATCATCATGCGTTAATTCATTTTCACCATAGATATTTGCATATCGATCTTGTGCTTCTTTTTCATATTTATTTAGATATGCAAGCGGCGTTTTTATTGATCCACCGATATGACCGGGTAGCAACTTTTCATACATCTTATAATCTTTATTTGCACTTTCGAGTCCCGCCTTTCCTGTTGGATTTCCAACTTCAGCCAGTCTATATTCAATTTCTAAATTCTCAGCGATTTCCTTTATATATTTTTCTCTAAAACCTGGTCCGTTGTCTGGTGTAACTACCAATGGCTTTTTTCCCAGGAACATGATTAATCTAAAGAATAAAGTTTTTGTAGCTTCTCTGGTTTCACTTTTTGTAACTACTCCAGCGCACAAAGCACCACTAGCCTCATCTCTAGCAAGTAAATAGATATATCGTGTCCCGTTTTTAACTTTTGTTTGTGATTGTTTACCATCAAACAATATTTTGTCTCCAACTTTAAGTTTACTTTTATCGATATTTACACCGGGTGTAAAATTGTTCTTAAGACTCCTTTCACCTTTCTCCGTTGCATGGAATAAATCAGGATTGTTTTTGTAGAACTCTCTGCATCTTTTATAATAATGATGATAACTATATGTAATGTTGGGACTTTTATTTTCCTTCATTTCCCAAGCTAAATCAACCGATTCCTTAACAGAAAAGTTATTAGGCAAAGCTTTTATTACTATGAATTCACCTAAGTCAGCTGTAGTAATTTTTAATGTTTTTACTATTTTCTTTTTCCTTAATAACACTCTGTCGTCCCAATTATTTTCTTTTAAAAGGTTAATCCAATTTTGAATGGTTTCAAACTTTTTTATATTTCCTACTACTGCAAATTCATCAGTTAAATAAACGCCGGTGTTATATAGTTTCAAAAATTTAATTTGTGCAGTTAGCTTCTCACCATGTTTTAAATTAATAATAGAATCATTAGCTTGTTTTGCAATATTGAATTTTGCACTTTTTCTTTTTTCGTCTTTTTCATTAATAGCTTCACGAATTATTTTAGAAGTATCAACTTCAGATTTTTGTATTTCATCTTTTCTAAATAAATCTGTGATTAAATCAGGAATGAGTGAACTATTAATATTTTGTTTTAACTGATATTTTCTTTGTGCTTCGATAGACAATTTAGATACTTTAACCATGTATGAATCTTTTTGTCCTTTAACAATATCCTTTTTTGACTCATAAATTCTCTTGTTAATTTTGCGCCTTACAGTTCTAACGTCTTCTCCATTTAAACCGGCAGCTACTTTTGTACTAATCCATTCTTCATTAGATGTTTTATTTTCTCCTCTGACCATTTTTACATCTTCGGTCGTCATTTAATCTAATTCCAATTATTTATAGTTTTGAACAACAATATTTCTTAAGTTTCGTATAGAAAAAATCAAGCTGCCTTCAAATCTTCAGCAGCTTTTTTAACTAGTTCTTTAATTCGTGATTGATATTTGCGACTCTTCTTTTTTCCATTTAAAAGTTGATTCGCATAAGACACAGAGATTTTAAGTTCTCTGGCGATAGCAGATTTATTGAATATTGTTTTACTCATATTTTTGTTTTATTTATTGTTAAAACTTACACTCAACACAAACATATAATTATACGATTCAAATGTCAAGAGAAAAATCATATAATAATACGATTTCTGTCGGTTCAAGAATAAAGCATTTTGCGCTTTATAAATTCGGCACAGTAAAAAATTTAGCGGAGTTTCTTAAGATGGACCCTAGAAATCTTGATAAATATGCTCAAGATAAAATGGCACCTGGTACCCCGTTACTTCTTAAACTATTTAGTTTAGGCTGCGATCTCAGTTGGCTTTTAACGGGTCAAATCCCACATAGAAAAAGTTTAATCATTGAGCGGATAAAACAGTCACTATTAAAAAACAAAATGACAATTGAGGATTTAAAATTGATTGTGTTTGATTCTGTAAAATTGGATCTGAGTGAAATTTCTTTAATGACTTATAGTGATTTATCTAGACTCTGTTGGGAATATTCAGTAAGGTGCAATTTGGATTATTTCGATCTATACTATGGATGCAATGAAAAAGAATTAAAGAAGTGGATCAAAAAAAACATTGTTGAACTATCTGAAACTAAATTGTTTGCCCAAGGCCCAAATATTTTAATGGACATGTATATCAAATTCGGTTATGGATTTAGTGAGGCTCAAGAATTGTTGGAATTTTATCTTCACACAGGTTTAAGCAAAGAATTACTAAAACCAAAAGTCTCAAAACAAATTATTTCCAAGAATTAGAAACCATTGTGGAAATAAATTCATTACAAGATTTAAACTCACTTATTGCAAATCAAATTCCAGAATCAAAAGAGACGGTATTTTAATATCTAAAGAATTATGGCATCACCTTCACCATGCCAGGATTCAGTATCCCACTTAAAGGTTAGAATTAATTCCCAAGTTTTATGTTTTTTTTGTCCATATTTAAAATTCATAATAGCGCCGGCCCCAATTTTCGCAGCTTCTAGCGCCATTAATTTTTTAACTTCAGTTAAGTTGGAATTTTGTCGAGATATTTCAACATGTAAATGTTTTAATATTTTTGAGTTGGATATAGAATCTTCAGTAAAAAAAATATTTTCAAAGGTTGTACCGTTCACACCAAATTTTGAATCCATTATTTTTCTCGCTCAAGTATGGTAATTATTTTTTCTCCCGCTCAAGTACAATAATTATTTCTTCTCTAGCTCCAGTGAAAGATGGAATATTTGCTGTTGTAGCTGCAATTAGAACCCAGCCTTCAGCAGCATAAGAATTTATTGCGCCTTCTAATTTTTCTGGATCAAATTTTCCACCAAAGAATCGGTCTTTTTGAGTTAATACTTTGTACTGTTTCATTTCTTCTCCTTTACAAATAAAAGCTGTTGATTAATAACCTGTAAAATTAAATCTATAAAGTTTAATTGCTCTAATAATTATATTTTCTCTATATGAATATAATGAAAAAAATTGCTGAAGTATTTTTGACCTGGATATTTAAAAATCATATTTGCGATTTTGGGAATGCTATTCTTACATTTCAGGGTCCATCTTCCGATTTTGCAGATACCAATCGATCCGGTTTTCTCTCGATTTTTGATTTCGAACACTGAATATCTGAAATAAGTGTCCTACCTTTTCCAAAACTAAAAGTCATTTTTATAAAATACTTTTCTGTAATTGCTTATATTTTAATCACTTACAGAAAGGTAGGACAAACAACTAAATATTGCTCAAAGGTAGGACAAAGGTAGGACACAATGATAATTTGATTTTAGCGTATAAATGCAACTTTGCTTAAAATCATCAAAAAATCTATGTTAAAAATTTAAATCCAGTAAAATGCTTTTTAAACACTTATTCGCAACATTAAACATTTTTGATAGGGTTTTAAACGCCTATAAAAGCAGTTTTGAGGTACGTTTTTATACCCTTTAAAAACACGCTAAAAATGGAAGCAACTGGCAGTAAATGGAAATATTTCCGAAAAATCTTACCGAGGCAATAATATTGAAAATCTTTAGAATACAACTCATAATCAAAACATTTTTGCCTTTTTACAGCTTGTTTCAAATTCTTTAATTTCCAGAAAATTCATCACAAATATCTGTAAATAGTCCCTCAAAAAACATTTTCTTTTTGTTTATTACACCTATAGATTTTCCGGTCAATAGTTTTTTATCAAAAGGAGTATTAATCGATTTACTTAAGAATTTGTGTTTATCGACAGTCCAGATTGCTTCAATATCAAGAATTGTAAGATTAGCTATTTCACCTTTTTCAAACTTTGGGATAGTAAGATTTAATATTTTTCTTGGATTAATTGATAACTTTTCTATTATGTTTTCTAAGGAAAGAATTTTTTTATGATAAAGTTCACTGAGTGACAGCCCAACTTGAGTTTCTAAACCAATAATTCCATTTGGTGAGTATTCAAATTCCATTTCTTTTTCTTCAATAGAATGCGGTGCATGATCAGATGCAATGCAATCGATTGTACCATCTTTTAACCCTTCGATAATAGCATTAACATCAGCCTTAGTTCTTAAGGGTGGATTCATCTTTACATTTGTATCATAAGTTTTAACCGCGTCATCAGTTAATGTAAAATGATGCGGTGCAACTTCTGCAGTTACTTTGATTCCCTTTTTCTTTGCGTCTCTTACCATCTCAACAGATTTTTTACTGCTTATGTGAGCGATGTGTACTTTTGAATCAGTATATTCTGACATCAAAATATCCCTCATCACTATTAAATCCTCTGCAACAGATGGAATTGGAGGAAGCCCAAGAAAAGTTGAGTTAATACTTTCATTCATTGCGCCGCCTGCAAGTGATTCATCTTCACAATGTTCAATTATTGGAAGGTCAAACATCTTTGCATACTCCAAAGACCTTTTTAAGATTGAAGCTGTTTTGATTGCAACACCATCATCTGAAAAAGCTACAACTCCTGCATCTTTTAGTTCAGCCATTGGAGAAAGAACTTCGCCTTTTCTTCCAAAAGTTGCGGCACCAACTGGATAAACATCAACAAGATGATTTGCAGATTGTTTTTTTATTAGCGTTACAACTTCCGCAGAATCAATGGCAGGATCGGTATTTGGCATACATGCAATTCCGGTAAAACCTCCATTAGCAGCGCTATTACAGCCCGTAACAACAGTTTCTTCATCTTCTCTACCGGGTTCTCTTAGATGAACATGCATATCGAACAAACCGGGTACAACATATTTTCCTTTAAGTTCGATCACTTTACAATTTTTCAATTCAGCTTCACTGATTTTTCCAATTTGTCGGATAATCCCATCCTCAATAAAGATATTTGTGTCAGTCTCATTTAACTTTTGATAGGGACTTAAAAGATTTACATTTTTTAATAACAATTTCATTTTGTACTCTTTAGTTTAATGTACCAAGTAAGTAAAGAACTGCCATTCGTATAGCAACTCCATTTGTAACTTGCTGTAAAATTATTTGTGAATTTCCATCCGCCACGTCTGAAGAAATTTCAACGCCCCTATTTATAGGTCCTGGATGAAGTATCAAAATATCTTTACCATTTTTTTCCAATCTCTGTTTATCAATACCAAAATAACGAGAGTATTCGCGAATCGATGGAAAATATTCGCGTGCTTTTCTTTCAAGTTGAATTCTTAAAACATTTAAAACATCATTTTCCTGAATCGCCTCATCAATATCATATATTACCTCAATACCTAAATCTTCAATAAATTTTGGGATCATTGTTGAAGGTCCGCACACAGAAACTTTTGCACCCATCGTCTTTAATCCGTATATATTGGATAGAGCCACACGGCTGTGAGCGACATCTCCGACTATACAAATTTTTAATCCTTCAATCCTTCCAAGCTTTTCACGGATAGAATACATATCAAGTAAAGCTTGAGTCGGATGCTCGTGAATTCCATCACCAGCATTTATAACGTTTGCTTCGGATATTTTTGTCAGCATCAGTGGAACGCCTGCAGCAGCGTGCCGTACAACAATCATATCAACTTTCATTGCTTCGATATTTCTAACAGTGTCTTTTAAAGTTTCACCCTTACTAACACTGCTACCTGAAACTGCAAAGTTTATGGAATCAGCCGAAAGCCTTTTCTCTGCCAGCTCAAACGAAATTCTTGTGCGTGTCGAGCTTTCATAAAAAAGGTTTACAACTGTTTTACCTTGCAATGTTGGTACTTTTTTAATTGGTCTTTCAAGTATTTCCCTAAAAGTTGTTGCTGTATCTAAAACTAATTGGATATCTTCTTTAGGCACATCCTTTAATCCTAATAAATGTCTGCTTGATAGTGGCATATGTTTTTACTTCTTTTCTGATTCTACAAGGTAGATGGCATCTTCGCCATCATGTTCTTTAATTTTAACTTTTATTTCTTCATTGTGTGATGTAGGAATATTTTTACCAACATAATCTGCGCGGATTGGTAATTCCCGATGACCTCGATCGATAAGAATACAAAGCTGAATTGAGCTTGGTCTTCCCATATCCATAATTGCATTTAATGCTGATCGGACTGTTCTGCCAGTAAACAAAACATCATCAACAAGAATTATATCTTTCTCATTAATATCAAAAGTAATGTTGGAAACTGATACTTCGGGTTGTTTTAATCTGGTTCTAAAATCATCGCGATAAAGAGTAACATCCAGAACACCAAAAGGTAAATCAACATTATCAATCATTTTAATTTTATTTGCAATCCGCCGCCCTAAAAATTCACCTCTCGTTCTCATTCCCATCAAAACAAGATTGTGAGAACCTTTATTTTTTTCAAGAATTTCGTGAGCCATTCTTGTAAGGATTCTATCAAATCCTTCTGCATCTATTATTTTTGATTTTACATCCATATATAAAAAATCCTCGTTGGATTAATTATCCTCAGAGGTTACCTTATATTAATTTTACTTGTATTTTCATTCATCCTTTTCCATCTCACGGGATAGAGTTAAAGGTTAATTTTTATTTGAATCAAACTTAAGTGTATTATTTTTTAAAGTAAAGAATAAATAAGCTTTGATTGAAAATATTTTTATATTTGCTTTATAAATAAAACACCTTTTTCGGGGTGTAGTCCCGATCAGAAATCGGGATAAACTCCGCCCGGCTAGCGCGTCCCGACAGGTGGGAAGGTCGTGGAAAATTATTATACATATATAATTGAATCACATTCAAATTTTCATTGGTATATTGGACATTCCAAGGATATTGAAAGAAGATTGATTGAACATAATGCAGGTCAAAATAGATCAACAAGAGGTAAAGGATCGTGGAAGTTGATTTTCCTGAAGAGTTTTGATACTAAATTAGAAGCGAATCGATTTGAAATTAAGTTGAAACAACTTAGAAATAAAGAATATATAAGAAACGAATACTCAGATTATTTTTTAGATACTTAGTATTCGGGGTGTAGCGCAGCCCGGCTAGCGCGCTTCGTTCGGGACGAAGAGGTCGTAGGTTCGAATCCTATCACCCCGACAATTATCTTTTATTTTCAATATTTGAGGTCGTAGGTGCTCCCAAAGGGATTCCTTCGGAAGAATCCTATCACCCACTTTTTTAATTGGAGCAATGGAATTTTGGAATATGGTATTTGAGATTTGATTTTTGTGATTTCAACTACATTACTCCAACACTCCAATATTCCTTTTAAATATTAGATAACATCAATACAAAAAAATTATGGCACAAAATCATTCATTCGATATAGTCTCTGAAATTGATTTTCAGGAGGCAGATAATGCTGTTAATCAGGCAATAAAGGAAATTCACCAACGTTATGATTTGAAGGATTCAAATACCGAAATTGAATTGAATAAAAAAGATAAACTGATTAATATTAATACAAAAGATGATTATTCACGAAAAGCTGCTCTTGATATCCTTGAAACAAAATTTATTAGAAGAAATATTTCTATTAAAGCTCTAAAGTTTAATGAACCAGAAGCAGCGGCTGGTGGAAGACTTAAACAAGTAGTTAATCTTCAAAGTGGAATCTCAAAAGAAAATGCAAAGATTATTACAAAGTTAATTAAAGATTCTAAGCTAAATGT
>JAVHOU010000237.1:0-8058 GCA_036170275.1 Ignavibacteriaceae bacterium
ACATGCAACAACACAATCACCACAACCGGTGCATTTATTTAGATCGATTGACATTCCCCATTTTAAACCATTGTACGGCTGGGGATCGTAAACACTAATCAATTCACCTTCATGTTTTTCCTTAATGAAGTCAGGATTTTTTAGATATCCTGCAACAGTTCCTTCTTGGATAATGTGTCTTGTCTTGTGCAAGTCTTGTGTCTTCGCATCATCAAACGCGTGATGTTCTTGAGATGAAGCTAATTCATAAGTATCACCGGTTTTCTTAATTGAAGCACCTGAGTAAATCCAACTGGAATAATTTGAATTCTTTGATAAAAGGCTATTTACATTAAATCCAACATTGGTTGCGACTGTACCTGAAAAACTCTTTCCATAACCTGATTCAATGGTAATAACTTCATCAGCAGAACCTGCCTGCATAAAAACGGGAAGCGAAAGTTTACGATTACCAATTGTAATCTCAATTACATCATTATTTTTTAATCCCAAATCCTTACAAGTTTTTTCTGAAACTGCGGCGTAATTATCCCATGTAATTTTAGATATAGGATGAGGTAATTCCTGAAGCCAGCCGTTATGAGCAAATCGTCCATCAGAGATGGAATAACTTTCTTTTACAACAATTGTATAGTCATTTACACTAGCATAACTGCCGCTTAAAAATACACTAGCTGTAGGCGAGAGTGACGGGATAGTAACTTTTTCACTAATAAGAACAACACCATCGTGTAAAGCACCGAGCCAAAATCTTTTAAAATCAATTTTAGAATTTAGATTTGGATAAATTGATTTTTCCCAGTTGTTCATCAGAAAATCGTGATAAAGTTTTTCATTAAAAGTATCTGCACTGCCGCTGATCCAGGTTAAGAGGATAGATTCTTTTTGTCTTGTATCATTAATTGGTGCAATAACAGGCTGCTGCAAAGAAATGCTACCGGTGCGAACTTTTGCATCACCCCAACTTTCAAAGTTATGATTTATCGGTAACACATAATTACTTAAATGAGTTGTTTCATTTTCTCTTTCAGAAAGACTTACGACTAATCCGACTTTCTTTAAAGCTTCTTTGTAGCCAAGATTATTTGCGAAATGATAAGCAGGATCACAATCATAATGAATAACCACTGCAACATTACCTGATTTCATATTCTGAACAAGCGATTCAAAATCATGTAAAGTTGAATAACTTAATAAGGTATTTGCCGAAGAATCACTTCTAAACATTGCAGAATTACCAAGTTCAGCATTTAATACGTTAACAGCAATGTGAACATTCTCAGATAATGAGTTTCCAGCATCTATAATTGCTTTGCCTTTGTTAGATGCTAAATCAGATACCAAATGACTTAAAATTTCTTTGTTAACCTTATACTTTTCGGCAAAAGTAGTTAACGAAAATCCCGATATATTGCTGGGAATATTTAAAGCACCTTTACCAGCAAGTTCATCCATCAAACTCATTACAAATTCATATTGAGCTTCAGGTCTTAATCGTAATCTATAATCAGCATTTATTCCTGTTATTGTTAGACTGCTATCAACTGTATAAAGTCTGTTAAAGGATTTTGTATCTACGTTCCTGCCTTCAGCAAACAACCTGGAGTTTTCTAATTTGTTGCCATCTACTCCAAGAAAATCTGATTCAAGAGATAAAATAATTTTCGCTTCATTCCATTTTACAAGTGGATAGTTACCTGAACCATAAGTTTTTCTCCATGCAGAATTTTTAACAGCATCATTAAACAATTCATAAGAATAAATCTTAGTTGTAGGAAATTTTGTTTTAAAGTCTTCAAACATTTTAAGTGAAGTCGGCGATGTAACCGTATGTGTTACGATAGCAATTTCTTTACTTCCAATAAAAGTTAATGCCGCTATTATATCGGTATCAGCGTCCTTCCAGCTAATAGAATTAAAAATTCCATCTCTTTGCTTTAATGGATTTTTTAATCTTTCAGGATCATAAAGATTTAAAATGTTTGCCTGCCCTTTAGCGCAAATCTTTCCTTTGTTTACAGGGTGATCAGGATTGCCATCAATTTTAATTGGTCTCCCCTCGCGGGTTTTAATTAATATTCCGCAAGAGTTAGCACAAGCTGTACAAGTTGAAGCATAAAAGTTTGGTTTACCAACAGTAATTTCTTCTGGTTTGATGTTGTAAGGAACAATTTCACCTTTATCACGATAATCCGTACAAGCTGCCCCGGCTAATGCGGCAGAGGCTCCGAGCAAAGCAAGAAATTTTCTACGAGAAATAAAAGAAAGATTTAATGGATCAAAATCATCTGTTGCACCATCTTTAAACTCGTGATGTCTTGCTTCTAAAACACTTGGATCATTATGCAACTCTTCAAAACTTCTCCAATAATTCGGTTGAAGATCAGAGTCCTTTGATAACTGTGGATTATCAGATTTAAAATCAGACATTATTTTTACCTGCCCTATTTCTACTTACTGCAAGAGGATTAATTTTAACTTTTATTTTAGTTGTTGGGTTATTTGATTTTTTATTAAAGTATTTCATCGGAAAAGAGTTATAGATGGCAAAACCAACTGCACCCAACGAAACTGAGGTAAAAAACTTTTTTCTGTTCATATAAAATCTTGTTTATTGATCTTTAATTTTTCATTATCTATGACACGCTGAACAATATTCTGGTCCAGGTTTTATCTTATCTTTCAATTCAGGAAACTTATCGTGAGCATTCCTATGACAGTTTAAACAACTTCCCATGGTAAAAGAGTTCATTTGTCCAACTTTTTCCATTTGAGAAATTTGACCATGACACGCAGTACAATCTATTTTTTTGTTTACGTGAACCGAGTGATTGAAGTAAGCATAATCCGGAACTTTATGAATTCTTTTCCATCGAAGCGGTTTACCATCACGATAATATTCTGCCAGCTTAATAATTTCCGGTCTATCTTTTCTGGCAACAGTATGGCAATTCATACAAGTAGCAATGGCAGGAACCATCGCGTACCTTGATTTTTCTACACCAACGTGACAATACTTACAATCGATTTTCATATCTCCGGCATGAAGTTTATGAGAATAAGCGATTGGCTGATCAGGAGTATAACCAATTCCATCTCGTTCAGCTCTTGAAGTATAATATGTGATAGCAAATGAAGCAACCACCACAAAAAGTGTAACAGGTAATCTGTTTCTAAAAATATAATCAAGAAAAGATTTTTTCATCCAAATACCTTTAAAGATTTTAGGATTAATTAAATAATCCTAATTAACTCGGGCTAAACCCGAAAAAATTTATTCTATTATATTATGATTATTAGCGGATTAAACAGGGAAAAAAAGTAGGAATTCCCTGATTGCCAAATAACATTAGTTTACAATTTTGACGTCTAAAATTATGAATTTAAGTTATTAAAACAAACGAAAGCGACTGTTTCCAAAACTAATTTTAGAATTAAGTTAAAATGAAATAATTGCACTCGGAAATTATTTTTTAGAGAAGACGTTTTAGAATTTGGAAAGTTATTATTGCGGTGATTAATATAATGACAGCATAAATTAGTATTGAGTTGAACGAGCTTGAAGTTAAAGTAATAGTTTTAAGGTAACCTCTCCAACCGCATTTTTTGCAGCGATATGTTTTATAAATTGTAAGGTGGGAAATAAATTTTTCCTTTTTGTTCCGAGAGTGCGATCTTCTTAATGCCCCAATTGATTTACAAGAGGGGCAAGCGTCAAATAATGGATCTTTTTTAATGAAAGTTTTTACTTTATTCATTTCTTAAACTACCGGATACAATTTCTCAAACCATTGAATGCTATAATTTACTTCCCAATAATTTCTTATAAACTTTCTGATCATCAAAAAGTTTTAGGGCAGTAGTAAATTGTTTATCATATTTAAGACGCTCCTTGATTCCAAAATCACTTC
Source organism: Ignavibacteriaceae bacterium (assembly GCA_036170275.1). Classification (GTDB taxonomy): domain Bacteria; phylum Bacteroidota; class Ignavibacteria; order Ignavibacteriales; family Ignavibacteriaceae; genus IGN3. Next base: position 3,912 of record JAVHOU010000237.1, read on the forward strand.
CTAAAAATCGGTGAGCCAATTCTGCTCTTAATTCTCCTAATACATCAGTCTTATGTTTTTCATATTCTTCATCAAACATATCTAATATTTGCTCTTTTAATTTCTTTACTGTGCTGTTAATTTTTTCTCCGTCATGCTTTGTATCAAGATGATTTAATATTTCATCCAATTTTTTTTCAACATCTGACTGATAATCATATTTGGAGGAAATCAAATATTTCTTAAACTCCCCAAGTATTTTTTCGTTATCCAACTTGCTAAAACTCTTATCTTTATTTTCATAATAAAACTTATCAGCAAAATTAAAAAAGATTCCTTTTGCCAGAAGATCTTTAACCAGATCACTCTCTATTCCATTTTGAACAACAGTATCAGGAGTTATTCCGCCAGCACTATAAACCGTCCTTTGATTATCTGTGGAGAACGAATTTGTTTTCAAAGAATCAGGGAAAGGTATAACACTATTATCTTTGGAATAATCTACCCTCTGAATACATCTTCCACTTGGTGTATAGTATTTTGCGGTTGTAACTTTTATTGAGGTGTTAAAAGTAAGTGGTGTAATTGTTTGTACAAGCCCTTTACCAAATGATTGTGTACCTAATATTACTCCCCTATCGTGATCCTGGATTGCACCTGCAACTATCTCAGATGCTGAAGCGCTGCCGCCATTAATTAGTATTATTAAACTTTCTTTCCCAGCTAAAGGTTCTTCGCGGGCAAAATATTTTTTTTCACTTTTATAATCTCTTCCTCTTGTAGAAACAATCAATAAATCTTTATTCAAAAATTTATCACAAATATCTACCGCCACATCCAACAATCCACCTGGATTGCCTCTTAAATCAAGTACAATAGACTTTATTTCTTTTTCACTTCTTAATTTTCTTAAAGCGTTTCTGATCTCATCGCTTGCAGCACGGCTAAAATTTGATAACTTCAGATATACGTTATTCGAGTTTTCGGGAAAAAAATCTGCAAACACTAAATTTTTAACAATTACTTCTTCACGTATAAGATTAAATAAAAGTGTATCCGATTCTCCTAATCTTAAAACATTAAGTTGAACAGTTGTCCCAGGCTCACCTTTTACTATAGAAGAAATATCATCTATAATTTCCGGAGTTACTTTTTTATTCCCGATTTTTGTAATTACGTCTCCTACCCTAATACCTTGCTTCTGTGCTGAGTATCCTTCAAGTACTTCAAGAATTGTAATTTTATCATTACGAACGCCAATAGAAATACCAACGCCGCCATACTTTCCATTTGTTAAAAGATCAATATCATCCTGATTTTTTTCATCAATAAAAACTGTATACGGATCAAGTTTATTCAGCATACCTTTAATTCCGGCTCGCATAAATTCCTTAGGATCTACTTCATCAACATAATTAAATGATATTTCCTTATATACTTTTCCGAACAACTCAAGATTTTTACTTATTTCAAAATAGATGTCGGATTTACTTACAACAAAACCAAAAGTAACTACTAGTAACATTACCAAAGCTGTAACTAAAAATATTCTACGTCTGTTCATATATGTTTAGGACCTTCCAGAGATATTATTTCAGAAATAATTTTTTCATGAATTAATTTAATATTTTGTGTACCATCAAGTACACGAAATCGTTTTTCCTTTGTTGATAATTCCAAATATCCAACTCTAACTCTTTCGTAAAAAATATTATTTGAAATTTCAATTCTATCAAGATCTGCGTGTAATTTGTTTCTCTTTCTTTCCAACGCAACAGATGTTGGAATATCAATAATAAAAGTAAGATCAGGAACTGTATCGCCAATAGCTAAGTTATGAATTTTTAATATTGCATCAACTGATAATCCTCTTCCATAACCCTGATATGCAGTCGATGAATCATGAAACCTGTCGGATATTATGTAAAATCCTTTTTGTAAATAAGGGCGAATAACTTCTCTAACTAATTGAGCACGGCTTGCTGAAAACAAAAATATTTCTGTTTCCATAACCATCGCATTATTTTTTTTATCAAGAAGAATATCCCTGATTTTTTCCGATATTTCCGTACCTCCGGGCTCACGAATTACTTTCACCTTTTTATTTTGTTCTGTCAAGTAATCTTTTAGTAATTCAACCTGTGTAGATTTACCGCAAAAATCTATTCCTTCAAAAGTAATAAACATAAATAAACTTCTTATCCTACTGATTAGAATTTTTTAATTATATACTCAAGTTGTTCGGGTTTAGTAAATAATAGCTGTGTGTTTTTGGGAATACTAACTATTGGTTTAACTGAACCGACTGTGTCAAGTATTATATCTTTATAATTTATTGAAGCTGAAATCTGATCAGCAGTAACTTTTCCGATGATGTTTATACCGCCTCTTACACTGCAGCCAATTGTGTTTGGAATAAGTACAATATCCCGATCACTGGGGATATCTTTGATTGTAACTCTTATTCCTTCAAAATAATTCTCAACAATTTTTTGAACATCAAGAGTCAATTCCACATTTTTTTGCCGAAACTCAAATCCTGGTAAATTTTCTAACTGAGTTATTAATTTTGTTTTGTTATCAAGTGAACTAAAAATCACCTTATTGGTTTTAACTTTGTAAATATTTTCAATAACACTTTTGGGACCAGCAGCCAAAATTGAATCCGGATATACTCTTATTGGAGTTGCCAGCCCATAACCAGGTTCAAAAGATAAATCAGTACTTGCTTCAACTTTTAATTTTTTAAATACAATTTTCTCAACTTTAAAGGCGATATTTCTTGGTGTGATATCTATAATCGTAATACCAGTACCAAGTAAAGGGTTCTCTGTAATTTGGCTATAAGCATCTAAGGAAATTAAACCGCTATCGCGATTTGCCGAAACCAGAAATTCTGAACCAGAACTTAATTTAAGATTCAATAACTGCCAGCCCTTAGCTTTTAATTTGATTGAAAGATTCTGCGGATTGATAACACCACAAGTATAATCTTTAGGATTGTTAATAACTCTAACTTTAAAATCAAATGAAGAAAAAAACTGATCAGAAAGGGTAATCGATCCCCATATTAAAATGGAGAATATAACTGAAAAAATTATGATGTAAATTTTATGTTTCAAAAGTTAACTTATTTACTTTTAATAGAAATATTAAATTATCAACTAACGATCGTTTTGAACAAATCAACTAACTCGTCTCTGTTAGCGTGGGAAATTTCTCTGCCTTTGATTGGAAAATTTTCAAACCCTCTGGCATAATGCCGCAACTTATGAACATTAAGTTCCTTAATTATATCAAAATCAACTTTGGAATCAGACTGAACATTTTTACTACTTTGCACCTTCTTGTTTTCCGTAGCAACAGGTTTAGTAATTATTTTTTTTTCAGTTAAACCCAATGCTTCCATTCTTAATCTTTCAATTGTACTAGAAGGGTTTTGGGAAGGTACATATTTTTTTATTTCCTTTTCCCTTCTGGGTTTATTCTCTACTAAATTTTTAATAGCCGCCTTTTTCTCTTTAATTTTTTTGTGAGAAGATTCTTCCTTATCAACAGATAAAGGAGTTAAATTATCAGATACTTTTACTTCAATAATTGGTTCGGATTTATTTTTACTTGCTTCAATATCGACTTGGGGAATATTCTGCTTCACGATCTTATCCTGAGCTTTAGAAATTTTTTCATTCTTTAGATTAAAAATCTCACCAAATAAATTGAGCAATTCTTCTTTCGGATTATCTATTACAGATGACGCATAAATTTCTCCAACTCTTTTTCCAGAGACCACTGCTGATTCTACCGCCGTTTTAACATATTCTGCTTCACCGTAAACCGCCATTGAAATTAATCCATTATCCAATTTATGAATCCCTAAAATTTTTGCTGGTGAATTTTTTAGAATCACATCAGCAGCTTCGATTAATGCAACCAAACCTCTTGATTCAATTAAACCAATAGAATTTATCATAATTCTTTTCTCTCTAAATTAAATTTTAGAAATAAATCTTTATGCGGTAATGGGATTATATGTGAATGCCTGAACTGTCCGGAATCTTTTAAAGCGTCTGCTCCCAATTTTAATGCATCACGAATTGCTCCCAAATTTCCTTTCATAAAAACCGTAACAATCCCATCGCCCAAAATTTGTTTTCCGATAATTGAAACC
>JAVHOU010000238.1:0-1831 GCA_036170275.1 Ignavibacteriaceae bacterium
TTGTGTAAGCAGCAAATTCTATTTTATCCGACACATAGAGACATGGAACAATATTGTGTGCATCAACTTCGTAAAATGGAATTGCAATTTTCTTTGCAACCTCCCGCTTCCAGATTCTTTTAATTTTTAGTGGATCAAAATCTGTAATTAATGTGGAAGCATTAATCTGATTTAAGAATTTAGAAATTTCTTCTTCGGGTTTTCTAGTTAAAAGAAAGAAAGGAATGTTGTACTTGGATAATTCTGATTCAACTTCCCGCAATCCTTTAAGCATAAATCCATATTGGCGGATAGTTGCTTCAAGAAAATCAGGGACAAGGTTAAAGATTACAACAAGAGTTTTTTTCTTTTCCAAAGCAACCTGCTGAGCAAACAACAAAGCCCAATTATCGTGCACGCGTTGGTCACGGCTCATCCAATAAACTATTGGTCCGTTTGTTTCACTTCCCTTTTGAAGTAATCGAATTCTTTTAATGTTGGTATGCATCAAAGATTTTAGAGTAGTTCAACAAATTTTTCTGTTGAAATATCAGCAGATCTCAAAATTGATCTTAAAGTTCCTCTATCAAGTACTTTATGATTTGGAACGGTTATTTGACAATAAGGTTCATCCCTCCTAAGAATGAGATGACTTCCTTTCTGACGTTTTAAAATAAATCCAGTTTTTTGAAGTGCTTTAACACATTCTTGTCCAGAAACGACCAGTAATCCGCTCATATTGCAACAACAATAGTTTCAAAATTTTCAGGTGGAATAGGAAGATTATCTTCCTTTAGTGTTTCAATATAAAGCTCAATAGCTTCTTTAATATTTCTTAATGCTTCTTCTTTTGTCTTGCCTTGACTAATGCATCCGGGAAGGCTAGAACATTCAGCTATCCAAAAACCATCTTCACCAGGATAAATAACTACTTGTCTCATACATAACCTCGTTGCTTTACTTTAGAATAATCTTTTTATATAAACAAAAAAATTTTCATTGGTATAATTATAAATTTTTAATTTGTAAAAATTAAACTTCTATCTCAATTCCAACCGGGCAATGATCCGAACCCATCACATTTGGTAAAATAAAAGCGTCCTTAACATTTTTTTTAAAATTATCTGATACAAAAAAGTAATCTATTCTCCAGCCAACATTTCTGTCGCGAGCACGCGTTACTTGATCCCACCAAGAATATTGTTCCGGTTCATTGTTGAACATCCTGAAGGTATCATGATAACCGTAAGAGAAAAATTTATCTATCCATTCTCTTTCGATTGGTAGGAAGCCAGAAACTTTTTCATTTTCTTTTGGTCTTGCTAGATCGATTTCTTTGTGCGCAGTATTTACATCGCCGCAAATAACAAGTTTCTTTTTTTTCGATACTAAATTATTTGCATATTCATGAAAAGCCTCGTAAAAATCCATTTTATATTTTAATCTTTCTGGACTTGCTTTTCCATTGGGATAGTAAATATTAATCAAAACAAAATTCTTATAATCAGCAACAATAATTCTACCTTCATCATCAAACCTTGGAATACCAAAACCATGCTCAACTTTTATGGGGTCTTGTTTTGTATAAATAGCAACACCGCTGTAACCTTTTTTAACTATTGATGAAGAGAAATAAGATTTATATCCATTGATATTTAAAAGCTCTTCAGATAATTGTTCAGGAGATGCTTTTGTTTCCTGTATGCAAAGAATATCAGAATTTTCTTTTAACACCCAATCAATAAATCCTTTTTTCTGAACGGCACGGATACCGTTTACATTCCAGGAAAGTAATCTAAGTTTTTCCATTTAACCAATTTTCCTAATCAAATTTTTATAAAATAAAGTTAAT
>JAVHOU010000238.1:1931-7918 GCA_036170275.1 Ignavibacteriaceae bacterium
AAGTTAATGATTATTCCCCAACATATTGCACAAGTCAATGTTAAAAATAAAATGTTTATTGATGTTTTTATTTCTCCATCTTTAAACAAAACTATCGGTCCAAATCCTGCACCGGAACTTAATCCTGCAATTGTGGCTCCAAGTGATAATCCTGTGTGTAAAAAAGCCTCTGCAATTGCAATTGATGCGGCACAATTAGGTATCAATCCGAATAGCGCCGCTATAAAAATTTGAATAATTGGATTGACATTAAGCGAGCCCATTAAATCTTCTGAGTGAAAGAGTGTAAACAATGAAGCGATAGCAATGGTAATGGAAAAAACCCAAAAATAAATTCTAAATGTTCTCTTTAAACTGTGAATGGTAATTTCCATATATCTTGTTTTATGAAGTTCAACATCAATTTCTACAGCGCGGGATGATTTTATTTTCGGAGCTTTGCCTTCGTAAAACTTTTTCGAGATTAGAAGATCAATCAGATAACCCGATATAATACCAATTAATAATTTTAATCCGAGTATATAAAAAATGTAAATCGCCTGTTCTCGATTTGCTATTAGCACTGGTAAAGCTTCATCAGAAGTTGCAAGATAAGTTGCAATCAAAGTGCCGATTGAAACTCTGCGTGTTAAAAAAAGTGAGGTGACAAAAACCGACATTCCACATTCGGGGATTAATCCAAGCAAAGTTCCGGCTAACGGACCCATTGGACCTGAAATCTTTAGAAATGAAATTACATCAAGCTGCTTGGTGTGCGAAAAATATTCTAAAGCAAAATAAAGAGTAAAAAGAATGGGAATCATCAAATAAGTATCAGTAAATGAACCTAAAATGATTTCCCAGATATTTGTATATGAATGTGCGTGCATTAAAACTTAAATTGTAAATGAATATTCAAAGATATGAAATTCACTAAACAATCTAATAAACTATGTCTTTAAGTTAAGACGTTGATATGCTTGTTGGGTATTAATTTATTTTTTATAATTTTCTTTAATTCTTGCGTCCAGTTCTGTTTTAAATCTTTCATACCAATTAATCCCATTTCTTTTCTCAAGAAACCTTATCACTGTATTATTGTATTCTTCAACATTTAAGATCATAATAACTTCATCTGGATAGCTAAATTTAAACCCATATTTTGAAGATAGATTTATAGCAATGTCTTTCGTTGAATCGTTAATGTCTTTGTATATTTGAATAATACCATTTGAAATATCTCTCTTAGCATCATTCTTATCTGGAGAAAATGCATATTCAAAATTACCTGTAAATTCTTCTGCTTTCATTTTAATCAAGACATTATCAATCGTGCTATCTTCAATTATAAAATTAATCGTTTTGTATCCGATATATGATATTTTAATATTCCGGGTAATTCCTTTAGTAATGTAAGCTATACCGTCGATATCAGTTGAGGTATTTTCCTTATTACCATTTGCGATGATAATATTGGCACCAATCAATGGCTCTACCGAATCAAAATCGATAACCTTTAATAAAATGTTATCTTTTTTATTAGAGATTCGAAATAATTCTTCATTATTAAAAGAAACCATTTGGTTTGAAGTACAACCGAGAATTAGAAATATCTGGATAAATAATATCGTTATTACTTTAAACATTTTAAGGTGCACCTAATTAAATATTAACCGCCAAATCTGTGTTACAAAAAATGTAATTGTAAAACCCATTGCAATTGGAAGCATTGTGGAAATGACTGTCCACTTTACACTTTTAGTTTCTTTATAAATTGTGTAGATAGTTGTTGAGCAAGGATTATGAAGTAAACTAAACAACATCAAATTAATACCAGTTAATAAAGTCCATCCACCAGCATGAAGAATTGAAGCCGTACCCGTAACAGAATCCAATTGGAACATAACTCCATTTCCTGAGCCAACACTCATCATACCAATGTTTGCAACGGTTAACATTAACACGGTTGGAATTACAATTTCATTTGCAGGTATTGCAATTATGTATGCAAGTAAAATTATTCCGTTTAATCCAAAAATAAATGCAAACGGGTTAACCCAGTTAATAAAATAATTTGCAACAGAAACACCGTCAATGCTAATGTTTGCAACAAGCCAGATAACCATACCTGCAGGAATTGCAAAAACTATTGCACGCCACAAAACAAAAATTGTTCGATCAATTAAAGAACTATAAAGTGTATGCCATATTCTTGGCGGACGATACGGCGGTAGCTCTAAACTAAAAGCAGAGGCTTCACCTTTTAACAAACTTTTTGATAATCCCCAGGAAACTATTAAGCTAAAAGCAATTCCTAAAATTGCGATAAACACAACCGCTCCTGCTGATGCGATTCCCGCAAGATATGCCGGCGCTGCACCACCAATAAAAATTGTTGCGATAAGAATTTGCGTGGGCCATCTTCCATTACACAATGAAAAATTATTTGTGATGATTGCAATTAATCTTTCGCGCGGGGAATCAATTACTCTTGTTGCAACAACTCCAGCCGCATTGCAGCCAAATCCCATTGTCATTGTTAATGCCTGTTTTCCATGCGCCCCAACTTTTTTGTAAAGTGGATCCATATTAAAAGCAACACGCGGCAGATAACCAAAATCCTCAAGCAAAGTATAAACTGGAAAAAATATTGCCATCGGCGGAAGCATTACACTTACAACCCAAGCCATAGCGAGATATGCGCCGTCAATCATCACTCCGCTTAACCACCAGGGAAAACCAATTGAGTTTGCAAGATTTTTTAATGCAGGTTGAAGTGTGTCAACAAGTAATGATGCAATCATTGCGGATGGAATGTTTGCCCCTTGAATCGTTATCCAAAATACAACGGCAAGAATCAAAAACATTATCGGGAAACCAAGATACCTGCTTGTAAGAATTTTATCTAAAGTTCTGTCTAAACTAAACGCAGGTTTTTTATCCGGATAGATTACAACCTTGCCTGCAATAGCTGTTGCATTTTCATAGATGGATTCCATTAAAGTATCGTGAAGATTTTCTTCAACTTCCCAGCGCAAATTATTTGCAGTTGCTAAAATTGATTCTCGATTTTTGTTTTCGTCCATAATTTTATTCAATAATAATCCTGATCAGAATTTTCTGGAAAATAATCTGCTTATTTAATTTATAGTTGGTCGATCTATTGCCTTACTTTAAGAGCTTGTGTCAAAACAAAATAAATGTCATTTCGAAGGAGTCTTCGACTGAGAAATCTGTATCAATTATTAGACTTCTTCCTCCGGTCGAAGTGACAAATACAATTTTTATATGACCTCTTTATAGCATGGCAATAAAATAATTTATTAAACTTCTGCAACCATTTCTTCTTTTTTCAAATTCCCTAAGTCACCGCTTCGTATTGCATCAATTATACTTTGGTCACCTTCAAGTAATCGCAAGGCAACCCAACGCAGATTTGATATATCAGGAAATTCTAATTCTATTTCTTTGCTTAATTTCTCTATCGCTTTATTTAATTCAATGGAATTAGTTTTTAATCTATAAGGTTTACAAATATATTTTCCTGAAGCAACATCGTGAATCATATTCAACAACTCATTCATTCCCTCACCCTGTCTTGCTGAGGTAGGAATAACAGGAATACCCAACTCTTTTGCTAAAGTTCTATCATCGATGGTAATTCCGTTGCGCTTTGCTTCATCCATAAGATTTAGACACAAGACCGCACGATCAGTAATTTCTAAAATTTGCAACACAAGATTTAAGTTTCTTTCAATTCTAGTTGCATCAACAACGATTACGGTTACATCCGGCTGACCGAATAAAATAAAATCACGCGCGACTTCTTCATCCGTACTTGTAGAAAGAAGTGAGTATGTTCCTGGCAAATCAACAAGCTTAAATTTTTTCTCACCGAACTCAAATCCACCTTCAGCACGAGTAACAGTTTTCCCGGGCCAGTTACCAGTGTGCTGCCTTAGTCCTGTTAGATAATTAAACACAGTACTCTTACCTGTGTTTGGATTACCAGCAAGAGCAACCACAAAATCAAAACTGCTCATATCAATGCCGAGCTTTTTTAAATTACCCATATTGTGAACGGGACAATTAGCACAATTATTTAAATCAACACTTGCCATTTTTACTTTCCTAAAATCAAATGATTATTTATTTCCACGAGCTTTAAAGTTAATTCTCAACCAATGAAAAATGTCATTTCGACTGAAAGGAGAAATCTTTTACACTATAAAGTTCCAGATTTCTCGGTCGAGGACTTCCTCGAAATGACTTTACTTAATTGGGCGACCTATCTGAAGATCGGATCAATATAAATATTACATACAGCTTAAGTCATTCATTATTTAAATAAATTTTATCAGTTTGTTGTTTACGTAATGCAACTGAAGTACCCCGCACTCTATATGCAACAGGATCGCCGGTAAAACTTTCGAGTTCTGCTTCTATTTTTGTTCCCGGAACAATTCCTAAATCCATTAATCTTCTGCGCTGCTGACCGCGAAGTGCTTTTGCTATTCCAAGTATAGTTCCTTCTTCGCCTATTTTTAGTGATGAAAGAGTTTTAAATTTTCCTTCAATTTGCTTTTCAAACTTTAATATCCCAACTGTGATATTTTTAGCGATCAGAGGGGAGAGGATACATTCTTCGCCGTTTGCAACAAACTTTATTCGTTTTTCAGAAACTTCCATCATTCTTATCTGCATTCCGAGATATAATCCTTGAGCAAGTATTTGGCTATAAATTGCATTCGGTTCATCTTCAACGTGAATAATGTTTGCAAACTCACCGACATTCATTTCATTTAATAACTTTCCTTTTTTAGTTGGAAGTTCACCGGAAGCCGATGGAATTGGATCGCCGTGAGGATCAAAGACAGGGTTGCCAATTTGTGCCGCAAGCCGATCAGCTTGTTCTGGTGTTAATTTATGTTCTAACTCTTCTGCCTTTTGATGCCACTCATTTTCTTTTATGCCTGTTTCGTCTGCAAGATATTTTTCCCACAAACGATGAACACGAATAACACGAAGCGCATAAGATCTTCCATCAGATGTTAAACTAAGTTCATCTTTCTTTGCAGAAACAAGTCCCATCGATTCAAGTCTGGCTGTTATTTCGGTGGCATCGTCTGCAGAGATGGAAAGATTGCCGGCAATGCCGTTTAGTGAGCAAGTTGAATTATTGTACTCACAGTTGTAAAGATATTTTAACGCATCTTCTATCATAACTTTTTTGTTTGCGTATCTGGATTTTTTCCAAACAGAAATTATTCCTTTGTTTGGATAAAATATTAGCACAAATATTAGTATTACTAAAATTCCGGTAATCAAAAACACTAATGGTTCATTCATCTCATCACCTACTTTATCTTTTCAACAAAAATGTTTGAAGCAATTTTGTTACTAAGATTTATTTCTTTGTTCTCTATTTTTATTAAGACCGAGCCGTCGTATTCAAGTTTATCTTTTATTAGAATTACTTTGCCTAAAGCAATTCCAATCTTTGTGATATAAGAAAGAAGATTTTTTACATCATCATTAACACGAATAACTTTTGCTGAATCATTTTCATTTAGTTCCGTTATAGCTATAACTGGCTTGCTCTTTTTTATTTTTCCATTTTTATCAGGAATCGGGTAACCGTGTGGATCAACTTCAGGATAATCTAAAAATTCTTCCAATAAGTTTATCAAATCATCAGATGAAGAGTGCTCTAATTTTTCAGCTTCTTCATGAACTTTGTCCCACGGCATTCCCAAAGTCTGATGAAGAAATACTTCCCAAATTCTATGGCGGCGCAGCATATTTTTAGCATACCCCTCGCCTTCACTTGTAAGTTTTATACTTTTATATTTTTGATAATCCACAAAACCATCACGCGAAAGTTTACGCAGCATATCTGTAACAGCAGCATTTGAGATTTCAAGTTTTGATGCAAGCAAGTTGGGTTTTATTTCTCCAGCATCATCAAGGTTTCTAAAAATTGCGGTTAAGTAATCTTCTTGTGAAAT
>JAVHOU010000239.1:0-7898 GCA_036170275.1 Ignavibacteriaceae bacterium
AAATTCCTGCGCATTAATTGAAAAGTTAAAAAGTAGAATGAACAAAAGTAAAAGTTTTATCATGCCGAGCTATCAAAAATTTATTCCAACTGAGAAGTAATGAACATCTTTCAATCTTCCAAAATCCTGATAGGCATAATCAAGTTTTACTTTTACAAGATCAACAATTCGATAATTTATTCCGAATCCAAGAGTCAATCCTTTTTCAGATTCTTTTTCGAATAAAGAATTGTATCCGCCTCGTAAAAAGATTATTTCATTCCATGCATATTCTAAACCTGTGTTAAGATATTCTGTATGATCATTAGGATGAATAGCATCTACTGCAGCAGTTAATCTTGAAGAAGTTTCTTTAACAACATCGGCAGAAATACCAAATCTGAAAATTAAAGGCAGTTCAAACTTGTCCATCTCCAGATTTGCATTTACCAGATTATTCCCTCCCGCACCTGCAGGAAAATTTTCTGTAGCATCTCTGCCGGACATTTGCATCTTGGTTCCAAAATTTGAAACACTAGCTGCAATTCGTAGTTCGTTAAGCACCGGAATTTTGTATAGTGTTCCAACATCAATAGCAAAGCCTGTTGAACTCATATGCCAAATAGATTCATTAATATATTTTGCATTAAATCCAATCGAAAAATTTTCTGTAAGAAATCGGGAGTAGTTTAATCCAACCACAATCGCACCATAGTTGAAAAATTCACCAGTACCTTCTGGCTGATCTACAGTACGAACCGGCATATCCTCCATAGAAAGAACTGAAACAAAAGCGCCTACTGTTCCGAAACCTGCAACATTACTGGCAATTGCTGCATAGTCATATTTGAGATCAAGATAAAGCGACGTATGATTGAAATACGCTTCATTTGATTCAATGTTAGCAGAGCCGCTCGGGTTCCAATACAGTGATGTTATATCATTAGCAACTGAAGTAAATGCACCGCCCATACCTATTGCTCTTGGACCAACATTTAATTTAAGGACCTGAGCAGATGTTGTTCCAGTCTTAGTTGTTTGAGCATTAGCAGCAAAAAATAAAGCAGCTGCAATTGTTATATAAAAAATATTTTTTAATGTTTTCATAATTTTCTCCTGCAGCTTTTTACTTTATTATAGCAAACTTTATCAATTTTTCACCCACTCCGGGTGCATCGATATGAGCGATATACAAACCATAGGCAACGCTAAAGCCATCTCTATTCAGTAGATTCCAGAATTCTCTGCCGTTGTCTACACCGGATTGATGCTCGAGAGAAGTTACAAATTCACCACTCAGAGTAAATATCCTTATCGTGCATGTCATTGGTAAATTTTCAAAATAAATTCTTCTCTCACCACGATTCTGCCCCGGTAATTTATTAGCCGGTTCAATATCATTTGTAGCAACATATGGATTTGGAACAACATAAATATTGTCCATCTTCGATGAAGCTAACTGATTGTTAACAAAGCCAGCCTTGGTTTGAAGAGTATAAGTATCACTTTTTGTAAATGGTCTGCTTGTATAAATTAAGAGCGCATCTCCTGCACCAGGTACAATGGAATCGCCAGCGGCGGTTTTAGTTAATGTAACACCCCAGGAAAGCGTATCGGTTAATACCCCAGAAGCTCCGGGTAAGAAAAATATTATTTCATCACCCAAAGACAACTTGGAATCATTTTTAGCTCTTTCCTCCAACAGAGTAACAATTGGGATAGGAATTCCAGTAGAAACTTCTTCAACTTTATAGTTGACTGGAATATCGATAAGATTTGGTGGTACTCTTTTCTTTGCGGTGGAAATATTTTGATCCGAGAAAGTGATTATGTAATCACCGGGATATTTTTTCTTTCTTGTACCAAGTGGAGTTAAAGCGATCCTGAAGGGAGTTTGAAGATTTGAATTAGACCATTTTGTTTTTGTAAGATCTACATCTAAAGCACTGAAGTCAGAAACCTTTAATTTGATACCATCAAAAACAGGATTAGCATCTTCGCCGCTTAAATTCCTGCTCTGATAAATAGAATAGTTTTTATAAGTTATTTTATATTCACTATTATCAGGCATCGAACTATTATCACTTCTTTTTATACTTCCTTTATCATAATTAATTATATAATCTATTCCATTTTGATAAACGGTACCATCTAACCCTTTAACCAATAAATTAGCATCATTTATAATATTATTATTATTGAGATTAGTATTCTTAGTCCCGAACAAATAAAATGATTCTGTGTTTACTTTATTCCCAATAACGTTATAGTTTTTTGCTAATATTTTATTACCATCACTATACAAAGTATCCTTAAAGGTTAAGGTATAATTATTATCAACTAAATTCAGATCATTTAGAATACTAAAACTTACATTTCCATTCGCGTACCCATTAACATGCTGTATATCTGTATTAGTAATTGATGGTTGTGAATAACCACTTGCCCTGGGTCCGGGAATTGCAGCAGTTGTATTAACATCAAAAATTAGGTTTGAAGTTATTGGATCAATAGATATTTTTTTTGTTGTTTCAGTTGGCGGAATACCGACAGAATCTCCATGATCATAAGCAACTAATGCATAATAATAAGTTTGACCATTAACTACATTGTTTGAATCAGCAAAGAAATGTTTCAATCCCGAATCATCGCCGAGATAATAATGTGTTCCTCTTCCCTGATATGGAACCGGATGATAACCCTTCCATCCATTTTTTAAATCCCATTTAGCATCAAAACCATTCAAGTCTTTTAAAGGAGTGTACAAAAAGCTTGAAGCTCTTCCATCTGTAACAGTTTGAATATCAGCAAAATCAGAGCGAGTGCTTCTGTAAATAGCATATCCTTCAAAATCTTTTCCGGTAATAGGATCAATACTCTCCTCTGCATTCGAGTCCCAGTATAATGTTACTTTTTTATCTCCTGGAACTGCAGAAACCTTAGGAAGAGATGGCGGACGGAAAAATTTATAGTTCTTATTATAAATATCCTGCACAGTTTCAGCAGTTGTAAGAAGATCATTTAAGTTTTCACCAAACAAAAATGCCATTGAAATTCTTTTCGTCTCACCCTTTTTCAGAGAAATATATCCTGATCCAAATGTAAAAACTATATCAGCATCTTGAGTTATTTCACTGAAGCTGCCCGGTTTATTTCGATTCCAGATTACCTCGTCATCACCGACTTTCAAATCGGTATTCCATGTTGAACTTGCAAAACTAGTTAGCCCTATCTGATCTGCCTCATCAAGATCGGTGTATTCAAAATTAGGCTCGCCCGGAGCTAATGGATCAGGTCTTCCGTCAGGTAGTCGCTGACCTGCTGTAGGGACACCATCTCCTTCGCCTTGATCAAAAGTATTTGATATCCCATCAATACCAACATCATCAGTTTCGGGATTCCAATCGCCATCATTATCAATTCCATCATCCTGTCTCTCATCAATTAATCCATCTCCATCGTTATCGATTCCATCATTTGGATTACCGGGACTCTCGAGGAATTTGCATCCCAGATAACCGAGCGGCAATCCTCCTTTACCTTTACCATCTTTATCCCAAAAATAAACCATACTTCTTGCATAGACAGGAATATTTTCTGAGCCAGCACCATACGGAGGAATAAAGTATCCCCTGTCGTCACCATTATCAACTTGATCACCTAAATCAGGATCGCCATATACACCAAACATTACTGAATCTAAATCTTTATCACTAACGTTTGTAATTGTCCAGACAAAAAACAAAGCATTAGCAGCAAGTGAATTACTCCATTGAAAAGCTCGACCGTCTATTTCAATTCCAAGACCTTTTCTTGATGAATCATTAATAAAAGGATAATATGGAAATTCAAGATTATCTCTATCATCCATTGCCCAATAAGATTCTAGATCAGCATTATTTTCACCTACAGTTAGATACCCCGGCCAAACATATTCACCTAAAGCGGTGTTATACCAATCTCGAGGCCAACTATCAGGTTTACCATCTCTATTCGAATCGAAGGCTGGATTTGAAGCCATAAACTCCTGGTCGGGATCTGCGTATCCGGGTAATGGTTGAAAAGTCCATTTAAATCCGGTAACACGGTCTTCATCTCTTAATCCAACATTACTATAATCATATAAACCATCCGATATTATATGCAGTCTTTTATTTGGATTTGTTGCGCTTGGCACAGATCCACCGACTAGCGGACAAAATTGGAAAATATAAGGAAGATCTCTCCAAACTAAATCGAGCCTATCTCTTAGACCTTCACCACCTAATCCTCCTCCTATACCGCCGTAATTCCAAATCTGGCAGATGATATTATTTCCATTCATTATATAATTTTTTCGATCTTTTTCTCCAGCAATTTTACGAAGAGAATTATCTGCATCCATCTTTAAACTTGGATTTTGAGGATTGATATTAACAGGATAATCTGGAAAGTGAGTTTGTATGTAATCGATTACTGCCTGATGTTCGGTTTGTTTCTGCTGAGTTGTTTTCTGCGGCAGAACTACAGTGTTAATTACAATTAAAAAGAAAATTAACTGAACAATTAAAAGGTAATTTTTATTTTTCAACATATTAATCTCCGTTTAGAAATCATTAAAGTTCAAGCATAAGCCCAAGTCTAACTTCACGAGGGGCTGAATAGTATTGTGGTCGCGACAAATAATCGGTGGCAGATTTAATCAAAGGATTTTTTTCTGAGAGTTTGTTTGCTGCCTCTGCTCCACTCCGATTAGCATCAAGCGTGTAAGTCGCTCTTCCTGTATCATCATAAACAAATCTTTCATTTTTTATATCAAATAAATTATAAACTTTAAGGAATGCTGTAATAACTAAATCTGAAAGATCGAATGATTTTTCTATTAGCAGATCTACATTTGTCTGGACAGGTTTTCTTTCACTATTCGATCTTAAATAAATTTGTTTATCATATATCAAAGGAGTGTAAGGTAAACCAGAACTAATGTTTCCAACAATAGTAAACATCCAGTCCTTATCACTGCCAAAAGTTATAACACCATTTAATGTATGTGCTTGATCCCAGGCTAATGGAACGGGGATTTTTTCGCTTTGCCTTCCCGAAGCAATATCGAGGAAAAACGCATCTGATCCCGTTTCATTTCCTTCAGCTACCTGATATGTATAATCAATTGAAAGTGCAAATAAATCACCTGGCAGTTTTCTTTTCGTTAAAGAAAATGTTACCCCTTTAATGTTTCCATAATCTTTATTTACATATTTGTAATAAGTGTAACTGCTGCTTACCCTTATTTGTTGAAGAGCAAGAAGATCACGAACATCTTTTGAAAATGCTGTTACATTAAAAGCTAATTCATCAGTCAGTTGCTGCTGTAGTCCAATTTCATAACTAACTGTTTTTTCAGGATTTAAATTTGCATTACCAAATATCGGGGTTGCTACATTATCTTCAAAAGTGGGATTAGTATATAAATAACTAAATGGAGGTAACTGATAAAAATGTCCGTATGAAAAGTGTATAATACCCTCATCCGTTATTGGGAATGAGATCCCAAGCCTTGGACTGAATGTATTTTTTGCTTCTGCCATAGCTGTATCGGAAAGCGGATCATATGTGTTTGGTAAATATTCTGATCTGGAATTAAAGTAGTCGAACCTTATTCCAGCATTAATAATCATGCTCGTAAATTCCATCTTATCCTGTATGTAAACTGAGAATTGTCTTGGTTCTTTTGAATATAAATCGTGTACCGGACTTTCAGGACTAAGAATTGTTGGAGTATTATAATTTAATGTATCTCTCTGCACAGTAAAATCCTCAAAATCCATTAAATCATTTTTACCACTAATTCCAAATTTAACTTCATGCTGATTAGTTACCTGGCTGGTCAAATCTAACTTCAATTCAGATGAATGAGACCTTTGATAATAATGTTCATTACGAGTTCCACCTGAAAGGAATGTATAAGTTGTTGCTCTATTTAATTTATGAATTGGTTGGTACCTTGAATCTGCATGCAAATCTGATATACTCATTCCAGGACTATAATCAACTGCATTTCCTGAAGCATCCAGCAAAGGGAAAAGATATCTTTTGTAATCATAAATATTGTGTGAAGCTTGAAAAGAATAAAAAGTACTGTTACTTATAGCGTGCCTAATTTCAATCGAATTTAAAAGACTCCATTCAAATCTCTGATAATTTGCATCGGGATTATATTTAAGGTCATGATCATAAGTTTTATAATTTGATTTAGAATAAACTATATCATAATTAATTTTTAAAGTAGAAATTGGTTTGAAAGTAAGTTTACCCGTTCCTGAAAAATCTTCACTCGGATTCATAGGAATGATTTCATTATCACCTGTGGCAGCTACTCTAATATCATTTACATTATTTGGGTTTATCCATACTGAATCATAGATGGTGTGTTCCCTTTTACCAAACAGATAACCACCGTCTTTATTGTATCTGCCCGAAACAAAAAATGATACAAAATTATTAAGTTCTGGAATCGGACCGCCTAATGTTCCTTCAATAACCTGATTACTAAATGGTCTAACATTACTAATATTCATAAAGGTGTTATCGTGTGAACTGACATAATCGCCGGTATAAAAAGATAAAGTTCCACGGTAATTCGATCCACCTTCTTTAGTAACAGTATTTACTATACCGCTAAGAGCATTTCCGTATTCAGCATTAAAAGTTCCACTTACAACCGATAATTCCTGAACTGCATTTGTTGATATTGATACCGTCTTACTGAAATCGAAAGGATTGACAGTGGAAACTCCATTAACATTATAAGCAACTTCCGAAGATCTTCCGCCGCGTATATGAATTTCACCGCCAGCACCTTTTGTTATTCCTGCTTGCAGAGTTAAAATCTGATCAAGACTTTCGACAGGAAGAGATTGTATCTGTGTGTTATCAACGATTGTTTGTGAAGATGTAAGATCTTTTCTGACCAATGGTTTTGTTGCTTCAACAATTATTGTTTCCAATCCAATTGCTTCAACAGAAAGTTGCACATTAATTCTGGTCGTAAAATCACTTGCTACAGAAACTTTGGTTATAATTTTTTTCTGATATCCCACTCCAGAAAAAATTAATGAATAAGTTCCCGGTTCAATATTATTGATGATGTAAGTTCCATCAACTCCGGTTGCGGCACCCATTGTGGTACCTTCAATCAGAACATTTATTCCAATTAAATCCTCACCGGATTGGGCATCTGTAACCTTACCGGCGATTTTACCGGTTACGCCTGCAAAAGTTTGTGTGGTGATTAACAAAAATGAGATTAAAAAGATAAGAGTAAAAGAAAGTAAATATTTTTTCATCGTGACCTCTTATAGCAAAATTTAATTGTAGAAAAATCACTTTTGAACTGCCTGCTTGGGTCTGTTAACTGACGTTAATTATAATAACTAAAAACCATTGCAAAAGAATAAGAAAATGTCACCCTGAGCTTGTCGAAGGGTGAACATTTTAATAGAACGGTCAGTCTTCGACAGGCTCAGACTGACAGTGGTTATAAAATCATTGAACAAAAAACAAAAGGGTTATCATA
Organism: Ignavibacteriaceae bacterium; assembly: GCA_036170275.1. Taxonomy (GTDB): domain Bacteria; phylum Bacteroidota; class Ignavibacteria; order Ignavibacteriales; family Ignavibacteriaceae; genus IGN3. The sequence continues at coordinate 7,535 of JAVHOU010000239.1, forward strand.
ATATTAATCCAATCAGCAAAAGCTGAAGCAAAAGATCATATTAGGATAACCCTTAATAGCATAAACTTAAATTACTTAAGTAATTGCATCTTCTTAGAAACTGTATTAGTACCTGCTGTCAAACGATAAACATAAATTCCACTTGCAAGACTTGCCGGATTGAATTTTAAATTATAGGAACCTGCACTTAAAAATTCGTTGTTGACAAGAACTGCAACTTCTCTTCCTAAAGCATCATAAATTCTTAAATCAACATTTGATGCTTCTGTAATCCCAAATTTAATCGCTGTTGAAGGATTAAATGGATTCGGGAAGTTCTGATCCAAATAAAATTGAGACGGAACCTGACTATTTTCTCTTTCAA
>JAVHOU010000240.1:0-1527 GCA_036170275.1 Ignavibacteriaceae bacterium
CTTTTAATGCATACTCATCGTAAGCAGTTGTAAAAATAACTTTAGGAACGCTGTCCAATTCTTCAAGCAGTTCAAATCCGGTTTTACCAGGCATTTGAATATCAAGAAAAATTACATCGGGATTTAATTCTGAAATCTTATTATGAGCATCTTCGGCATTAACTGCCTCACCAACGATTTCAATCTCCTTAAACGGTTCCAGAAGTCTAACAAGCTCTGTACGAGCAAGTCTTTCATCATCAATTATTAATGCTTTCATTGCTTTGAACCTCCTAATGGTATTTTAAGCTTTGCAAGAACAGTGTTGTTATTTTCGTTTGTTAAAGTAAGTGATGCATTTTCCCCATACAATAATGATAATCTGTGTTTGGTATTGCTTACTCCAAATCCATGAGAATTTCTTAATCCATTTTCATCAAACCTACCAGCGTTTCTTATCTCAATTATTAATTCAGAATCAGTAGTTTTTGAATCTACAGAAATTTCTCCACCAGTTGTTATTTTTGATAAACCATGCTTAATTCCATTTTCAACCAATGTTTGAACCATCATTGGTGGAATCTCAACCCGGTCTGCTTCAGCGGTTGATTTGATACTATAGCGCAATCTTTCTTCAAACCTTATTTTCTCAAGATCAAGATAATCCTGGATTGTTTTTAATTCTTCTGCAAGCGGAACGGTTTCTGTTCTTTCAATCTTTAAAGTATATCTCATAAGATTTGAAAGTTTTGTTATTGCATCTTTAGCATTTTGCGGATCTTCTTCAATCAAAGCACGGATGCTGTTCATGGCATTAAACATAAAATGAGGATTGAGCTGCGCCTTTAATGTTTTTAATTCAAAATCCTTAACTGCTGCTTCAAAAATTAAAGACTCAATCTCTGCTTTTTGAGAATGTTCGAAATAATGGACTGAAAAATAAATCAGTGACCAAACAAGCATTACGCTGGTGATATTTAAAATGCCTGCAATTATAGATACAGTAAAGTGTGATGATTCTCTTTCAACACCCAGCAATGAACCGGAAATAAAAACGGGAATGAATATTATCAATCCAACAACAAAGCTTGCGGCTAAAACTCTGGGAATAATTTTTTTTAATGGAAGGAGAGTCCAGTTATGTTTTTTGATATAAATCCGGTATAGATGTGAGAACAAAATTCCACTAAAACCTAAAATAACCCAGACGGCAAAACGGTTTAATGGAACCGGCTCAAATGAAGAGATGATAACAAGATTTACAACAACAAATAATGTCCAGCCTGAGACCTGAGAAATCCAATATAAATTCTTCCGTTTCACAGTATCAATTATCTCGCTTTTACTCGCAGATTTATCTCTACCTAATTTTATATTTAGTACAGTAGTTTGCATGTCAAATATAATCTTAACCTTTCTAAAAGAGAATCAGTTTTTAAGTTTTGCAGAGGAAACTTATCTGGAAGTTGTTACAAAGTTGGAAAGTTTTTTATAGCTGGTAAAGAAAAATGATGGGTGGGATAAGTTGGATAAAAGATGACATCTTTT
>JAVHOU010000241.1:0-7815 GCA_036170275.1 Ignavibacteriaceae bacterium
AGTGGCTAAAAATATTCTCGCACTCTAAATTCAACACCAATTTCTTCTTCAACAACTTTACGGGATTTTTCAATTTCAACTTCATCCAAAGAAACAATACTCATAACAACTTTTTTAACAAATGATTTAGCAAGTCTGGCAAAATTTTTCATTTCTGTAAAATGATCTTCACTCACCCGCATCAACTCAGCATATTGTTTAGGATCGTACGTATTAAAACTGATTGACACTACATCTATCAGATCCTTCATCTCTGGAGTAATATCTTTGTTGTTGATTATGTTTCCGTGCCCGTTCGTGTTGATTCTTGTATTGCCGCCGTTTGCTTTAACATACTTTGCAATTTCCTTAACAACATCCCAGCGAATTGTTGGTTCGCCATATCCGCAAAAAACTATTTCATCATACTTTGTTGGATCACCAATTTCTTTTATATAAATCTCAGCGGGTGGTTCTTCAGTTTTTTTCATTCCCAAATTATGCCCGCGTAAAAACGGATCATCTTTTCTTCTGCAAAAAGTACAATCGGCATTACAGCGATTTGTAACATTTATGTATAAAGAATTTCCAAGCAAATAAGTAAAACTCGTTTTGGGCGCTTTACCAATTCCAAAAAATCTAAATACATTTAATGAAGTTATTCTTCCAACTTCTTCAACAGAAATTTTATGAACATCCGCAACTTGCTGAGCAACATATTTTACATTAGCAGGTTCATTTCGTCTTCCTCGGAATGGAGCTGGAGTCATAAATGGTGAATCAGTCTCAATCATCAGATGATTTAAGTTTATATGTCTAAGTATTTCTCTTAATCCATCACTCTTTTTAAATGTAATATTTCCAGTAAAAGAAATAAAATGATTCATCTTCATAAACTCTGTTGCATCTTCAAGCGAGCCGTTGAAGCAATGAAACTGAGCCTTAAGCCCACTTCCACAATACGATGAAATTATATCCATCATATCGCCATCAGAATCTCGATTGTGAATCACTACCGGAAGCTCAAGTTTAATTGCAAGTTCAAGCTGATATCTGAATGCTTTTATTTGCTGATCCTGCGGAGAGAAATCATAATAATAATCTAAACCGATCTCGCCTATTGCAACAACTTTGGGATGCTTTGCAAGTTTTTCAATTACGGGAATTAAAGATTCGTCCCAATCTTTTGTATCGTGTGGATGAATTCCAACTGTAGCATAAACTTGTTCATACTTTTCGGCTAGAGAGATTGCTTCATGTGAAGTTTTTAAATCAGTCGCAGGAATAATTATGTAATCGACACCATTTTCTTTAGCTCGTGTGATTACATCATCGATATCATCTTTATAGTTTTCAAAAAATAAATGAGCGTGAGTATCGATAAACATTTAAATCACTTCACCAATTATTAATGCATGTTCGTGTGCATCGTGAGCAATTTGGAATGCTTGCAGCTTATTTTCTTTAGAAACAATAGCAATCAGACCAATACCGCAATTAAAAACTTTGTGCATTTCGTCATTGGAAATATTTCCTGTTTGCTGAATCAATTTGAAGATTGCAGGCATTTCCCAGGCGCGCCAATGAATTAATAAATTTAATCCTTTGGGAATTATACGCGAAGTATTTCCAACAATTCCCCCGCCTGTTATGTGTGATAGTCCTTTTACATCAACAGAATTTTTTAATGAAGTAATAAGTGGTAGATAAGATTTGTGAATTTTCAGCAGCTCATCACCAAGAACATTATTTATTTCGTTGATGTGATCAGTGACTTTAAATTTTTCTAACAAAACTTTTCTTGCGAGTGAATATCCATTTGTGTGTAAACCGTTTGAAGGAAATCCAATTAACAAATCACCTTTTTGTATTCTCTTTCCATCAATGATTTTTGTTTTATCAACCACTCCTACAATTGTACCTGATACATCAAAATCATCAGCCTGATACAAACCTGGCATCTCAGCAGTTTCGCCGCCAATAAGAGCACAATCATTTTCTTTACAAGCGATTGAAAATCCTTTAACAACATCAGCAGCTTTGTCGGGATTTAATTTTCCTGTTGCATAATAATCCAAAAAGAAAAGCGGCTTGGCACCGCAAACAGCAATATCGTTTACACAATGATTAACTAAATCCTGTCCAATTGTATCGTACTTATTCATATCAATAGCAATTTTAAGTTTAGTCCCAACACCATCAACGCTGGAAACTAAAACAGGATTTTTATAACCGGAGAAATCAGGTTCATAAAAAGCACCGAACATTCCGATATCTGCTAGAACACTTTTATTAAAAGTTGATTTTGCGTAACCTTTTATTTTATCAACAGTCTTTTCGCCTGCTTCAATATCAACTCCGGCAGATTTATATGTTTGATCCAAAATTATCTCTCGATTTTCTTTTAAAGTGGATTAAAATTTCACAAAAAAAATTACTACTTATCCAAGATTATTACAAAGTTTCCAAAGACATAAAAACAAGGTTTTGAGTAATCAATTTAATTCTGTCCTGTTGTAGTTTTACTTAAAAAGATAATTTTAAATTTATTGAAACGAACATATTTTACTTGTTGAAAGATTCCGGCATTTGTACTGCAACGACTTTTCCACGAGCAGTTATTTCTCCATTTGCCGAAACTGTAATTTCAGAAATTACTTTTCTTCCTTTCACTTCAACAATTTTTCCATGCAATTCAAGCTCAACACCAAGTGGAGTTGGTTTTAAGTAATCAACTTGAAGTGAAGCAGTAACAAAACGAAATACCGGCAGCGTATCAGGTTCACGATTTTCTGCTCGATAAGCAGCTAAAGCAGCAGTGCCAGTTCCGTGGCAATCAATTAAAGAAGCAATTAAGCCACCATAAACAAAACCAGGAATTGCAGTGTGGTATTCTTTTGGAGTAAAATGAGCAACTGTTTCATCTCCATCCCAAAAACTTTTTATCTGATGACCATGTTTGTTTAATCTACCGCAGCCATAACAATGTGCTACATCATCGGGATAGTAATCTTGAATTGGTTTTATGTTCATAGAATTATAAAGAATATTTTTAATTAAGAACTTAACAACCACCAACAACGCGCTTTTGTGTTTTCTTAACCGGGCCGGATGATTTGTTGTTTTGGATTAAAACCGGAATTAAAGCAGCAGCTTTTGTTCTAAATCTATTCTGATAAACTTCATCAATGTTTTTAGGATTTTCAATTGGTTTGAAATTTAAAATCTGTCCTCTGAAAGCATTCAATCCGCCTTGCAAAATTTTTATATGTTTATAACCTAGTTCACTTGCGATGATTGCAATTTTTCTTTCGGTCATTTCATCATTAGCTACAAAGACATTTATTTTATGACGCACGGAAAGTACTTTGTTTGGTTCTTTTTCAAATAGATTATCAAGCGTAAACAATGTTGATTTTGGCAGACTCATTTTTGTGTATTCTTTTTCATCTCTAAAATCAATTACCTGTAATTTTGTATCTCTATCATCCATTAACTGGTAAGCGAATTCATCAACAGCCATCACATCCATTTTATAAGATTGAACAAACTCTTTATTCTGAACACGCTGAGTTAGTGAAGCTTTCCTTTCAGGGAAAATGAAAGCTGAAAGCGCCATTATAATTCCAACTGCAGCGATACTTAAATAATAAGGCGTAAATCTGAATGCGGGTTTTATAACTCCGTTCACTTTATTTTCAACTATAGATGCAAACCAAAAAGCGGCGAGTGCAAACACTACCATAATAAATGCAAAAAGATTTTGCGACATGTTTAGTGTTTCAAAAAAGCGCGGGCTTCCCCAATTTGAAGTTTTATATAATCCTTCAAATAATGGATAACCTTCTGCAAAAACTAATACACCAACAAAAGCACCTACAATAAAAATCATTGCATCAATTTTTCCGATGGCTGCGGCGCAAACACTAGTACCGGGACAAAATCCTCCGACCACAAATCCTAATCCCATTATCAATCCACCTATAATTGCTGACCATAGAAATGTTGGATTTACATAAACAAGATTTATATCGACTAAACCAAAATGCTCAAGTCCCATTACACCAATCATTGCAACAATGCCGGCTGTAAAGAAAACGCGAAGCACTGTAAAATCATATCCGTAAAATAATCCAACTAATTTTTTTGAAGTTGAAAATCCGGCTTGCTCTAAAATTACTCCGAATAAAATTCCGATAACCAGCGCAACTATAAAATTTAAATTATTACTAATAAGATCTGGAACTAACGGTCCCATAAAATCATCTCCTTTTTATATCCAAAATTTTCTGAAAAAATAAGCGAACATATATGCGCCGGCAAAGATTGCGAACATTGTAATTATTCCACCGGTTGACATAACAGCCATTCCACTAAGTGCTGCGCCGCTTGTACAACCACGTCCAAGTTGTGATCCAACTCCCCAGAGTAATCCACCGATCAAAGCTCCGGCAACTCTAATCCGTGTAGTTGTGCGTGGTCCTTTTTCTAACTTGAGGTCTAATCTGTTGGAAATTAATCCGGACAAAAATGCCCCGATTAAAACACCCGTAACTTCAAACACAAGCCAGCTCATTAGTGGGCTTGAACCGGGGTGCTCTTTACCATATTCCTGGTAAAATTTTGTGTCAGCCGTGTGTGTAGGAGCAACAATTTCTACAGCAGTAACAGCGTAACTTTTAATTGCGCCGCTTGCACCCAAACCGCGCCCGGTAATATAAATTGTGGCTATTAAAAGCAGCCCGAGTAAAACTCCGGCTAAGTAAGGATTCATATATTTTGTTTGTTCCATAAAAACCTCTAATCAATTTTTTGTGTTGTTAGTTTTGATGTATCAATTGTTTCTTTTTCATTGGTTTTGTCTTCATCTTCCAATTCCTCAAATCCCGTAAGCATTGCTTTAAGATTTGAAGTTACACTCTCACCTGTCGTAATCAAATAAAGATGTGTAACTATAAAAACTATTAATAAAATTGCTGCGATAGTATGAATGATTGCAACGACTTCTAATGTTTGAATATTAATGGATTCAATTCCGTGCCGTGATGGATAACGATAAAACATATAAAGTAATCCTGTAGTTACGCTAACGGGAATCACTAATATTTTTAATCCAAAGTAAGTTAGTTTTTGCAGCGGATTTAATTTACTTAGCACTGTTTTCTTTGTTGGATGAGGAGCGTTTCGGAAAATTCCGAAGATATAATAATCTAATTGTGCCTTAATATTTTGAAGCGTTGGTACATATTGTTTCCACTCCCCTGTTGTTAAATGCCAGAAGATTGCAAACACTATCAGAATGATTAACATATAAGCTGCAACGTTATGATATCGCACTGCATCTCTGAATCCAAAAAAATTATAAGTGCCGTGGATTTCAAATCCTGTAAATGCAAGAAAGAAAATTAATATCGCCTGCATCCAATGCCAGAATCTTTCAAAACTTTTGTAAATATAAATTTGTTTCTTGCTCATCGTTTACCTCGTGCGTTTAACTTTCTTTTTAATGTGAATCTGATAATTCCGTGAATAAGAATTCCAACTATAGTTAAGATAATCAACCACTTGCCGGAAGTATCAACTATAGATGAATAATCTCTCCCAGGCATATAAAAATCTTTTAGTTTTGCAAGTTGACTATCTTTTCTTGTATGACAGTTGTTACATTGTAAAGTATTTTCTTTTGATGCGACCATATGATTAACAGGCCAGTACATTTCCGTTTTGATGAAAGAAACTTTTCCGCTAAATGGTAATCCAGCGTCTTTCATTCCAACTTCAGAAGCAGTTTGCCAATCAAAATCTTTCCAGAATGCACCTTCACCTTTTTCTTCAGCAAAAAGTTTTGGTTGAATTAAAATTCTGTTTATAGGATCATAAGGTTGTATTGCATCATGAATTTTAACTGGAATAATTTTCGATTCATCATCTGCATATGAACCGTGAAGTTGATTTAACACAAGCGGCTTAGTTGTATCCTGTACTTTATCTCCTTCAAGATAATGAGAGGCTGTTCCGTTAAACCAAATATAATCGGGGACAACATTTTTTTTCCAAACAAAACTTCCCTTGATAGACATATACGCATGATTGCCCATACTATCTTCTTCAACATAAGGTGCACCATCTTTAAGTTTGCCAGCTGTTGACCAATCCCAATGCATTTTTGTAGCATTTCCTTTTGCATATATTGGAATATGACAAGTCTGGCAAGCAACTTTTAATGTATGCTCATTTAGAATATCATCCTCATGAGGGGTTGCAGTATGGCATTGTTCACAGGTATTTCGGTTAAGATTCATGGATGAAAGAGAGTAAACTTTGCCCGCAATATTATGCTGCTCGGTTGTATGACAATCTACGCATTGCAAGTTCACTCCGTCGGTTGCCATGTGTATGTCAATCTCTTTTGTTGGTTCAAACTGCGACATTTCAAGATCACCATGCTTAACATTATTTCCGCCGCCGCCATAAAAATGACATACACCGCAATTAGTCCGTTTTGGTTTTCCAACGCTTTGTGCAATCTTATTAAAATCGAGTGTCATTACCGGTGCGCCGCCTTTTTCATTTGCTTTGGCATAAGTTTCAGAATTGTCATGACAAACTAAACAATCAATATTTGTAGAGTCGGTATAAACCTTACCCTTCGAGTCCATACCATAACCGATATGACATTTAGCACAGCTTTCTTCATTACCCTTGGTGCCAATACAGAAATTATTTATCGCGTTTTTCTTACCAAGGTAAACAATGCCACGCCCCTGAACATATTCTTCCCGTTCCCAATTCCAATGATTAGAATTCATAACTTGGTGGGCAGTAAGATTATGACACGACATGCATGCTTTTGTTACTTCCTGCGGTGATATAAATTTTTGCTGCAGTACGAGAAACTTACTATGATCAACCTCGGGCTTATGTTTTTGAGTATATTTTTCTTTCAGTTTCATTAAAGTAGTTGGCTCAAAATCCTTTTGTGATAAAGTTCCAACAGCAATAATTATTAATAAACTGATAAAAGCGAGAATAAGAATTATCTTTTTCATTTTAATAACTTGATTGATAATTATGAATTTATTTTAGACTATAAAATTATTTTTGATTTACCCATTTTTTGAAAACATCAACAAGAATTTCCAGAGAAGATAGAATTTTTTCCATTTCTTCCTCTTTAACATTTTGAAGTATCCTGTTATGAAGCTCGTGATAATTTTGTTGAAGATTTGAAATAAGAGGTGCTGCTTTAGGCATAAGATTAACGATAATTACACGTTTATCTTTTGGATCCAAAGTACGTGATATTAACTTTTTTGCCTCTAAAGATGATAAAATATGGGTTATTCTACCTGGAGTAAGTTTTAAACGTTCTCGTAATTCTTTAATACTGTAAGTTGGCGAAACAGCGAAAAGTTTTAAAAATCTTACCTCTGTTGGTGACAAATTAAAGCTTGACGCAAAATATTCCTCTTTAATATTACAATTTCGGGTTAACTCACAAATTAACTCCGCAACCGGCTCCATATTATTCGACATAATTACAAATCTTTAATTATTTTATACCCTAAAATAATATTGATTCGATAATTTTCAAAATCATTTTTTAGTTTACTTCAGTATTCTCTTAAAATTAAATCAGATAGCTTAAAAAATCATCTTACAGTTTTGAATTTTAGAAATACTCAAATGAAAAATCTTAATTTTATTATCAACCAGGAATCGGGATAATTTTTATTTCTTGGTATATTTGTTAATTGAAAATCCATTTTATTTTTATAATTTTTAAAAAATGCTTCACGAAGAATTAAACGATAGAGAAAAAACGATTCTGCGCTC
>JAVHOU010000242.1:0-7742 GCA_036170275.1 Ignavibacteriaceae bacterium
ATAAAACGAACTATAGCTTAATTGGAATTTTAATTGTAATAGTAGCTCCATTATCAAAATTATTTCTTGCCGATATTTGGCCTTCGTGTGCTTCTATAAGTCCTTTTGCTATCGATAAGCCAAGACCAGTACCACCTGTTTTAGTTCCGGGAACACGATAAAATTTTTCAAAGAGTTTACTCAATGATTCAGCAGGAAAACCAGGACCGCTATCCTTAATCTCAATTGTACAAAATCCATCTTCTGCTTTAACTACAATCTGAATAACAGAATTCTGAGGTGAATAAATTATTGAGTTATGAATGACATTTATTAATGCCTGCTCAAGTAAACCAAAATCATACTGAAATATAGGGACATCATCATCAATTTTAATTTCAAGATTGTTGTTTTTTAATTCTTCTTTCATTCTTACGGCAACACTATTCAAAACATCTGAAATGCCGTTCCATGTGTATTTCAATTTCAATTTACCAGATTCTAGTCTCGCCATATCCAATAAATTTTCTACCAGGCGGTTCAATCTTCCAACAGCAACTTTTATTTCGTGAATGAGTGAGCTGTGAATTTTGTCTGAGTTTAATTTGTCATCATTCTCAATTGAGCTTGTTGCTGCAATGATACTAGTGATAGGAGTTTTTAGTTCATGCGAAATAGAATTAAAAAGTGTTTTATAAAGTTTTTCAGATTCAACCGTAATTAATGATTGCTTTGCAATTTGATTAAGATATTCGCGCTCCACAGCGTTTGAAATCTGTGTAATATAATTGTTAAAATATTCTTCCTGGTCAAAAGTAAACTCCTCATTATTTTCTGTTTTGATTCCCAATACTCCGAGGCTGCCGCTTTTACTATTTATTGGATAATACGTTGCATCAGCATCCGATAGTGTTTCAGTAAATTTACCTGCTTTCCTACCACTTGTGAGAGTCCAGTTTGCTATTACCCATTCGTAATCATCAATAATAAATGAGCTTAAAATATGTGGTTTTGCATTAAGCTTCTTTTGGTCATCAGTTAGGAAGAATACACATTGGCAGTTAAATGTTTCAACTATTTTTTTTATCGATATTTCTGCAATATCATTCAGACTTGATGCAGATGAAAGGGCTTTTGACAAATGGTATAATGCTGATGTTCTTTCTTCTTTTAGCTTAAGAAAATTTTGCTGCGTACGGATTTTTGAAGATAAAAATCCTGATACTGAAGCAACAACAAAATAAGTAAAGAACATCAATACATCTGCAGGTTTTTCAATATGAAAAGTAAAATGAGGTGGTATGAAAAAATAATCCCAGCTAATCGCACTTAAAAAAGCTGCAAATAATACAGGACCTACCCGAAAATTAAAAAGTGGTAAAACAGAAATAATCAGCAAAAACAATAATGATACAACTTCATATCCAATATGATTTTGGAATACATATAAAACTGTACTTAAAATAGTGATGAAAATAGAAACAGAAAGATATCTCCAAAAACTAGAATGAGATTTATTTATGAATTCAAATAATAGACTGCTAAGATTCTTTGTCTTTGGTCTATCACTGCCATAGATGTAAATATCCAAATCACTGCTTTTCTCCATCAGTTTGTTTAAATAACTTTTACCACTAAATAATTGATAGAGAGTTGATGTTTTAGATTTACCTACAAATATTTGTGTTATATTGTTTTCTTTTGCAGCACGAATTAAACCATCAACAACATCTACATCTTGAATGGTAATAAGTTCACCGCCAAGTTCTTCCACAAGCTTAAAATTTTGTAAAAGAGTATTCTTATTTTTTTCAGAAATTTTCTGGTCAGTTTCGATGTAAACAGCAATCCATGCGGCTTCTAATGAATATGACATTCGTCTCGTCCACCTGATTAAATTTGCAGAGTACGGACTTGGACTAATAGCGCACATTAATCTCTGACCTGATTTCCAAACTTCATAAATATTTTTTTCACTTTTATAATCACGCAGCTCTTTATCAACTTTTTCAGCAGTAATTCTCAAAGCCATTTCACGCAGGGCTGTAAGATTTCCTTTTCGAAAAAAATTTTGAATTGCTTGTTTTGAACTTTCAGCAGTATAAACTTTTCCTTCAACTAATCTTTGAAGCAGTTCTTCCGGTGTAATATCAACAAGTTCAATCTCATCAGCTTGATCAAGAATAGAATCTGGTACAGTTTCCCGAATTGTTGTGCCAGTTATTTGTTTGACTGTATCCGAGCGACTCTCAATATGTTGAACATTTAACGTGGTATAAACATCAATTCCCTTTTCCAATATCTCCATAACATCTTGATATCTTTTTAAGTGTCGGCTTCCGGGAATATTTGTATGTGCAAGTTCATCAATAAGTACTAGAGCCGGATTTCTTTTAAGAACTGCCTCTATATCTAATTCTTTGAAAGAACTTTCTCGATATTTGATTTCCTTTAAAGGAATTATTTCTAGTCCTTTAATTAACTTTTCTGTTTCCTGCCTTTCGTGCGTTTCAACTATTCCAATCAGAACATCAATACCATCGGCTTTTACTTTTTGTGCCGTTTGAAGCATAGAATAAGTTTTACCAACACCTGTGCACATCCCAAAGAATATTTTTAATCTTCCTTTTTGTGTTTTCTCTTCCTTCTTTGTAATGTGATTAAGAATTACATCAGGATTTGGACGGTTCGGTGCTGTTTGATTTGTCATTTTATCAGCTCATCTAATTTTATATTCAGTTCAAGAACATTCACAACTTCATTACCTAATATACCAAACTGGCGATTTTCTGTCAGGGTATCAATAAGTTTATATACCATTTTTGATTTTACAGAATCTAAAACTCTTGCTTTAATAATTCTTTGCACCTGCAGGAAAGCAGCTTCTTTAGAAATATGGGGATCAACTCCACTGCCAGAAGCAAATACCATTTCGGATGGGACATCAATTGAATCAGCTAAAAAATTTTTCTCTCTGAATTCTTTTTCTCTGGAATTCACTTGTTCGCGAAGCTCAGCACTTGAAAGGCCTAAATTACTTGCACCTGAAGGGATTGGGTTATAATTAATTGCTGATGGTCGTGGATGAAAGTAAATACTATCAGCAAAATTTTGCCCGATTATTTGAGAGCCTATTACTTTTCCATCTTTCATCAGCAAAGATCCATTTGCTTGATGCGGAAATATTATTTGTCCAACTGCTGTAATAAACAATGGATAAATAATCCCAGTTAACAATGTCATTAACAGAAGCATTTTTAGAGATTGAATAAAAAGTTTTTTCATTTTAGTCCAATTAAATATTGTTTTTGAAACTATACTAACCCAAATAATGTTATCAGTACATCAATTAATTTTATTCCAATAAACGGAATGACCAATCCACCAACACCATACAATAATATATTTCTTTTTAGAATTGTTTCAGCACCTTCAGGACGATATGCAACACCTTTTAATGCTAGTGGAATTAATGCAATTATTATTAAAGCATTAAATATTATCGCACTTAAAATTGCACTTTGCGGTGACGTGAGCCGAATGATATTTAAAACAGATAATGGTCCATTAAGCGAATTGGTTGCAAACAACGAAACAGTAATAGCCGGAATAATTGCAAAATATTTTGCAACATCATTTGCTATACTAAAAGTTGTAAGCGAACCTCTGGTCATTAATAATTGTTTTCCGATTTCAACAACTTCGATAAGCTTTGTTGGACTGCTATCTAAGTCAATCATATTTCCGGCTTCACGAGCCGCTTGTGTTCCGCTGTTCATTGCAATTCCGACATCAGCTTGTGCAAGAGCCGGTGCATCGTTAGTTCCATCTCCAATCATTCCAACCATTTTGCCTTGTGCTTGTTCATATCGAATTCTGAAAAGTTTATCTTCTGGTTTAGCTTCTGCAATAAATCCATCAACTCCAGCTTCAGCAGCAATAGCAGCAGCAGTCAGCTTATTGTCGCCCGTGATCATTATACTTTTTATCCCCATCTTCCTTAACTGTTCAAATCGTTCTTTAATTCCACCTTTAACAACATCTTTAAGTTGAATAACTCCAAGAAGTTTATTGTTTTCGACAACAACAAGCGGTGTTCCACCGGATAAAGCAATATCAACACCAATCATTTGTGTAATCATATAATCTGATTGCAGAGTAACATTTAGATTAGTTTGGTCAGATAGATATTTTTTAATTGCATCCAATGAACCTTTGCGGATAATCCTTTCTGGTTGAGTATCAGAAGCGACTATATTAACTCCGCTCATCTGGGTCTTTGCACTGAATGGAACAAACTTAGCGTTAAGTTCCTGGATTTGTCGTTCTCTTATCTTAAATTTTTCTTTTGCAAGAATCACGATAGATCGTCCTTCAGGTGTTTCATCTGAAAGAGAAGCTAATTGTGCTGCGTCTGCTAAATATTCTTCGCTAATATCCGGTGCAGGAAGAAACTCAGTTGCTATTCTATTGCCAAGAGTAATTGTTCCTGTCTTATCAAGAAGCAAAACATCAATATCACCTGCAGCTTCAACAGCTCTACCGCTCATCGCAATTACATTATGTTTAAGAAGTCTGTCCATTCCACTTATACCAATTGCACTTAGTAATCCTCCGATTGTTGTGGGAATCAAACAAACTAACAATGCAATTAGAACTGGAACAGATACTGCACTTACATTTTGCCCAAGTGTAATTTCATAGTAATTGAAAAATGATTTTAAAGTCACAACAACAACCAGAAACACAATTGTTAATCCAGAAAGTAAGATTGATAATGCAATTTCATTCGGAGTTTTTTTTCTTTTAGCGCCTTCAACAAGTGATATCATTCGATCAATAAAGGTATCACCGGGATTTGAAGTAATTCTAATAATTATTTTATCACTTAAAACTTTTGTTCCGCCCGTTACCGCACTTCTATCTCCACCGCTTTCACGAATTACAGGTGCAGATTCTCCGGTTATTGCGGCTTCATCAACGCTTGCAACTCCATCAATAACTTCTCCGTCAGCAGGAATCAAATCACCCGCTTCGCAAATAACAATATCTCCCGCTCTTAATTCTAAAGCTGTTACTATTGTTTCAGCAGTTCCATTTAATTTCCGTGCTTTTGTAGTTGTTCTTGATTTGCGAAGATTTTCACTTTGTGCTTTGCCTCTTCCTTCCGCAATTGCTTCAGCAAAGTTTGCGAACAAAACTGTAAACCAAAGCCATACAGCTATCTGGAGATTAAAGGATACAGAATTTTTTTCTGTAATATCCATTATGCAAATTATTGAAGTCAACAATGCGCCGATTCCAACGATAAACATTACAGGATTCTTAATCAGATAAGATGGATTAAGTTTTTTAAATGAATCTTTTATCGCATTCAGTACAATTTGTTTTTCAAAAAGTGGTTTGTTTGTTTTAGTACTCATAAAATTTTACCAATAAATATTTTTTATATATCTGATTCAAAATCAGAAAGTGATACCTGATTTAATTAATAAGTGCTCTATTATCTGTCCTATGGATAAAGCTGGAAAGAACGTGAGAGCTCCAACTATTATTATTACCAACAGCAGCAAGAAACCGAATAGAAAATTATTTGTTGAAAGTGTGCCCGCTGTTTCAGGTGTGATATTCTTTTTTACAAGATTACCTGCAATTGCAAGTACCGGTATTATCACACCAAACCTACCAATGAGCATTGCTATGCCAATTAATATATTGTAGAATGGTGTATTTGCGTTAAGTCCTGCAAAAGCACTTCCGTTGTTGTTTGCTCCTGATGTAAAAGCGTAAAGTATCTCAGATAAACCATGTGGACCTTTATTTAAAATGCTTGCTAAACCCGGTTTTGTTGTTACTCCTAAAGCTGTAAAAAATAAAATCGCAACACTCGGAATTAGTATTCCGACAATTGCCCACTTTATTTCATACGCCTCTATCTTCTTTCCAAAATATTCAGGAGTTCTCCCAACCATTAATCCTGAAATAAAAACTGTAAGCAGAATGAACAGTATCATCCCGTATAGACCAGAGCCTACTCCGCCGAATATTATTTCACCAAGCTGCATGTTAAGCATTGAAATCATTCCGGAAATTGGAGATAGGCTGCTATGCATAGCATTTACGGAGCCGTTTGAAGCAACTGTTGTAGCCACTGACCAAAGCACACTGTTAAAAACGCCAAACCGTGCTTCTTTTCCTTCCATCAATTGATTCGTATTTAGCAGTGAACTGCTTGATACTTCTAACCAGTAGGAAATAATTACACCCGAGCAGAATACAAACATCATCACTCCAAATATTAACCAGGCGTGTTTTTTATTTCCAAGCATCTTTCCATAGGTAAATACAAGCGATGCTGGAATTAGAAGTATTGAAAGTACTTGCAGAAAATTTGAAAACGGTGTCGAATTTTCAAAAGGAAAAGCACTGTTCACGCCAAAGAATCCGCCGCCATTTGTTCCAAGCTGTTTTACCGCAATTTGTGATGCCGCTGGACCTAAGGGAATTATTTGTTGACTGCCTTCTAATGTATGAGCGGTTGCATAAGATGAAAATGTTTGCACAACCCCTTGACTGATAAGAAGAACAGCAACGATGATAGATAAAGGGATAAGCACATAAAGTATTGAACGAGTTAAATCGACCCAAAAATTTCCAATTGTCTTTCCTTTGCGAATCGAGATTCCTTTTATTAGAGCAAGCAAAACTGAAAGTCCGACTGCCGCACTTACAAAGTTTTGTACGGTAAGCCCAATCATCTGCACAAAGTAGCTTAATGTTGTTTCACCGGAATATGCCTGCCAGTTTGTGTTAGTCATAAAACTCACTGCTGTATTGAAGGCGAGAAAAAACTCGACGCCAGAAAGCTTTTGTGGATTAAAAGGTAGATACTGTTGCAGTAATTGTATCACTAAAACAAATACAAAGCTTAAAAAGCTAATAAATAATACACCCCACACATATTCTTTCCAGCTCATTTCATGTTTGTCATCAATTCTTAGAAGCTTGTATATAAATTTTTCCGGCTTTAGAAGAACAGGACTTAAAATATTTTTTTCACCCGATAAAGCTTTATAAAACAAACTTCCTAAAAAAATCGATAGCGAAGTGAGAACGCCAATGAACAATACAAATTGGATAGCATCAAAAAAGTAATTCATTTTAAACCTCTCCTAAAATTTTTCCGGTTTAATAAGACTATAAACCAGGTACATCAAAACAAATCCTGCAATTACTAACGAAATGATTTCTAACATCTTTTTGCCTTAAAGTTTTGTATCAAACTTATTGCAAGGATTATAAAGATGCTGTCAAAAGAATGGATAAGAGTATAAAGATTTTATAAAGATTAGATTGATGCATTGGATTTTAGCAGTTAGTTCTATTGGATACCAATAAGGCAAAAAAGGCGATTCAAATGAATCGCCTTTATACATACTGACTTTTATAATTAAAACATTACTTCAAAAGAATCATCTTTTTCGATTCAACAAAATTACCAGCCTGAAGTCTGACTATATAAGTACCGCTCGTAAGTTTTGATGCATTAAAATCTATCTCATATACACCAGGAGTTTTTTCTTCATTTATTAATGTAGCAACTTCATCACCTCAAAATGGAATACACTTTTAATACTGTAAAAGCTGTTTGTGAAATTGCATAACGAATTTTAGTACTTGGATTAAATGGATTTGGATAATTTGTATACAGATGAAATGAATTAGGATTAAATCCAACTAACTGTTCATCAATTCCAGTTACA
>JAVHOU010000243.1:0-7697 GCA_036170275.1 Ignavibacteriaceae bacterium
GTTAGTTTTAATTTTTTCTGCAAGCTGTTCATCCAGTTTTATTTCTTTTTTCAAAACGACAAACAAAATCACTCTTACATCATTATTCCAGTTCTGCCCAACAACCAGACTATCAACTACATCATCAATTGACTCAACAATTCGATAAATCTCAGAAGTTCCAATTCTAACTCCACCAGGATTTAATGTTGCATCAGATCTGCCATAAACTACAACTCCTCCATTTTTTGTGATCTTTATAAAATCACCGTGATGCCAGACATTTGGAAATCTATCAAAGTAAGCTTTCCTGTACTTTTCATTTTCCGGATCATTCCAGAAATAGATTGGACTAGATGGAAAAGGTTCTGAACAAACAAGTTCACCTTTTTCATTGATCAAAGATTTTCCTTCATCGTCATAAGCTTCTACTTTCATTCCTAAGCCTATGCACTGTATTTCACCTGAATAAACTGGAAGAATCGGGCAACCTAACATAAAGCAGGAAATAATATCCGTACCACCTGATATAGACGAAAGTTGTAAATCCGATTTTACATATTTATAAACCCAGCTAAAGTTTTCTTCACTTAAAGGCGAGCCGGTTGACAGAATTGTTTTCAAACTTTTAAAATCATATTTGGCTTTAGGTACTAATCCTGATTTTTCAATGCTTGATAAATATTTGGGACTTGTTCCAAAAACAGTAATTTTTTCTTCTTCAATTATTTTCCAAAGAATTTCGTTATCAGGATATACCGGACTACCATCAATTAAAACTATACTTGCTCCCAATTGTAATCCACTAACTAACCAATTCCACATCATCCAACCACAAGTTGTATAGTATACAATTTTATTTTCTCGTTTTATATCAGTATGGAGATGAAGTTCTTTGAAGTGTTGAAGTAAAGTTCCACCAACACCATGAGCAATACATTTAGGTTTTCCGGTTGTACCCGATGAATACATTATATAAACCGGATGATCGAATGGAAGCTGTTCGAACTTAATTTCTGTTGAAGTGTTATTTATTAACTCATTAAAATAAATATAATTGGCGGGAAGACTTGTTTTTATAATTTGGTCGTGTACTTCTAATAAATCATCAAACTCTTTTATAATAATTATTTTTTCAATGGATGGAATACTATTTCTTATTTGGTTTATTTTTTCTTTGCAATCAATCCTTTTCCCTGCATAATTATATGCTTCAATAGCAAATAAAATCGTCGGTTCGATTTGTCCAAAACGATCACAAACTCCTTCAATCCCAAAATCAGGTGAAGTTGAACTCCATATTGCTCCCAGACTTGTTGACGCAAGCATTGCAATCACAGATTCAGGATAGTTTGTCACAAACCCTGCTACCCTATCACCTTTTTTTACTCCAAGATTTCTTAATCCTTCAGCACAACGAGCAACTAAAATGTAGAGTTGTTTGTAAGTCAATTTAATTGTGGGATGTTTTTCACGAATAGAAATGATGGCAACTTTATCATCCTTATATTTTAAAAGATTTTCCGCAAAATTTAGTTCAGAGTCTTTAAACCAAGTTGCACCAGGCATTATTCTCTTTTCAAGGATTGAAGAATAACATTTGGAATATATTACATTTGAATATTCCCACATGGATTTCCAGAAATCTTCTATCTTTGTAATAGACCAGTTGTATAGTTCGGTGTAGTTCTGAAAATCTTTATTGAAATGTGATTTAAGGAAGGTAAAGTATTGTTTGAAATTACTATTGTTTATTCTTTCTTCAGAAGGAATCCAGATCGGTAATTTATCTTCATCCATTATTTTTTCCAGCATAAAGTGCAATTTTCCATGCAGTTTCAGTCTGATTAGATTCCAGTGCAACCTTTGCTGTTTCTTCCACTAATTTCTTTTTGTCTTCTGATTTTAATGTTGAATCCTGAAGTATAATTTTGAGCATTGTCGAATAATCCTTTAACAATTTATATTCATAAAAATCAATAAGTTTTAGCTGAATAATACTTTCGGTATTCTTCTTAACTTCTTCTATAAATTCACTTACAGAATCCATAGAAGGTATAGATTCGATGTTTGCCAACTTACCTAAATTATTAGCAGAATAGACATCTGATCGTTTAATAAATTCCGGGATCTGATCATAGCCGATACCTTTTTTAGTAATTGGTTTTTCAACTTCAAAAATGTTTTCTCCAAAAGCTCGGCAGTAAAAATCACCAGACATCCTTGCTACCAGATCAATTTTATTTGGATGAATGATCCCATCTACAAATAATTCTTCATTAACATGGAATTTTATAACCTCACATATTGCAATATTGGCTGAGGCACCACCATTACCATAACTCTTCATATCAAGTAACTTACATTCCATTTGAAATGGAGATTCTTTCACTCTCTTTGTTTGAACTAAATCAGAATCAAGCGGTGTTAATCCGCTTTTTACAAATTCATCAATTCCACTTTCATATTCTGTTGATGCGAGACTAACTTGTTCTACCATCGCATATGTAACTGCCTGAACTACACACTCTTTTGTTTCCATCAGATTAAGGTAAGTATCCTTTAAAGATCCGTCTCTTCCTCTTCGTGAAGTTGAAAAAGCTATAACTGGAGGGTTTGCTCCAAACACATTAAAAAATGAAAATGGTGAAAGATTGTTTATTCCATCTTTAGAAATGGTTGAAACTAAAGCAATTGGTCTTGGACCAACCCCGCCTTGCAATAATTTCTGAACTTCAGGAACCGACAATTCTTGAGGTAAATATTCTTTCATTGCTTTAATCAGTGTCATCTGCGTGCTATTGTTTTAAATTTTCTTCTTCTTTGCCAGAATTGATCTACTAGTTTTAGACTTCTTGATTCTATTTTTCAACACTCCAAGACCTGCTATCTCTAATTCAAAATCATCTCCATCTTTTATCCAAATTGGAGTGAATGATTCACCTTTTTCTTTTGCTTCTATTCCCCACGTACCGTTCAATTCCAAATAGCAGCCCGTACCAACAGTCCCGCTTCCAATTACATCACCAGGGAAAAGTGTAACACCATAGGAAGCGCGCTCAATCAGTTCAGCGAATGTCCAGTTCATATCTTTTAGATTACCTTCAGAAATTTGCTTTCCATTATGTCGAGCAGTCATCTTCAAGTCATATTTATTTCCAGATGGTGTGGCAATTTTGAAAGGTTCTAATTCATCTACTGTAACCAGCCACGGACCTATAGATGTTGCAAAATCTTTTCCCTTTGCCGGACCAAGATTTAATTTCATTTCATCCATCTGTAGAACTCTTGCAGACCAATCATTCATTATCAAATAACCAGCAATGTATGAATCAGCATCCTGGACAGAAATGTTTTTCCCTTTCTTGCCAATTACAACAGCACACTCTAATTCAAAATCAAGTTTTTCAAGATGATCATCTTCAACTTTTATTATGCCTTCACCAAACACGGTATTATGATTTCCAAAATAAAATATTGGAAATTGATCAAACTCGGGAATCATTTCAACTCCTCTGTTTCTTCTAGCCATAAAAACATGCTGTCTGAACGCATATCCATCGCGTAATGAGGTTGGATTAGGCACAGGAGATAAGAATGTAATAGTTTTAGATTTTATTCCAGATTTTATTTCCCCCTTTTTAATTGCTTCAAATACTTTCTCAGCAAGTTTCATCGTTAGCTTTTCACCTTCAAGTAGTTCTTTCATCGTTGAAGGTAATATTATTTTGATTGCCTTACCTGTTTTCTGCAAATCATACACTTGATCTTCATAAAATATTCCAACCCGATCACTCTTCTTGCTTTTATATGATACTAGTTTCATCGTGTTATTCCTTATTCTACTTCTTCAGCCACGATTGACTATAATCTTTAACCATTGTTGCTTTTACATTTTGTGTAACGTACAATGGAGTAAAAGTATCAATCATAACTGCATATTCTTCTGTTTCTTTTTTACCAATTGATGCTTCAGTCTTTCCGGGTTGTGGTCCGTGCGGAATGCCCATTGGATGCAATGTGATTGATCCTTCCTGTACACCAGTGCGACTCATAAAATCTCCGTGAACATAATATAGCACTTCATCGCTATCAACATTGGAGTGATAATAAGGAGCGGGAATTGCATCAGGATGGAAATCATACAGACGTGGGACAAAGTTACAAACAACAAAATGCTCAGTTACAAATACAAGATGAATCGGTGGGGGCAAATGAATCTTACCAACTTTTGGAGCATATTCTTTAATGTTGAATGCATAAGGATAAAGAAATCCGTCCCAGCCAACAACATCAAATGGATGATGAGGAAGCTTGTACTCAAACATTCTATTGCGAACTTTTAACTGTAATCTGAAATCACCAAGCTTATCAATTGCCTCTGTAAATTCAGGGACACGAAAATCTCTTTCGTAATATGGTGCTTCCTCAGTTAGCTGCCCATATTCATTTCTAAAATGTCTTGGTATATCAAATGGAGTATCAGACTCAACAATAAATAATTTATTGTTTTTATAATTATCAAATTTAATCTGGTACGTTGTTCCTTTTGGTATGATAAGATAATCCCACTCTTTAAAATCTATTTTACCGTATTCAGAAAATAAAACACCTTTACCGTGATGAACAAATAACATTTCGTGCATCTGGCTGTTGCGATAAAAATATTCTGTATCCTCAGAAAGATGCGCGGTTGACATCACGCAATGTTCATTCTTAAGGAATTCATTTCGAGCAGTGATAATATTGCCCTTTGATTTTTTCTTATCAGTAATAAAATGATAATATTCTAATGGTGCATCCTTCCAAGCGTTTGCAGTTGAATCTATATGCACTTCATCAATTTTTTCTACTGCAGTGGGCATATAAAGATGATACTTGATTGAATAGATACCGGAAAATCCTTTTGTACTAAATAATTCTTCACGGTAAAGAGATTTCCCATCATCCTTATAAAAAGTAGTATGACGCTTCGGCGGTACTTTTCCAACTTTTACATAAAATGGCATTTCAAACTCCTTTAAATACATATTACAATTTTCATGCATTTATACATTCAAGCATCCATGCTATGGATTCAATTCGTACGGGTGAATGAATGCATGGATGCATGTTTGCATGATAAAATATATCCAATTACAATTCTCGATCTAAATTTCCTCTTACTGCCTGATCTCTTTCAATTGATTCAAATAGTGCCTGGAAATTTCCCTGTCCAAATCCTTCTGCGCCTTCACAGCGTTGAATAATCTCATAAAAAAAAGTTGGTCTGTCTCCGATTGGTTTCGTAAATAATTGTAATAAATATCCCTTACCTTCGGTGTCACAAAGGATTCCGTATTTCTTCAATTCATTTATATCTTCTTTTACTTTTATTCCCTTTTCTTTTAACATTTCATAATAAGTATCTGGCGGAGTGCTCAAAAATTCCATACCATTAGCTCTCATTGCTTTTATAGTCGCAATAATATCCTTTGTTGTAATTGCAACGTGCTGAATACCAGAACCAAAGTATTCATCGATATATTCTTCTATCTGAGATTTTTTTAATCCTTCAAAAGGTTCATTTATAGGATTTTTTATCGGAACGCCTTCTTTTGATCTTACAACTTTAGATAATAGAGCAGAATACTTTGTAGAAATATCACCTTCACCAAATTCTATAAACGTTTCAAAGTTTAAACTCTTATTTAAATAGTTTGCCCAAAGATTCATTTCATTAGTTCTTACATTTCCTACAATATGATCAACAGTTTCTAATCCCGTATCTTCACTTGCAACAACAATATTCTGGACTGGTTTTCCGTATCCAGGTTTAAATAATCCTTTATAATTTTCTCTGTTGATAAAAACAATTTCGGCATCATCATAAAGTTTAATTGCTGCCTCTTCAATAAAACCATTTTCATCTTCAAACTTTTTTGGATATCTAACAGGAATGCCGCCGTTTTGCAATGAAGTTTCAAAAGATTTAGCCACATCTTTTACTCGTACCGACCATCGCTTTACTCCATCTCCATGTCTTTCAACAAACGAAGCAACATCATACGTTGAGGGCTTAACTGCGGAGGTGAGCACAATTCTTAAATTATTTTTCTCAAGGAAATATGAAACTTTATCTCTATTTCCGGTTTCTGGTCCTAAGTAAGCTTTAACTTGCAAGCCCATTGCCTTGGCATGCCAATAAACCCACATCTTTGCAGAACCAACATAGAACTCCACAAAATCATATCCAATTAACCCTAAATTGTTTGACATTAAAAAACTCCGATTAGTTATTGGGGTGAATAATTATTTCAAAGTTAAGAGAAATTGATTTCAGAAAAAAGTAGAATATGAATCTTTAATTATAAGTTGTCCAAAAGCATAAACTCTATTTTCTTCTGATGTTTATTTGCTTTTAGATTCTTCTGTTCATATCTGCATATTTTAAGTAACGGACAGCTTGAGCAATTCGGATTTGCAGCTTTGCAAATCTCTCTACCCAATCTTATAAGATTTGTGTGGAATGAATGCGCAGTTTTTTCTGGGATATTATTTAATATTTCAAAAAATGTTTTTTCAGGATTGTTTGTTTTAACTAAGCCAATCCTGTTTAATGTTCTGTGCACATGAGTATCAACCGGACAAATATTTCTACCAAGTGAAAAAAGCAAAACACAGCTTGCCGTTTTAACTCCAACCCCATTATATGAAGTTAACTCTTCAAGAATTTCATCATTGGGTTTATCTTTTATATGATCAAGAGAAATCGTTTTTTGAGTTTTCTTTAACGATTGCACTAACTCATAAATCGCTTTTGATTTTTGTTTACCTAATCCTGCAACTTTAATAAACTTTTCAATTTGTGATGCTTTAAGTTCTGTGAGTTCATTCCAATCGCTAAAATTATCTTTTAGATTTCGATAAGCTTGATATGAATTTTTATCATTTGTGTTTTGTGATAATATTGTTCCAATTATAGCATCTAATGGAGTTGGAAGCTTTTTTGCTTTTTGTGGAACTCCAAATTGTCTAATCAGCAAAGAATTTATTTTTTCAATTTTCTTTTTCATTTACAAAACTTTTGTACAAAGATATTCAATTAAATCATTATTTTTAGAATAATTATTTTAAGGAGATTTAATGTCAACTCTTATGGTTAGTATTTCCGGTATTCGTGGAATAGTTGGCGATGGACTCGATCCTGAAGTAATTGTTAAATACATAAATGCTTATGCTGATTTTGTAGGTGCGGGCAAGGTTGTTGTCGGTCGTGATGCAAGAATTACTGGTGAAATGGTTAACCAAATTGTAACTGGAACTTTGTTAGCAAAAGGATTAGATGTAATTGATATTGGTATTTGTCCAACTCCAACTGTTCAATTCACAGTAAAATCTTTACAAGCACAAGGCGGAATTGCGATCTCTGCAAGTCATAATCCAAATCAATGGAATGCTCTAAAACTATTAAACAGTACCGGACAGTTTATGTCTCCCGATGAACATCAACAAATGAAAAAACATTTAGATAAGCCAAGCAACTTTGTTGATTGGACAAAGATTGGAACGAGAACAATTTATTCTGAAGGATTAAAAAATCATATTAACGCTGTTTTATCTTTACCAATAATTGATGTTGAAAAAATTAAATCTAAAAAGTTTAAAGTTCTAGTAGATTGTGTTAACGGTGCAGGAGCTTATTGCATTCCAGATTTATTGAGATTATTTGGATGTGA
>JAVHOU010000244.1:0-7641 GCA_036170275.1 Ignavibacteriaceae bacterium
TGACCAGAACTATAACCAATTATCTTTATTCAACTTATAACCGGACAGTAATGAATTTTACTAATAAGTCAAAATCGGCAGCAATTAGCGCCTCTTTCTTTTTTCTACTCCAACCTTTCACTTGTTTCTCAAATCTAATCGCATCATTTATATCTAAAAATCTTTCACTAAAAACTAATTTTACTGGTAATCTTTTGCTTGTATAACCTTTGATAGTTCCTGAATTATGCTCTGCTAATCTTCTCTCAATATTATTTGTTACACCTGTATAGTAGCTCTCATCTGAACACTCCAATATGTAAACAAAATAATCTTTCATCATCAGTTTTTAATTGTTCGTCACGTTTCGAAAAGTTCAACGTGACAAAATGTTTATTTTAATATTCCAATGTCATCCTGAGTTTATCGAAGGATGACGGTATTTCCAATTTATTTAACAATGGGTCACACTTCGACAAGCTCAGTGTGACAATTGTTTTCTATCTTTTTAACAAACTAAAATTAGCAATATAAGAATCACTAATCCATCGCTGCAATTTTATTTAAAAAAGTTGAAAGAACTTGATGAGCATCCGCACCGAGATAAATAAAATCATCAACTCCAGATTTTTTGTGCTCTTCAATTTGATCTTTCGGATATCCAGCTAGTATAACAACGATATCTTTTGATTTTTCTTTTACCCCTTTAACTATTGGCGGCACGAGTTCAGGATAAGTATTATCCGTTGAGCAGATAATAACTGTCTGAGCTTTTGAATCTATCGCTGCTTTTACTGCTTCATCTGCTGTTGCAAAACCATTTGGATAAATAATTTCAAATCCGCCAATTTCAAAAAATGCTCTAGAAAAATCTGCTCTGCCTTTAAATTGTTTAAGCGGACCCATCGTTGCAAGAAATACTTTTGGTTTGCTTCCGGTTTTCTTTTTATAATTTTCAGAAGCTATTCTTAATTCTTCAAACATTTCAGCTAATCGGAATTGAGTTAAAGGTTTTACAATAATTCCCTTAACTGAAGAAGTATGAATAGATTTCGAAACTTCACCAAGTGAAGCACCTTCAAGAAAAGCTTCAATTGCATTATCAATTAATTCATAGGATTTTGCATCAGCAATTTTCTGAAGTTTATCTAGAATGCTTGAATGTTTTTTGTTATCACCAGTGACTCTGTATTTTTGAATGTACTCAACACGCTTTTTATAAATTACATTTAGATCAGGAGTCTTCAACTCCAACATTTCTTCTTTTGGATTTGCATACATATTTGTTCCAACCAAAATTGATTTACGTTTTGCAAAATCCTTTTTCTTAGCATCAGCAACTTTTGCAATTTCATCCTGAACAAAACCAGATTGAATTGCTTTTAACATTCCACCTTTTTCTTCAATCGTCTGGAATAATTTCCAGGCAGCATTTGCAATATCATCAGTTAACTTTTCAACAAAGAAAGATCCACCGGCAGGATCGATAACTTGATCAAGATGAGATTCTTCTTTAAGAATAATTTGTGTGTTGCGTGCAAGTCGTTTAGAAAAATCATCCGAAACTTTAAATGATTCATCGTAAGGATTTGTTTGAAGTGAATCAACTCCACCAACAATTGCTGAGAACGCTTCTGTTGTTGTGCGAAGTGAATTTACAAACGGGTCAAAAAATGTTTGATTGAATTGAGTAGTTTTACCGTGAATGAAAATTTTTCTGCTTTCTGCATTAACTTCATAAGCCTCGAGAATTTTACTCCACAACATTCTTGCTGCACGAAGTTTTGCAACTTCCATAAAGTAAAATGATCCAATTCCAAAAGTGAATTTAAATCTTTTCACAATATCATCAACTTTTAATCCGCGGGAAATCATTTCATTTAAATACTCAACAGCAATTGCAAAAGTAAATGCAAGTTCCTGAACAGCATTTGCGCCAGCATTATTAAATGATAATCCACTTACTCCAATTGTTTTTATTGGGGAATTTGATCTGATCATTAACTCTGTGGATAATTTTATCTCATCAAAAATCTGGTTTAATGAAATCGGTAAATCACCTTTATCTAATAAATAATCATAAGGATCTGAGGTTATTGCTCCTTTAATGTTCATCAAACTTCTTCGGGTTTCATCTGTGTAAGCTTTAAATAATAAAGTAATTGGTAATGCTGAAAATCCGCAAGAAATATTTACTGGTTGAGCGGTTAGATCAATATCTTTAAACAACACCTGCATTTTTCTAACACCAGAAATTGATAAACCATTTTTACCAACTTCTCCTGCTTTAGATTGGTCAGCATCAATTCCAAGTTGAGTCGGATTATCTAAAACAATGTTTATTGAATTCAATCCGCGATTAAGATCTGATCGCAAAGCTTCATTCAATTCTTCTGGAAGATCTTGATTATACTCTTGCGCAATTTCCCATTCACGTCCGTTAAACCCAGAAGCAGAATTACCGCGAAGGTAATTTTGAAAACCAGGGAAATTGTCTATTTGTGGAAGATCTTTTATATCGTCTGATGTGTAAAGAGGTTGAAGGTTTATTTCTTCATAAGTTTTTGTGACAAGTTTTTTTTCGAATGATTCACCCTTCAAATCTTTTTCAACCTGCAGTTTCCATTCTTTAAAAGATGAAACAGCAAAGTCATTTTTCAGATCAGGTTTATCACCAAGTTTTACTTCTCGAGCCATTGTAACTCCTAAATTCAAAAAATGTGCATATCAAAACTACTAAAAATCGTTTCTAAATGGGCAAAGAAATTCCAAAAAACAAAAACCAAATCACAAACTAATTGTGATTTGGCATTTGAAAATTGTTATTTGTTTAAGCTGGTGGGTTCCATGTTTCGTGTCTAAGTTGTTGATCTTTCTGTAAACTGTTTTTTATTTCAGTAACTCTAAAGATGGTACGATTAAGCACTCCCCAAATGTTATCCATATAAAGGCGCATTGCTTCGATATCATTTTCATCAGGTTTTTGGTGAATTGCTTCAATCATATCTGAGTATACCAGATCAAGGTATTTAATTTCATAATCAAAATTTGTTTGTATGCTTTTATTTTCTATCATTTTAGTACCCTAAATATTAATATTTATTAAATTGCATCTTAAATTCAGTTAATACATAATCTAAAAAAAACTTTTTAAAAATAAACTGATTATCATTTTAAAGCGAATTGAGTGGTAAAATAATTATGAGTAATAAAATATGTTTAATTACCGGCGCCACATCAGGAATCGGGAAAGCAACTGCAACCGAATTGGCTAAGCTTGGGTTCGATTTGATTTTAACTGGAAGAAGTGCAACAAAAGGACAAGAACTTTCAGATTCATTAGCAAAGAGATTCCAAATTAAATCTGAATTTATTAAGTGCGATATTTCATCTTTAAATGCTGTGCGATCTTTATCAGAAAAAGTAAAATCAAGTTACAATCATTTAGATGTTTTAATTAATAATGCTGGTTCTAGATTTAATGATCACAAAAAAAGTACTGATGGTATTGAACTTACTTTTGCCACAAATCATTTAGGACATTTTTTATTGACACATTTACTGATGGATTTGTTAATAAAATCACCCGCAGCAAGAATTATTAATATTTCCTCATCCGCTCATGGTGGTAATAAAATTGAAATAGATGATCTGGTTAATCCAAAAATTTATGATGGCAGTAAAGCTTACGGTAGATCCAAGCTTGCAAATATTCTTTTTACATATGAGTTATCAAGAGCATTAAAAAGTTCCCGCATAACAGTAAATGCTCTTCATCCCGGCGGAGTTGCAAGCAACTTTACTAAAAACAATGGTCTGATTCCCTGGGCAAAACATCTTGTTTATTATTTATTGAAAAGGAAATTACTGACACCTAAACAAGGTGCTAAAACCGTTGTGTATCTTGCATCATCAACAGAAGTTGAAGGAGTTACCGGGAAATATTTTTATCGAAAAAAAGAAGTAAAATCTTCATCAGATTCTTACGAAATGAATACGGCAAAACAACTTTGGGTTTTAAGCTCAAAACTTTGCGGGCTAGAAGAAAAATCACTTTAGTAATTATTTATGATAGAAGGGAGGGCTATGAAATCATTATTATTTATTCTAATAATTATTTGGGTTGATAGTGGATATTCTCAAGAACAAAATTTAAAACCACGGTATGATATTTTTGTATTCGATAAAGAGGTTACTTTGCCTGGAACTCCAGAACAAATTTTTGATGCAGCAACCGGAGATATTAGCGGCTGGTGGGATCATTCATTTTCAGAACATCCTAAAAAGTTTTTTATCGAGGCGAAACCAGGCGGCGGATTTTGGGAAATTTTTGATGACGAAGGTAATGGAGCCTTACACGCAACTGTTATTTATTCCCAACGTGGAAAGATGATAAGATTTGATAGTCCGCTTGGTTTATCCGGCAGTGCAGTGCAGATTGTAACAACTTATGAGTTTTCTGAAGTTGGAAAAGATTCAACGTTGATGAAAGTATCAGTTCACGGGTCAGGTGAAATGGAGGAAGGAATGCCTGCAATTGTTGAAAAGGTTTGGGAACATTTTATTTTCGAGCGATTTAAACCTTATGTTTTGGCAGAAAAATTTTTACAGAAATAAATATTATTGTTCTGAACGAAATTAGTTTAATATTTGTATAACAAAAATTTATAATTATGCAATGTCCTGTTTGTAAAGATCCAATGATCATTTTAGAACTTAACAAAGTTGAGATAGATTACTGTCCATCTTGCAAAGGAATTTGGTTGGATAGCGGTGAACTGGAACTTCTTCTTGAAAATAAAAGTGATGACGAAACGATTTACAATTTTAAACCTGCAAAATTTTTGTCAGAAAAAGAATATCGATGTCCCATCTGCAAAAAGAAAATGGATAAGGTTGAGTTTGAAGAAACTGGAATTATTATTGATAAATGTAAAAACGATCATGGTTTATGGTTTGATAAAGGCGAATTAAATTCTTTATTAAATGTTGAGAGCTTAGATCAGGATAATAAAGTTTTAGTGTTATTGAAAAATATGTTTGGTAATTAGTTTTTTTATTTCTAATAAATATATAAGGAGGCTGAAATGCCGTACTTTCTAATCTTCATTGCTATAATAATTGTTATAGTATTATTCTTTGTATCGATTTACAATTCGCTAATCGGGTTACGTAACCGGGTTAAAAATGCCTGGTCACAAATTGATGTACAGTTGAAAAGAAGACACGATCTTATCCCAAACCTAATTGAAGCGGTAAAAGGTTATATGACTCACGAGAGACAAATAATGGAAAACATTACTAAGTACAGAAGCGCGGCAATGGATGCAAACACAGTTGGCGATAAAGCAAAAGCAGAAGGAATGTTAAGCGGTGCTCTCGGTCAGCTTCGTGTTCAGGTTGAAAACTATCCTGACTTAAAAGCAAATCAAAATTTTCTTGCATTGCAGGAAGAACTGACATCAACAGAAAATAAAATTTCTTTTTCACGTCAATCTTATAATGATCAGGTTTTATTTTTTAATAATAAAATTCAGATGTTTCCCTCGAACATTATCGCAGGAATGTTCAGCTTTAAACAAGAAGAATTTTTTGAAATAGAAGACAAAACTGAAAAAGAAGTTCCTAAAGTAAGTTTTACTTAAGAATGTTTTTGTTGATTTAATATCCACAACTTTTGTATGCTGTGTGATAATCAGAAAATGTCATTTCGACCATAGGGAGAAATCTGGATACTATAATTAAGCAGATTTCTCAGCCTCCCAACGGGATGCCTATGGCAGAAGACTCCTTCGAAATGACTTTTAAGGAGTTTTTACGCAGGCTCTTAGAAAGAGAAGGGGACAAAAAACTTGAAAGTCCCTCTACTTCTAAGTGAGGAATTTAGGGTGAGTTTATTTTGCAAATAGATTCTAATAATTACTTTAAATCCGGTAAGGATTAAAATTTATTTTTACTAATAATTTGAGAGTAAAGGCTTATTTTTCTTTATGATGTGGGAACTGATACAGTCGAATAAAAGAAAATCAATTTTTATTTTCATCGGGATGGGAATGCTTCTCATCCTGATAGGTTTTACTTTTGGAAATTATTACGCTGGTGAGAACGGTGGTTTCATCGGGATTTTCTTTGCATTAATTCTTTGGGGAATCCTTTCTACTGTAAGTTACTTTTCAGGAAGCAAAATCCTTTTAGCTGTTAGCGGTGCAAAAGAAATCACAAAAGATGTTCATCCCCAACTTTATAACGTTGTTGAAGAGATGAGGATAGCTGCCAATCTTCCGAACATGCCCAAAGTGTATGTCATCACAGATCCCGCACCAAACGCTTTTGCTACAGGAGTTAAATCTGATAATTCTGCCATTGCTGTAACTGCCGGATTATTAGGAACACTCAATCGTGATGAACTGCAAGGAGTTGTTGCCCACGAGATGTCTCATATAATGAATCGTGATATTTTAGTGATGACATTTGCAGGAATGATGCTTGGTGCCATTACACTGATGTCGGATTTGTTCGGTAGAAGTTTATGGTTTGGCGGCGGTTCGCGTTATAAATCGAAATCAGATAGGGGAGGCGGGCAAGGTCAAATTATCATTATGGTAGTTGCAATTGCTTTAGCTATTCTTGGTCCGATTATGGCACAGCTTTTATATTTTGCAATATCAAGAAAGCGAGAGTATCTTGCGGATGCTTCAGCAGTAAGGTTATCAAGATATCCCGAAGGATTAGCCTCGGCACTTGAAAAGATTTCCAATTCTAATTATGATCTTAGAACCGCAAATAAAGTTACTGCACCTATGTATATAATAAATCCTTTTAAGAAAAAAGGAATGAAATTTTCTGATCTTTCAAGTACACATCCGCCAATTTCTGAAAGGATAAAAATTTTACGCTCAATGCAGCAAGGTGCTAATCTTAGTAATTATCAAAAAGCTTTTGAATCTGTAAAAGGTAAGAAAGCAGATCTGATTCCTCGTTCAGGTTTATCTGAAGTTGCCCCAATTATTTTCAGGCAATCGTTAGTTGGAGATGAAGCATTAGAATCAAGTAAGCAGACTAAAAGAGATGTTGGCGATTTGATGATGAAGCTGAATGATTTCCGTTTTATAGATTGCAGTTGTGGAGTAAAAATAAAAATTCCACCTGATTTTAAAAATGATTTTGTTACTTGTCCACATTGCGGTCGGGTACATTCACTTGTGGTTTAGTTTATGCATTCTTAAACCTATCCATTCTAATTATTACACAACATTTAGACTTAAGGCAATCTCTAAAATCTTGCAATGAAACCTTCTCACATAGTGATGCCTATGGTAAAGGTTTTTATTTTTGCAAAGTTCGATAAAATTTTAACATCACAAAAATGGTTAGAATAAACCTTGAAGGTTTTTAGAGATGCCCTCAAATTATTTTTCACGCTTAGGACAAATTGATAATTGCAAATATTACCTAATTAACAAGTGTTTGTAGTTATCAATATATTCTCTATCCTAAAAAAAATGAAGAATCACTTGCCAGCATTGAGAAATTATACGAAATAAAATTAATAATAATTTTGCTTTACGAACTGCAACTCTTGATGTATTCAATAATTTCCAACAATTCCATTCCGATCATTATTAAAAAAAAAATGGTACGATATTGTATTGATAAATAAAT
>JAVHOU010000245.1:0-7621 GCA_036170275.1 Ignavibacteriaceae bacterium
AAGAATTGCAGCAAGAATAATTACTGAAGTTGAAATTATTTCTGAAGATGACATACTATTTACGTAATTGTAAATAGCATTAAATATTTCTGAGAAAATGTTTGCTTCCATAATTTATAAAATTGTCATTGCGAAGGAATCCCTTTAGGGTGACTGAAGAAATCTATTCATTTATCAGATTGCTTCGTTCGAGGACTCACTCGCAATGACAAAATAAAGAGATTGCTTCGTTCGAGGACTCATTCGCAATGACAAAAAAAAGAGATTGCTTCGTTCGAGGACTCACTCGCAATGACAAAAAAAAGAGATTGCTTCGTTTGTGGACTCACTCGCAATGACGTTAAGGAATCATTTAACTCTTCTTAATTTTTTAATTTGTCCAAGTTCACTATCGTAAACTTTTTTTATTCCATCACCTAAAGAATTTTCTATATCACGAATACTTGAAACTAATCTTTCCATTCCACCAACTTCTACAGAAGCTGCCTGATCAGTTCCCCACATTGCACGATCTAAAGTAATGTGTCTTTCTATAAAGCAAGCGCCAAGTGCAACAGCAGCCCACGTCGGAGCTAATCCAACTTCGTGACCACTATAACCGATCGGAATATCCGGATATTTTCTTTTTAATGTTTCTATCATTCTCAAATTAAGTTCTTCATTCTTACAAGGATATGCCGAAGTAGCATGAGCAACCATCAAATTATTTTTATCCATAAATGAAATTGATTTTTCAATTTCTTCCATCGTTGACATTCCGGTTGACATCATTATTGGTTTATTCAAACTCTTGTGTTTTTCAAGAAGTGAAAAATCCGTTAATGAAGCTGATGCTATTTTGTAAATTGAAGGATTAAACTTTTCTAAAAAATCGACCGATGGTTCATCCCAACAAGAAGCAAACCAAATCATTCCAATCTCTTTGCAGTATTTATCAATTTCAGAATATTCCTTCTCACCAAGCTCAACTTTGTGTCTGTAATCGATGTAAGTCATTCTGCCCCAGGGAGTATCGCGCTCAATATTCCATTGATCTTTTGGAGTACAAATCTCCGGAGTACGCTTTTGAAATTTTACTGCATCGCATCCTGCGTGTTTAGCACCAGCGATAATTTTTTTTGCAATCTCAACATTGCCGTTATGATTGATCCCGATTTCTCCGATTATAAAAACCGGATGACCATCACCAATAAAACGAGCACCAACTTTAATTTCTCTTTTGCCCATAAATTTCTTTAAAAATATTTTTAAGAATTATTCTTGAATGCTAAAATCAATTCAGCAAATTCACGAAATGCACCGTAACCAGCTTTTGTTTCGCAAACATAATTCACAATATCTTTTATAAAGTTCATACCATCATTTGGAGTTGCAGTAAAACCACAAAGTTTCATAATCTCATAATCATTTGCATCATCACCAATGTATGCAATATTTTCTTTATCAAATCCGTTTTTCTTTTTTATGATTTCTAGGACTTCTTCTTTTTTATTTACACCAAGATAATATTCAGTTATCTTTAATTTTTCAGCACGCGATTTTACTGTGCCCGAATTTTCTCCAGTAATGATTATTGTTTCTATTCCAGCATACTTTCTCAATCGTTCAACGCCCATACCATCACGAATAGAAAATCTTCTAAATGCTTCACCATCTTGTCCGTAGAAGATGCCGGTATCGGTTAATACTCCATCTACATCAGTTAATAAAACTTTTATTTTTTCTGCTTTTTCTTTTAAGTGAAGATTTTTCTCTTTTAATTTTTGATCAACTACCATGCTGTCCAGCCTCCATCAACAATTAAATTTGCTCCAGTCATATAAGCTGAAGCATCGCTTGATAAAAATATTATTGCACCTTTGTAATCTGTTGGAAGTGCCATTCTGCCTAACGGAGTTTTTGCAGAATAGTTATTTATAAAATATTCATCCTGATTATTTTCGACTCCACCGGGTGAAAGTGTATTAACTCTAACACCTTTGCTGCCCCAATACGCTGCAAGGAATCTTGTAAAATTTATTATCGCACCTTTAGTAGCAGGATAAGCGGGCGATTTATAGAATGATTGTGTGCCATCAGGTTTTTTGTAAATAGATTGATCCGGTCCAACCATTCCGTAAGTAGAAGCAATATTGATAATGCTTCCTTTGCCAGCCTTTGCCATTTCAGTTCCGATAATTTGCGAGCAAAGAAATGTCCCGGTTACATTTACATTGAAAGATTTTTGCCACATATCAAGCGGATAATTTTCAAACATAGATTGTTCTGATGCAGCCTGTGGATTTTCAAACATATCATTTATTGCTGCGTTGTTTACAAGAATATCAATCCTGCCAAATTGCTTAAGGGTTTTATCTCTAAGATTTTCAACCGATGATTTATCTGTAATATCAACACCAACTCCAATTGATTTTGTTGGAAGGGTAGAAGCAAAATGTTTACATTTTTCTTCATCAAGATCACACACAACAATATTCGCAGCTGCATCTGCTAGTGCCGTGCAATGATTTTTACCAATCAAACCAAGTGCACCTGTTACGATTGCAACTTTATTTTTTAGTGAGAATAGTTCTAATGAGTTCATAAATTAAATTAAATTCTGATGTCACACTGAGCGAAGTCGAAGTGTGACAAGTAAATATTGATTTGTGTCAGTCTTCGACAGGCTCAGACTGACATAATGTTATTTCTTCTTTGGTTTCATATTAAAGTTACTTGTCTTTCGGAAAACTGGACCAACAGGTTCACCGCGTAAATATCCTTTTACATTTTTTTCTTCAACGGCTTTTTTAAGAATTGGTAAAACTTCTTTGTAAGTTTTTAATGTGTATTTAATATCAGCATCAGAATGAGAGAAAGACATATTGTGGAATCCGCCCCATAGTATTCCGCGTTTTATCATTTCCTGCTGCACAAGTGATTTCATTTCAAGTGGATTTCCAGCAGCAGTATCAAATGTAATTATTGTTCGGCAATCAAATCCTGTACACTTTGTATAATTCATTCCAAGTTCTTCAGCGATTTTATTATAACCAACTTTTAATTTATTTCCTTGCTTTGCTAATTGTGCAGGAACATTCTTCTCGATCATTTCAGTTATTGTAGCTTTTACAGCAGCAAGCGAAAGTGCTTCACCGCCAAAAGTTGTAAAGAAAAAAACTTCCTGTTCGAGTAAAGACATTATATTTTTTCTTCCGGTTAAAATTGAAATCGGCATGCCATTAGCAACTGCCTTTGAAAAGCAGGCAAGATCAGCATTAACTCCAAAAAATTCTTGTGCGCCTCCTAATGCAATTCTAAATCCGCTCCACATTTCATCGAAGATTAAAAGTGTTCCATTCTTCGTGCAAACTTCTCTTAACTTTTGCAAGAAATTATCTTTTGGTTCTTCAAAAACATACGGTTCAAGAATTACGCAAGCAGTATCTTCATCAAGAGAATCTATTACAGATTGAATATCATTGTAACTTATTGTATAAGTTAAATCTTGAATAGCTTGAGGAATTCCTTTATTGCGATCTGTTACTGCTATGTACCAATCGTGCCAACCGTGGTAACCACAGCATAAAACTTTATCACGTTTTGTGAAAGCACGAGCCAATCTTACAGCGGCAGAAGTAACATCTGCACCGGTTTTACTGTAGCGTATCGATTCAGCATTTGGTACAACTTTATGTATCAACTCGGCAACTTCCACTTCAAGCGGATGCATAAGTGAAAATGTAATTCCATCTTTTAGCTGCTCTTTTATTGCTTGATCGACTTTATCATAAGCATAACCAAGTGAGATAGGACCAATACCCATTTGATAATCTATGTATTCATTTCCATCAACATCCCAAACGTGCGAGCCTTTGCCACGCAGTAAATATTTTGGTGCAACTCCTTTTACATTTTGCTGAGGTCCTTTTGCAAGTGTTTGCGTGGTGCAGGGAATTAAATCCAATGCAATTTTATAGTATTCATCAGATTTAGAAATGATTGGATAATTTTTATTTGATTCTACTTTATTAGGCATCGTTTAACTTTCGTAAATCAGACTTTAGTCTGTTGTTATATTATTTGTAAAGAACTAACAGACTAAAGTCTGTTCTACGTTATTTATATTATTTTAGTTCGATTTGATGTAATTGTTTTTAATTCATCAAGATGATTTCTGTACCAGTTCACTCCGCAATATTCTTCGTTGATTTTTTTAATCTCAGGTTTTCTCTCTAACAAATCAAGAATATCTTTAAGTGTAAATTTATTGTTTATTGGATAAAGTTCATCATAAACCTGTTTTATAAAATTATAATCTTTTTCATAATCTATTGTAAAACGATGTGACATTGAATAATCTAATCCAGTTTCCCAAACCACGTTTCCAATTCTAAATTTATCAGGATTCTCCCATAAATATGGAGTCGTATGTTCACGCTCAAACTCTCGCTTAGAATAATTCCAAGCATTATGTAAAGCTTTCATACTCATTACTTCCACATCATTTCCATCCGGATAAGTTGCGGGATGCAGGTTACTTACGTAATCAAAGTAAATTAGATTTTCCATATAATAGTTTAAAACTTTATCAATAACATTTGTGTCAATTAACGGACAATCAGAAGGAATTTTTACAACAGCATCAGCATTAAACAATTTTGCTGCTTGATAATGTCTATCCACTAAATCTGTTGGATGACCACGATAACAATTTAAATTGTATTCGGTGCAAAGTTCTTCAACTTTATCATCACTTTTATCTGTAGTTGTTGCAATAACAATTGTACCTTTAAGTTTTGATGCAGCAACACGTTCATACATTCGATAAAGTAATGGAGCATTTGAAAGCGAAAGGAGTATTTTATTAGGAAGGCGACTTGAACCAGTTCGTGCCTGAATTACAGTAACTATATTAATTGTATTCTTCACTTTTATTAGAAGATTGATTTTGCTCTTACAAGTTTCTGCTTAAGCATATACTTGATTTCCAATTTAAGATCTTCCATATATTTATTTTTTTCTTTTACTCTTACCACAGGTTTTGTTGAAGCGAGTAATTCACGGGCAACATCAGCAATCTCTTTTGCAGATGTTCCACCATTCTGAATAGGAAATAATCTTTTTATTTCTTTAAGATCAATATTACAATAAACTTCTTTGCCAAGAGCAATAGCAGGAAAAATTGTACTTGAAAATCTTGTAACCAATGCATCACAATTTGCAATCATTGGATCGATACTAACGCCGTGATAAACCAAAGCATCTGGTAAATATTTTTTTACTTCAGCAGTTCGTTTTTTTACAATTTCATTTGGGTGAAGTTTAACAATTATTTTCTTATTACCAGCAATTTTTTTTGCGTTTAATAATAGCTCTTTTCTGTTTTCATACTTAGTAGTTTCTCTTACATCAGAAGTAGCAACCAAAACAAAGTTTTTATGCTCAAACTCTAGATTTCTTAATTTTTCAAAGTCATCAAAATTTGGAATTCCAGTAACACGAATTTTATTTGGATTAACACCTCTATCTATAAACTGATCGCGAAAACCTTCTGAGGCAACACAAAAATAATCGTACATATGGGATAACCCTGTCATAGATGTACTTGCACACCAACGTCCAAGTCCAAGAAATCTTGTAACATGATATCGCCAATCAGGTGGATCAGTCATCCCTTCTTGTACAAGTATCGTTTTAAATTTTTTAATATTTCTTGGAACAATTAAGTCCTGTGGAGTGAAAACTAAATCATAAATATCATTTCTTCCCTCAAAATCTAATCTGAGATTATTGTTTTTGATGTATTCCAGAGTCTTTCGCTTAAACTCTCCACCCATAATTGTAAACTCAAGCATCTTTAATTTTGTCATTAACCATAGAGGACCGCTTGCAAAATATGGAGTAAAATAGGCTTCACACTCTGGAAGTTCATTTGAGATTTTATGCATCATCGTGGTTTGATTTATCGAACCACCAATGAAAAGTATCTTAGGTTTTTTCATTCTAAAATCTTATTTGCTTCATTAATTTATAGAGACTTCTGAAAAATATATTTCATATTGACTGTCATTCTCGCGAAAGCGGGAATCTATTTCATATTCACTGAATTCCCGTTTCCACGGGAATGACCTTTTGAATTTTTCAGAAGTCTCTATAATTGATTTTCTATAAAAATTAACTGAAATGCTTTGATTATTGCTTATTTCAAATATAACACATTATAAATTTGCAAAAAATTTTGATAAAAGACTCAATAAAATCGTGATTTAAGTCATATCTCACTTTAGCCAAGAAAATTGAAGTATTTATTTTACTTTTGTCCAATGTTTGCTCCAATTTTTTTGTTTCATTAAATTTCCAATTATAAAAGTCTAACAAAAGGATTATGTATGTTACTTCAAAAACCTAAAAAACTTAATAAAAAAGATGTCATCGGGATTATTTCTCCTGCCTCCTCACCAGATGAATTATCAAGAATTGAAACCGGAGTTAAATATCTCGAAAAATTAGGTTACAGGGTAAAGCTTGGAGTTAATGTTGGGAAATATCATGGTTATCTTGCCGGCACCGACCAGGAAAGAGTTGATGATATTCATTCTATGTTCAAAGACAAAAGTGTTAAAGCCATTTTTACACTCCGTGGTGGATATGGAGCATTTAGATTGTTGGATAAAATTGATTACCGCGTAATAAAAAATAATCCTAAAATATTTGTTGGGTATAGTGAGATAACTTCACTCCAGATGGCATTTTTTCAAAAAGCAGGATTGATAACTTTTGCCGGACCAATGGTTGCGGTTGATTTTCATGATGAAGTTAGTCCTTACACAAATGAAAATTTTTGGGCCACGATAACATCAAACAAAAAATTAGGTAAAATAAAATATCCTGAGAACCAAAAGATGCCACATTTGCAGAAGGGAAGTGCATCAGGCAGATTGATTGGTGGTAACTTAGCGGTTTTTGCAGCATTACTTGGTACGGATTATTTTCCAAATCTGACCGGAAAAATTTTAATGATTGAAGATGTTGGAGAATTGCCTTATCGTGTTGATAGAATGTTAAATCAACTAAGACTTTCAGGAACGTTTAAGAAAGTTAAGGGAATAATTTTAGGAAGATTTGTCGATTGCAACGAACATGATCCAGAAAAGAAGACTTTAACTCTCGGTGAAGTAATTTCTGATTACATTGGATCATTAAAAATTCCTTCAATCTATACTTTTCCGCACGGTCACATTAAGGATTTTGTAACTATTCCTTTTGGATTAAAAGTAAACCTTAATGCTACGAAAGGAACTGTTGAGTTTACAGAAGGTGCAGTTAAATAGGATTTTGCAGATACGTAAAATAATTTTTGCATTTAAAATATGATTCTGTTTGATAAGCAGCAGCTTCATCATAAAACATACCCCAAACAGTTGAGCCTGTTCCTGTCATCAAAGAAAACACAGCCCCAAATTCCAACATTTTTTCTTTTATTTCCTTTATCTCGGGAAAATGATTGAATACATCATTTTCAAAATCATTCGATGCGATTCTAATCAAATCTTCAAACTCAATTTCTGATTTGCCAATTAAAGATTTTAAACTAACTTTCGGTTGATTTGGGGTAATCAAACCAAATGCCCATTTTGTT